>NZ_JBIRTB010000004.1:0-511539 GCF_044334475.1 Streptomyces sp. NPDC020780 | reverse complement strand
GCAGTGGCTGCACACCTACAATCACCACCGCGGACACACCGCGCTGAAAGGCCAACCACCCGCCAGCCGCGTCCCCAACCTCACGGGTCAATACAGCTAGGAAACGGCCCCCGTGCCGTCCCGGTCGCCGCCCGCTCCCGTCCCGTCGAGTTCGCCGATGGCCCGGGTCAGCCACCCCGTCCAGAACGTCTCCAGATCGATGCCCCCGCGCAGCACCAGATGCCGCAACCGGTCCTCGTCCGCCGTGCGCTCCGGCGGGAAGTCGCGCCGCTCGATCTCCTCGTACTCCGCCAGCTGCTCCCGGTGCAGCCTCAGGTGCCGGCGGAGCTCCGCCACGAGACCGGGCGCCCCGACCACCGCCGCCGCCCGCATCCTCAGCAGCAGCGGGTCGCGCACAGGGCGCGGGTCCTCGGCGAGCGCCACCCAGCCGGCCAGCTCGTCGCGCCCCGCGGGCAGCACCTCGTACTCCTTCTTCCGCCCCCGGGCCGGCTGCGGGGACGGCAGGACCCTGATCCGGCCCGCCTGCTCCAGCTTGCCGAGCTCGCGGTAGATCTGCTGGTGCGTCGAGGGCCAGAAGTAGCCGATCGACCGGTCGAACCTACGGGTCAGCTCCAGCCCCGACGACGGCTTCTCGAGCAGGGCGGTGAGGATCGCGTGCGGGAGTGACATGGTGTGCATCCTAGGGACGGCCGGACCCGGGCCGGCCCGCGTATCACGGCCGTCCGGCCCGGTGCGCGGGCGCGGCCCGGGGGCCTCAGAGCTCCGCGGCGAGCTCCGTGCCCTGGCGGATCGCACGCTTGGCGTCCAGCTCGGCGGCCACGTCGGCCCCGCCGATCAGATGCACCGGGCGGCCCGCCGCGCGCAGCTCCTCGTACAGCTCACGGCGCGGTTCCTGGCCCGCGCACAGGACGACGGTGTCGACCGGCAGCAGGTGCTGCTCGCCGTCGACGGTCAGGTGGAGGCCCGCGTCGTCGATCAGGTCGTAGGACGCGCCCGCGATCATCGTGACCCCGCGGTGGCGCAACTCGGTGCGGTGGATCCAGCCGGTGGTCTTGCCGAGCCCCGCCCCGACCTTGGCCGCCTTCCGCTGGATCAGGTGCACCGAGCGCGGCGGCTTCGGGCGCTCCGGGGCGCGCAGCCCGCCCCGGTCCGCGTAGGAGGTGTCCACGCCCCAGTGCCGGAAGAACACCTCCGGGTCCAGGCTCGCCGCGTCACCGCCGTCCGTGAGGAACTCCGCGACGTCGAAGCCGATGCCGCCCGCCCCCACGATCGCGACCCGCTCGCCGACCGGGGCACCGTCACGCAGGACGTCCAGGTAGCTGACCACACTGGGGTGCCCGACGCCGGGTATCGCGGGGGAGCGGGGCTCGACGCCGGTGGCCAGGACGATCTCGTCGAAGCCGTCCAGTTCGGCGGAGGTGGCACGGGTGGACAGCCGGACGTCGACGCCCTCCTCGGCGAGCCGGGTGCGGAAGTAGCGCAGCGTCTCGTCGAACTCCTCCTTGCCGGGGACCCTGCGCGCCACGTTCAGCTGGCCGCCGATCTCGCCGGCCGCGTCGAAGAGCGTGACCGCGTGCCCGCGTTCGGCGGCCGTGACCGCGCACGCCAGCCCGGCGGGGCCGGCGCCCACCACGGCGACGCGCTTACGGGTACGGGTCGGCGAGAGCACCAGTTCGGTCTCGTGGCAGGCGCGTGGATTGACCAGGCAGGAGGTGATCCGAAGGCTGAAGATGTGGTCCAGGCAGGCCTGGTTGCAGCCGATGCAGGTGTTGATCGCGTCCGCGCGGCCCGCGGCCGCCTTGGCGACGAAGTCCGGGTCGGCGAGGAAGGGCCGCGCCATCGACACCATGTCCGCGCGCCCGGAGGCGACAATCTCCTCGGCCAGCTCCGGGGTGTTGATGCGGTTGCTCGTCACCAGGGGCACGGAGACGGCGCCACGCACCTTCTCGGTCACCCAGGTGAACGCGCCGCGCGGGACGGAGGTCGCGATCGTGGGGATGCGGGCCTCGTGCCAGCCGATTCCGGTGTTGATGATCGTCGCGCCGGCCGCCTCGATCTCACTCGCCAGCCTTACGACCTCCTCCAGGGTGGAACCGCCCGGTACGAGGTCGAGCATGGAGAGCCGGTAGATCAGGATGAAGTCGGGGCCGACACGCTCGCGGACCCGGCGCACGATCTCGACGGGGAATCGGATGCGGTTCTCGTAGGAGCCGCCCCAACCGTCTTCGCGGTGGTTGGTCGCGGAGACGACGAACTCGTTGATCAGATAACCCTCGGAGCCCATGATCTCGACGCCGTCGTAACCGGCCTGCCGCGCGAGTCCCGCCGCCCGGACGAAGTGCTCGATCGTCTCCTCGACCTCGTCACCGGTCAGGGCGTGCGGGGTGAACCCGCTGATCGGGGCCTTCAGGGCGCTGGGCGCGACCAGGTCCGGGTGATGGGCGTAGCGGCCGAAGTGCAGGATCTGCATCGCGATCCGGCCGCCCGCCGCGTGCACGGCGGCGGTGACCTCGGCGTGCTGCTCCGCCTCGGCCTCGGTGGTCATCTTGGCGCCGCCCGGGAAGGAGCAGCCCTGCTCGCAGGGCGCGATGCCCCCGGTGACCATGAGCCCCACCCCGCCACGCGCGCGGGCCGCGTAGAAGGCGGCCATCCGCTCGAAACCGCGCTCGACCTCCTCCAGGCCGATGTGCATCGATCCCATCAGCACCCGGTTGGGAAGGGTGGTGAAGCCGAGATCGAGCGGGCTCAGCAGAGTGGGGTACGGGCTCATGGGGGTCTCCTCGCGCGGTGTCGTCCTGCCAGTTGTAAACCACCGCTCCGAGTTTGTGCAACAAGTTGCACAATGACGTCGGTCGCACCCTAAGACCTGCTCGCGCAGTCGCCGCACGGGCGAGCCACGCATGGCGTAGCACCATCGCACCCCGCCGTCCCGGTCCGGCGAGAGTGGGTGCGTACGGCTGCGCACCGCCACCCGTCACTCGCCGACAGGAGACACCCATGAGGGCCCTCAACCGACGTGACCTCGGACTTCTCGTACTCAGGGTCGGTACAGGTGCCGTCCTCGCCGCCCACGGCAGCCAGAAACTGGCCGGCTGGTTCGGCGGCGGCGGTATCCAGGGCACCACCGCCGCGATGGAGGCCATGGGCTTCCACCCGCCCAGGCGCAGCGCCGTCGCGGCCGGGGTCGGCGAGGCCGGCAGCGGGATCCTGCTGGCTCTCGGCCTCGCCACGCCGACAGCGGGGGCCGCGGCCGCCGGCACGATGGCCGGTGCGGTGGCCGTGCACGCCCCGGCGGGATTCTTCGCGATGGGCGGCGGCTACGAGTACCCGGCGTTCCTCGGCTTCACCGCCGCCGCGATCGGCCTGACGGGTGCCGGCCGCTACTCCGTCGACCACGTCACGGGCCACCTCTTCGACAAGCCCTGGACCGTCGCCCTCGCGTTCACGGGCAGCGCCCTTGCCGCCGCCGCGGTCGTGGGCCGGCGCGCCAAGGGCCGGACCGCGGAGGACGCCGAGGAGGCCTGAGCCGACCTCGGAACGTCCGGATCGGTCCGGTCGGGGCCGGAGAGGGCATTGATCGCCCGTTCAGGGGAATCCGGCGTTCATGAATACGAACGCACTGACGGTGAACGGACGGAACCGGGCAAGAGGGGCGGCGAACAGCAGAGCCATGGAGGTGGGAGCCCGTGCGGGATTCGTCGCACGCGGGGTGATCTACCTCCTGGTCGGCGTGCTGGCCCTGCGTATCGCCTTCTCCGACGGCGGCGGGAAGCAGGCCGACCGCGGAGGAGCCATCGCGGAGATAGCCGACAAGCCCTTCGGCAGCGTCCTGTTGTGGGCGCTCGGTGCGGCCCTGGCCGCGATGTCACTGTGGCGCCTCTCCGAGGCGTGCTTCGGCCAGGCAGGCCCCGACGGCCGCAAGCCGGGCAAGCGGGCGGCGGCGGCCGGACGCGCCGTCTTCTACGCCTTCGTCGCGTACTCCGTGCTCTCCTACGCCGCCGGTGACCAGGGCAGTGGCAGCGGGTCGAGCGACCGGCAGACCGACGACGTCACCGCCCGGGTCCTGGGCTGGACCGGAGGCCAGTGGCTCGTCGGAGTCGCGGGCGCCGTCGTCACCGGTGCCGGGCTCTGGATGGCCTACCGGGCTGTCACCCGTGCGTTCCACAAGCGCCTGAAGCTCTCGGAGATGTCCAGGAAGGCCCGCCGCGGGGTCGACGTGCTCGGCGTGTTCGGCGGCACCGCCCGCGGTGTCCTCTTCGCGACGGCGGGCGGCTTCGCCGTTGCCGCAGCCGTCCGGCACGAACCGGGCAAGGCCAAGGGCATGGACGACACCCTGCGGTCGTTCACCGAGACCCCCGCCGGGCCCTGGCTGCTGGCCCTGATCGCGCTCGGCCTGGCCGCCTTCGGCGCCTTCTCCTGGGCCCAGGCCCGCTGGCGCAAGATCTGAACGGCGGACCGCCCTCCCCACGCCCCCGTCGACGGACCCGCCGACGAGCTCACCCCGACGACGGACCACGACGGGGCCACCGACGAGCCCGGCTCTACGGTGGACCGCCCATCGGCTCACCCGCCCCGTACGTGCGCGATCCGCTCAGTCGAGCCCTCGTGCGTCCCGGAACCGGGCCAGGCCCTCCGCCAGCCCGACCAGCGGTTCCGGGTAGCCCGCGCGGAGCCCGGCCGTGCGTACCTTCCACGGTTCGTGCACCGCGGCTCCCTCGATTCCCGCGAGCTCCGGGACCCAGCGGCGCACGTACACACCCTCCGGGTCGTAGCGCTTGGCCTGGACAAGGGGGTTCAGTACCCGGTTGGGCCGGCTGTCGGTGCCGGTGCCCGCCATCCACTGCCAGTTGAGCTGGTTGTTGGCGAGGTCGCCGTCCACCAGCAGATCCAGGAAGTGGCTGGCTCCGACGCGCCAGTCGACGTACAACGTCTTGACGAGGAAACTCGCCGTCAGCAGCCGCCCCCGGTTGTGCATCCACCCCTCGTGGCGCAGTTGGCGCAGCGCCGCGTCGACCAGCGGATATCCGGTGCGGCCCTCCTTCCACGCCTCGATGTCCTCCCGCGCCGACCGCTCGGTGCGCCAGCGGTCCCCCTTCGGGCGGTAGTCACTGTGGGCGGCCTGCGGCCGCGCGGCCAGGACCTGGTGGTGGAAGTCCCGCCAGCACAACTGCCGTACGAAGGCCTCCGCGCCCGGTCCGCCCGCAGCACGGGCCCGGTGGACCAGCTCCGTGGGGGAGAGCGTGCCGAAATGCAGATGCGGTGACAGACGTGAGGTGGCGTCACCCGCCAGGTCGTCCTGAAGGGCCTCGTACGCCCCGAGACCGTGACGGCACCAGCCGGCGAAACGTGCCCGGCCCGCCCGCTCCCCGCCCTCGGCGAGCCCCGCCGACACGCCCGCGACGCCCGCCCGGGCGGGCAGCGCCGCCGAAGCGGCCGCTTCCGGGACGCGTACGGAGCGGGGCGCGTCGAAGGGGGCCCGCAGCGGTGCCCCGGACCAGCGCCGGAAGTACGGGGTGAAGACGGCGAAGTGGTCCCTGCCCGCCCCCGAGGGCGTCACCTCGCCCGGTGGGACGGCGGTGATCACCGCGTCGTGCACGTACAGCCGGCATCCCCGTGCCCCGAGCGCCTCGCGCAGCCGCTCCTCACGGAGCCGGGCGTATGCGCTGACCCCGGCCGACATGTGCACGGCGTCCGCGCCGGCCGCGTCGACGACCCGGCAGACCTCGCCCGCCACGTCCCCCTGCCTGACGACGAGCCGGCCGCCGCGGTCGCGGAGCCCGGCGTCGAGATCCCGCAGGCAGTCGGCGAGGAACGCCCGCCGGTTCGGAACGGCGAATCCGGCACCCTCGACGGCGTCGTCCAGGACGAACAGGGGAACCACCTCGCCGGCCGACGCCAGGGCCGCGTGCAGAGGCGGATGGTCGTGCAGCCGCAGGTCCGACGTGAACAGGACGACCGCGGTGCTCACGACCGTGGCCGCGCGTCCTGCTCGCGGGCCGCCGCCCGGGCGATGTTGCGCGCCATCCCGCCGAAGACGACGGCGTGGAACGGCGACACGCTCCACCAGTAGGCGTGACCGAGCAGACCGGACGGATGGAACACCGCCCGCTGCCGGTAGTGCGACCGGCCGCCCGGCCCCTCCAGGGCGTACATCTCCAGCCAGGCGAGGCCGGGCAGCCGCATCTCGGCGCGCAGCCGGAGCAGACGGCCCGGTTCGATCTCCTCGACCCGCCAGAAGTCCAGCGAGTCCCCGACGCGGAGCCGCTCGGCGTCCCGTCGGCCCCGGCGCAGGCCGACCCCGCCCACCAGCCGGTCCAGCCACCCCCTGACCGCCCAGGCCAGCGGGAAGGAGTACCAGCCGTGGTCACCGCCGATGCCTTCGACGACCCGCCACAGGGCCTCGGGCGGGGCGTCCACGTCCAGCTCGCGCACATCCGTGTACAGGCTCCCGCCCGCCCAGTCCGGGTCGGTGGGCAGCGGATCGCTCGGAACGCCCGGGGTGGCCGCCGACGACCACCTCGTCGTCACCTTGGCCTCGCGGACCCGCTGCAGCGCGAGCGACATGGCCGTATCGAAGGAGGAGGGCTGCCCCGGGCCGTCCGGGACATAGCGCTCGATGTCGTGCTCGTGGCAGACGACCTCGTACCGCAAGGACTCCGCCAGCGGGCGCGCGATGGAGCGGGGGACGGGAGTGACGAGCCCGATCCAGTGACTGGACAGCCGTGGGGTCAGCACCGGCACCGGCAGGATCAGCCGGTGCGGCAGTCCCGCGATCCGCGCGTAGGCCTGCATCATGTCCCGGTACGTCGTGACGTCCGGCCCGCCGATGTCGAAGGCGCGGTTCACGTCCTCGGGCATGCGCGCACTGCCCACGAGGTAGCGCAGCACGTCCCGGACCGCGATCGGCTGGATCCGCGTCGACACCCAGCTCGGGGTCACCATGGCCGGCAGCCGCTCGGTGAGATACCGCAGCATCTCGAACGAGGCGGAACCGGAACCGATGATGACGGCCGCGCGGAGCACGGTCGTCGGCACGCCCGAAGCGAGGAGGATCCGGCCGACCTCGGCGCGCGAGCGCAGATGCGGTGAGAGCTCCTCCTCCGGCATACCGGCGGGGGTGAGCCCGCCCAGGTACACGATCCGGCGGACCCCGGCGGCACGTGCCTGCTCGCCGAAGATCCGGGCAGCCTTACGGTCCGTCTCCTCGAAACCGCGGCCCGCGCTCATCGCATGCACCAGGTAGTAGGCGACATCGATGTCCCGCATCGCCTCCCCGACGGACTCCGCGTCGGTCACGTCCCCCCGGACGATCTCGGCCTCGCCCGCCCACGGGTAGTCCCGCAGCTTCCCCGGGCTCCGCGCCAGACACCGCACCCGGTGACCGGCCTTCAGGAGCTCGGGCACCAGGCGGCCCCCGATGTACCCCGTCGCCCCGGTCACCAGGCACCGCAGACCCGCTTGCTCGCCGTCGTTTTCCATGGTCCTCCGCTCCGCCCCCAGGGGGAGCCCTCAGTTTTTCGCCCCCCACGCCCTCCAAGGGGCATTCCGCCCGGCGTGTCGCGCGCGTGCGCCGGGGTACGCGGAGGCTTCACACGATTGCGGGCCCGGTAACACCGGGGCGGAGCCGCCTGTTGTGGTCCCCTCGGATCACGCCCACCCACCGCTGCGACCCGAGGGACATGCGATGCGCCGTCACCCGACGGAGGACACCCCCTTCGCCGACGCCCGGCCGGGCCCGGAGAGCCGGGCCGTCACCGTGCCCGTACGCGCCGACGAGCAGGACGGCCACCCCGGGGACGGGCCGCACCCGGCGCCCCCGGCCGAGCACCTGGCGGCCGTGGACGCGGACGTAGCCGCGGCGGTACTGCGCACGGCCCGCACAGTCCTCGGGGAACGGCTGGGCAGGTCCGCCGCCGTCGACCCGGTCTTCGCGTGTGACGTCGCCGAACGGGTGGCGGAGTTCACGCTGGACGGCGGCAAGCGCCTGCGGCCCGCGTTCCTCTGGTGGGGCATGCGGGCCTGCGGCGGGCGGGCGGTGACGGCCGCGCTGCGACTCGGGGTCGCCCTCGAACTCATCCAGACCTGTGCGCTGGTCCACGACGACGTCATGGACGGCTCGGCACTGCGGCGGGGCCGGCCGGCCGTGCACGTGGGCCTCGCCGCACTGGCCCGTACGGCGGGGGACCCGGCGCGGGCCGAGGCGTTCGGCAGGTCCGCGGCGGTGCTCGTCGGTGACCTCGCCCTGGCCTGGGCCGACGACACCGTCGCAGACACCCCCATGGCCCCGGAGGTCCGCGGACGCGTGGGGGACGTCTGGCAGGCGATGCGCACCGAGATGGTGGCCGGCCAGTACCTCGACCTGCACGGTCAGATCACCCGCTCACGCTCACCGGAGCAGGCGCTGCGCGCGGCCTGCCTCAAGAGCGCGCTGTACACCGTGGAGCGCCCGCTGGCCCTCGGCGCGGCCCTGTCGGGCGCGGAGCGGGACACCGCCCGCGCTCTCTGCGCGGCCGGCCGCTGCGCGGGCATCGCCTTTCAGTTGCGTGACGACCTGACCGGGGTGTTCGGGGATCCGGCCGGCAGCGGCAAACCGTCGGGCGGCGACATCCGCGAGGGCAAGGCGACCTACCTGCTGGCCGTGGCCCGGGCACGCGCCGGGGAGGCCGGGGACCTGGAGGCCGTACGCCTCCTCGACGCGGTCGTGGGCGACCCGGGTCTCGCCGAGGACGAACTGGCACGGGTACGCGAGGTGCTGACGGCGACCGGCGCCCGCGCCGCCGTCGAGGACGAGGCGCGCCGGCTCGCGGAGCAGGCCGTACGGCACCTGGACGGGGCGGCGGTCGAACCCGACGCGGGCCGCGCGCTCGCCGCCCTGTTCGAGAACGTCGCCACGGGGCACCGGGAGAAGCGGCCCGCACCGCCGGGCCCAGTCCCGGGCGCCGGACCGACCGGAACGGGTGCGGCAGCCGCTGGAACAACCGGCACGTCCTCGGCAGCCGCTGGACCGACCGGCCCGGTGTCGAAAGCCGCCGGACCGACCGGAACGGCTGCGGCAGCCGCCGGACCGCCCCCCACGGCCCCCGCCGCCACCCGCCCGTCGTCCGGGCGCCGCGGGGATCCTGCCGTCCCGGCCGAAGGAGGGGAGCGCCGGTGCTGACCGTGAAAGGGAGAACAGACCACGTCGTGGTGATCGGCGCGGGCCTCGCGGGCCTCTCCGCGGCGCTCCACCTGCTCGGCGCCGGCCGCCGTGTGACGGTCGTCGAGCGGGACGACGCACCCGGCGGCCGGGCCGGGCGCCTGGATCTGGCCGGCTACCGCATCGACACCGGGCCCACCGTCCTGACCATGCCCACCCTGGTCGAGGACGCCTTCGCCGCGGTCGGCCACCACCTCGGCGACCGGCTGGAACTGGTGCCCCTCCACCCCGCCTACGGCGCACGGTTCGCCGACGGGACGCACCTGGACGTCCATACCGAGGCCGGCGCGATGGAAAGCGCGGTCGAACAGTTTGCCGGGCCCCGCGAAGCGGCCGGCTACCGCAGACTCCGGGCGTGGCTGGAGCGCCTCTACCACGTACAGATGCGCCGGTTCATCGACACCAACTTCGACTCGCCCCTCCAACTCCTCCACCCCGACCTCGCCCGCCTCGCCGCACTCGGCGGCTTCGGCCGGCTGGACGCGCGGATCGGGCACTTCGTCAAGGACGAGAGGCTGCGCCGGGTCTTCTCCTTCCAGGCCCTGTACGCCGGAGTGCCCCCGGCCCGGGCGCTGGCCGCCTACGCCGTCATCGCGTACATGGACACCGTGGCCGGCGTGTACTTCCCCCGCGGCGGCATGCACGCCCTGCCCCGCGCCATGGCGGCGTCGGCCGCCGAAGCCGGGGCGCGGTTCCTCCACGGACAGGCCGTCACCCGGCTGGAGCGCTCCGGCGACCGGGTCACCGCGGTCGTCACCGACCACGACCGCATCTCCTGCGACGCCGTCGTCCTCACCCCCGACCTGCCCGCCGCCTACCGGCTCCTGGGCCGCAGGCCCCGCCGCCCTCTCGCCCTGCGCCACTCCCCGTCGGCGGTCGTCCTGCACGCCGGCACGGACCGCACCTGGGCCGGACTGGGCCATCACACGCTCTCGTTCGGCTCCGCGTGGAAGCGCACCTTCCACGAACTCACCCGCGCGGGCACGCTCATGACCGACCCGTCCCTGCTCATCACCCGCCCCACCGCCACCGACCCCGGCCTCGCACCTGCGGGCCGACACCTCCACTACATCCTGGCGCCCTGTCCCAACACCGACATCGGCCCCGACGCGCGGGCATGGGGCGAACTGGCGCCCCGTTACCGCGACAGCCTGCTCACCGTGCTCGAGAAGCGGGGGCTGACCGGTATCGGCTCCGCCATCGAGGAGGAGTGCCTGGTCACCCCCGTCGACTGGACCGCCCAGGGACACGCGGCCGGGACCCCGTTCTCCGCCGCCCACACGTTCCCGCAGACGGGCCCCTTCCGCCCCCGCAACCTCGTACGAGGCGTCAGCAACGCCGTACTCGCCGGCTGCGGCACCACTCCGGGCGTCGGCGTGCCGACCGTGCTGATCTCGGGGAAGCTGGCGGCGGCGAGGATCACCGGACTCCGTCAGCACACCACACCCCGAGCCGCACAGAAAGGCACCTCCGCATGACCGCCCGCGAACTCGACGCGGCAGGCATCCGCGAACCGTCCCTGCGCGCCGCGTACACCGCCTGCCGCCGGCTCAACGCCCGCCACGGCAGGACGTACTTCCTCGCCACCCGGCTGCTCCCCGCCGACCGCCGCCCGGCCGTGCACGCCCTCTACGGCTTCGCCCGGTGGGCCGACGACATCGTGGACGACCTCCACAGCGGCGCCACCCCCCACGAGCGGGCGCTCGCCCTGACCCGCCTCCAGGAGCAGCTGGAGGCCGGGCTGCGCGGGGGCCCCACCCGGGAGCCGGTGATCCGGTCGCTCGCCCACACGGCCGCCACCCACGGCATCGAACACCGCCTCTTCACCGACTTCATGGCATCCATGCGCAGCGACCTCACGGTGACCGGATACGCCACCTACGAGGAACTGGGGCGGTACACGCACGGATCCGCCGCCGTCATCGGCCTCCAGATGCTGCCGGTGCTGGGCACGGTGGGCCCGCGCGCCGAGGCCGCGCCGTACGCGGCGGCACTCGGCGTCGCCTTCCAGCTCACCAACTTCCTCAGGGACGTGGGCGAGGACCTGGACCGAGGCCGCCTGTACCTCCCCGAGGACCTGCTCGCCGCGCACGGGGTCGAGCGGCAGCGCCTCGAACGGAGCAGAGCGACCGGGACCCGTGACCGGCGCGTCGACGACGTGCTGAGGGCCGCCGCCGCGCACAACCGCACCGTCTACCGGCAGGCCCTGCCCGGACTCGCCCTGCTCACCCCCGTGTCACGTCCCTGCATCCGCACCGCGTTCGTCCTCTACAGCGGCATCCTCGACGCGATCGAGGCGGACGGCTACGCGGTCCTCCACCGCCGGGCGGTCGTCCCGCGCCGGCGCCGTGCCGCTGTCGCCCTCGACGGACTCGTGCGTGCCCTGGCCGCCAGATCGGTCACCTCCGGGCCCGGCGGGCGGCGGCGTTCCGGCCCCCCGGTGCGGCGGGTGCACGGGGAGGCGGCGTGAGGCCGGAGGGCCGGAGGGGGCGCGGCCGCCTCCCCCTGCGGCTGCGCCCCGCGCCCGTCCCCTGGGAGAAGCAGCGCCCCACCTGGCAGGATGCCCGGCCCGCCCTGATCGCCGGGGCCCTCGCACGCGCCCAGGCCCGTCCCTCCGGGAACTGGTACGTCATCGGCGCCTCCCGGGCGGTCACCTCGGACCGTCCCTTCGGCCGCACCGTCGCGGGCGTCGAAGTGGTGGCCTGGCGCGATGCCGCGGGCAGGCTGCTCGCCGGCCCCGGCGTCTGCCCCCACCTCGGCGCCCCGCTGCGTGACAGCAGGGTCCGCTGCGGCACCCTCGTCTGCCACTGGCACGGACTGGCTCTGAACGGTGAGCCGTTCGCCGGCTGGGAGCCGCTGCCCGCCCACGACGACGGCGTACTGGCCTGGGTGCGGCTGGACTCCGTCGGCGGCGAGACACCCCTGGACCACCCGGTGGTCCCGCCGAGGCCGGAGGCGGCCGGCGCGGTCGACGCCGTGTACGGGGCGACCGGCGTCTGCGAACCCGAGGACGTCGTGGCCAACCGGCTGGACCCCTGGCACGGCGCCTGGTTCCACCCGTACTCCTTCGTCGACCTCACCGTGCTCGACCCGGACGCCGGCGACGACCCGGACGGCGAGGGCTTCGCCGTGGACGTGTCCTTCAAGCTGACCGGACGGGTCGTGGTCCCGGTGCGGGCCGTCTTCACCGCACCGGAGCCCCGCACGGTCGTCATGCGGATCGTCGAGGGGGAGGGACTGGGGTCGGTGGTCGAGACCCATGCCACCCCACTGGGAGACGACGGCACCGGCCGGCCGCGGACCCTGGTGACGGAGGCCGTCGTGGCCGCGTCCGACCGCCGCGGTTTCACCGTGGCCCGTGCGGCGGCGCCTGTGCTGCGCCCGCTGATGCGCGCCTGCGCGGGACGGCTCTGGCGGGACGACCTGGCCTATGCCGAACGGCGCTTCGAGCTCCGCAGCACGGGGCGCTTCCCGGGCTGAGCCGACGCCGCCGGCGGCGGCGACGGCGACGGCGGCCGACGTCGAGGGGGACACGGGTGAATCCGTGGAGAGCGGGGCGGAGGCCCCGGCGGAGGCGGCCGGCACCGAAAAGAGCGCGAGCCCGCCGAGACCCCCGGCGACCGAGACGGCCGCGCGTCTCGGCGGGCCGGCTGACCGGCCCCGGGATCGGCCCGTCGCCGCCCGCCGGTGCGTGGGCGCTCCCCGGCCGGTCAGTCCGTGCCCAGCCGGGCCAGCGCCCGCAGGGCGGCCGACCGTCCCGTCCGGGGAACCGTCCAGAGCGTCTGCCCCCGCACCCCCCAGCCCTCCAGAAGGGCGTTGGCGGCGAGGAATCCACTCGTCGCCGCCCGCTCCATCAACGCCACCGGAAGCCCCGTACGGACCAGATCGCCGGCCACCACCACCCGCGGGTCGGGCGTACGCACGGCGGGCCGGTCGGGATAGCCGCCCACCGGGAACAGCGGGCAGTCGGCCCGCCACTCGTGCCGTACGTCCACGAGGCGCGCCTCCCCGGTCTCCGGGTAGACCCGCCGCAGCTGGGCGACGACCTCCGCCTCGACGGCCGCGCGGTCCGCCCCCGGGTCCACGGCGTACGCGTGGAGTTCGACGACCGACCCGCCGCCGCGCCGCGACCACCGCGCCGCCTCGCCCTCCCACCGTTCCAGCACGCTCACGTTGTCCAGCGGGCCGTACCCGCTGGTGCCCAGGAAACCCGGCCGGTCCCGCGCCACCGGTCGGTCCAGCCAGAGACGGGACACCAGGAACGGCGGGGCCGTCCGCAGCCGCGCGATCCGCGCCCGCCAGCCCGCGTCGCCGAGCCCGGGAGAGGCGGCGACGACCTCGGTCAGCCCGCCGGTGTCCAGGGCGAGGACGACGGCGTCATGGCGCCGGGTCCGGCCGCCCGCGGTGACATCGAGTCCCGTGCCCGACACCGGGGCCACCCGCTCCACGGCGGTGCCGGTGCGCATCCGCACGCCGTGGCCTTCCAGATACCGCCCCAACGGCTCCCACAGCGCCTGCGGGAACGGCTCGTCCGGCACGTCGAACAGCAGGCCCTCGCTCGACCCGAGGAAGTAGATATGGAACATCAGGACGAGTTCGGCGGCGGACAGTTCCCGCGGGTCGGCGAAGAAGCTCCGCGAGAACACCTCGAAGGCCAGATGGTGCGCGGCCTCGGGGAAACGGATGCGGGTCAGGAAGTCGCGGGCGCTCGTCCGGTCGAGCCGGGCGTAGACCTCGGGGACCCGCACGTCCAGCAGGGGCAGCGCGGCCCGCGGATTCATCCGGAACAGGTCCCCCCAGCCGAAGGCAGGGCTGAGCGCGACGAAACCCAGCGCGCTCAGGGGCGGCGTACGCGGTACCCGGGCGAAGCTGTCGTACAGGCCGGAGCCGTGCCGCAGCGGATAGTCCGGCAGCGGTGTCAGCGTGGTGAGCCCCGGGTCCACCCGGCGCACCAGTCCGCGCAGGTTGTAGTACTGCCGGAAGAAGGCGTGGAAGCCCCGGCTCATGGTGGCTCCCGAGCCGTCGGCGAGCCGTACCGGCCATCCCGCGAGCCGCCCTCCCAGACCAGTTCCGCTCTCGTACAGCGTCACGCGCGCCCCGCGCTCGGCCAGGGCGGTGGCGGCCGACAGCCCGGCGATGCCGCCGCCGATCACGGCGACCCCGGGCGCGGCGCCCAGGAAGCGCGCCGCACCGCCCGGCGGCAGCAGGACCGCCGCCCGCCGGTCCCTGCCCCGTCGCGGCACCCCGCCCCTCATCAGAAGCCCGTGCCCGCGCCGGGCCCGCGCCCGACGAACGTATGGCAGATGCCCGTCTGCCAGCCAGGCAGCGGGAGCGCGCGGACCCCCGTGAAGCCCGCCCGGCGCAGCCGGCCGGCGAACGCCGGAGCCGTGTCGAACTCCAGGACGCTGCACCACAGATGGCGGTAGAGAGGACCGTCCCCGGCGAGTCGCCCGGCCGGCATCACGAGGGTCCGGCAGACCGCCGTCCGCAGGGCGCGGTGCGTCCTGCCGCCGGCGAGCGTGTACTCGTGCACGCCGATGCGGCCGCCCGGTGCGAGGAGGCGACGTACGCGGGCGAGGACACCGTCGGGGCCGCCGACGTTCCTGAAGAGGTATGCGGCGAACACCGTGTCGAAGGTGCCCCGCACCCCCTCGTCGGCCAGCCGCTCTGCCGGAGCATGCGCGAAGGACACGTTCTTGGGGCAGTCCTTGGCCGCCGCCCGCTCCAGCATCCCCGGGGAGGCGTCCACGGCCACGATGCCCGCGTGCGGGGTCGCTGCCAGCAGGGCCGCGGTCGAGGCGCCGGTCCCGCAGCCGAGGTCCAGCAGGCGCCTGCCCTGCCCGCCGTCCGCCAGGCCCAGCCGGCGTGCCGACCGGCGTACGGGGGAGTGAGAGCCCGTATTGACCGCGACGGGCCGGTCGCAGGAGACGGCGGCACGGTCGAAGGCGGTGGACAACTCGGCGTCGCGCAGGAGCGTCATCGGTCGGTCTCTTCCTGGTCGGACGTGCGGGGGAGGTGCGGGAACGGCACGGCGGGGCCGCGTCCTCGTGCGAGGAGAGGGAGTTCGGCGACGGTACGGAGCATGGGGAGTACGGGCGTCCGCACCCCGACGAGGAGGTCCTCGTGCAGGCGGCCGGTGCCGTCCAGGAAGCGCAGCAGCCGTTCCGCCGGGACCCTGCGGAAGAGACCCGGGAAGAAGTCGGCCCCGTGCACCCTGCCGCTGTCCAGTGCGCGCAGCATCACCGCGTCCATGGCCCGCGGCCACGCCTGGTACGGAGGCGGCACCCGTGGCGGGCGGCCGTCGCGCAGCCGCGCGGCGACGGTCCGGCTCTGCCGCTGCACGGCGGCGAAGGTGTAGCCCGTGGACGGCCGCGTCGCCCCGCCCGCCGTGCCGATGCGGAAGACCGACCGGCCCGCACGGTGCGGGAAGCGGCCGTCGGTCATGGGGATGACGCCGCGTTCGACGGCGGACACCGAGAAGGCACCCAGCCGGAGCACCTCGCCGGTGTAGTGCAGCAGGGCCCGCTCGTACTCCTCGGCACGCAGCACGCTGCGGGAGAACTCCGTGTACTCCACCAGGGCCTCGCTCGGCCCGAGCGGAAGCACGTAGCCGAACGACAGTCCGTGCGGCGGCTGCGGGGTCCGGAAGTCCATCAGATCGGCCACGGCGGGGTCGAACACCGGCCGTTCCGTACGGACGAACCAGCCCGTGAAGTGCTGGAGCAGCGTGGTGCGGGCCGGCGGGAGCCGCCCCGGAGGCCGCGAGTCGAAGACCCACGAGGCCCGCAGGACGAGCCTGTCGCCCCGGGCGTCGTGCGCGATCACCTCACCGCCGCCCGGCGCGTCGCGCACGCTCTCCACCGTCGCCTCGACCCTGCGGACGTTCGCCGCGGTGTCGAGCCGGGCGTTCACCAGTGCTTCGAAGGCGTCCGACCGCAGCATCTTGTAGCGCAGGCGCCCGGGTTCGGCCACCGTGGCCGCTCCCGACGCGTCCCGTACCCGCAGCCGCTCCCAGGAGGCCGACAGGACGGAGTCGTACTCCCCGCCCGGCGGCTCCCAGTAGCACCAGGTGCGCGGCGGTGGCCGCAGCGGGCCCGGGGGCGGGTCGACCAGGAGTACGGACGGCGACCCGGTGCCCGGCCCGGCACACAGCCGGTGGACGAGGCTCAGTCCGGCCGCACCGGCACCCACGACGACGATCTCCGCATGCGGCACGGCGCCCCCTTCTGTCCTGCGGACGGTGGCTCGGCGAGCGGGCCGTGGGGCCCGGGTGCTTACGGTGCCGATACTTCCCGAGCCGGGTGCCTCCCGGGTGCTCGCGACGCGCGGACAGAGAGAATTCGCCCGGCCGGTACGGTCGCGGCCGGCCGGGCCCGTGCGCCGGGGAGGGTGCGGGGCCCGCTCTACTATGGGTGCCGTGGACAGTGCTGACGCTCGCGGGGGAACCCACGCCGACCGATCCGCCGGAGCGGAGCTCCAGGCGCTCGCCGTCCAGCTGCGCCGGGTCAACGGCGAGGTCAACCGGCTGGTCCACGCCTTCGCCCACGCCCAGGGGCTGCACGCGACCGACGTACAGGCCCTCGCGGCCATCCTCGACGCCGACGCTCCATTGACACCCGGCCGGCTGCGTGAGCACCTCGGTCTGACGTCCGGTGCCGTCACGGCGTGCCTGGACCGCCTGGAGCGCTCCGGCCACGTCCGCCGCTCGCGCGAGAGCACCGACCGGCGCGTGGTGCACCTGTACTACGAGCCCACGGCCAAGGCGGCCGCGCGCTCGTTCTTCATGCCGCTGGCCGGCGCGGCTTCCCGGGCCCGGGAGGCCGCGGGACCCGGCGAGGTGGAGGCGGCGCTCCGCTTCCTGGGCCGCCTCAACGGCGAACTGTCCCGGATACAGGCCCCTCCCCGCTGAGGCCCCTTCAGGGCCCTCGCTGGACACCACCCCGCACAGCCACGCTAATCTATTTCAATCATTGAGATTCTTTGCTGTTGAAGGACCTCGTCGTCGAAGGATTCTTCGACGTCCGAAAGTCCCTCGGTCGACCTGGGAGCACAATGTCCACCGCACCGCGGTCGGTTCGCCGGCTGATCCCCGTACTTCTCGTCGTCGTCTGGCTCGCGCTCGGGGGCGCGTTCGGCTCCTACGCGGGCAAGCTCGGCGAGGTGGCCACCAACGACCAGGCCGCGTTCCTGCCGCAGAGCGCCGAGTCCACCCGGGTCATCGAGGAGCAGAAGGCCTTCAGCCGGCAGGAGAGCCTGCCGGCCATCGTCGTGTGGACCTCCCGGCAGGACGGCGGGAAGCTCGGAGCCGAGCAGCGGCAGGCGGCCACGGCCGCGCTCGCCTCGCTGGAGGGCGAGCCGGGCGTGACCGGCCGGGTGAGCCCCGCACTGCCGTCGAAGGACGGTCAGGCACTCGAAGGCGTCGTCCAGTTGCGGCCCGATCTCGGGGACGCGCTGCCGGACACCCTGGCGGCCGTCCGGGCGGCGGCCGACGAGGTGCCGGGGACGACGGCCCAGGTGGCCGGGCCTGCGGCCAGCCAGGCGGACCTCGCCGACGCCTTCAGCGGGATCGACAGCCTGCTGGTCGTGGTGGCGCTGGTGACCGTGCTGGTCATCCTGCTCCTGGTCTACCGCAGCGTGCTGCTGCCGTTGATCATCATCATCGGAGCCGTCTTCGCGCTCGGCGTGGCCTGCGCGATCGTGTACGTACTCGCCGAGCATGATGTCGTGCGTGTGGACGGACAGGTCCAGGGCATCCTGTCCATCCTGGTCATCGGCGCCGCCACGGACTACGCCCTGCTGCTCACGGCGCGGTTCCGCGAAGAGCTGATCCGCCACCGGGACCGCTGGACCGCCATGGGCGCGGCGCTCCGCGAGTCGGCGGGACCGATCGTCGCGAGCGCCGCCACCGTTGCCCTCGGCCTGCTCGCGCTCCTGCTCAGCGACCTCACCAACAACCGTGCTCTCGGCCCGGTGGGTGCCATCGGCATCGTCTGCTCCGTCCTGAGTGCCCTGACGTTCCTGCCCGCCGTCCTCGTACTGCTCGGCCGGACAGCGTACTGGCCTGCCAGGCCGAAGTCCGAGGAGGCGGGCTCCGGCTCCGCTTCCGGTCTCGGTTCCGCCGGCGTCTGGTCACGGATCGCCGCGATGGTCGACCGCGGGCCCCGGAAGGTCTGGGCCGTCACCCTCGTCGTGCTCGTGGCCTGCGCCGCGTTCGCACCGACGCTCAACTCGAAGGGCGTGCCCCTGAAGGAGATCTTCGTCAACGACGCACCGTCGGTCGCCGCGCAGGAGACGCTGAGCAAGCACTTCCCCGGCGGCTCGGGCACCCCGGCGGTCGTGATCGCCGACGCGGCCAGGTCCGCACAGGTGACGGAGGCGGTCCGCAGGACGCCCGGCGTTGCGGACGCCTTCCCGGTGACGGCTTCCGGCCGCCCCGGCCAGGGCGAACCGCTCGTCGTCGACGGCCGGGTCCGGATCGACGCCACCCTCTCGGACGCGGCCGACAGCGACGCCGCCAAGAAGACCGTCACGCGGCTGCGGGAAGCGGTCCACGCCGTGCCCGGCGCCCAGGCCCTGGTCGGCGGCTACACCGCGCAGCAGTACGACACCCAGACCACCGCCGAACACGACCGGAACATCATCGTGCCGGTGGTGCTCGTGATCATCCTGGTGATCCTCGTCGGCCTGCTCCGGTCCCTGCTCATGCCGGTGCTGCTCGTCGCCACCGTGGCACTCAACTTCCTCGCGACGCTCGGCATCTCGTCCCTGGTCTTCCGGCACGTCTTCGGCTTCAGCGGCACCGACTCCTCCGTCCCGCTCTACGGCTTCGTCTTCCTGGTGGCGCTCGGCGTCGACTACAACATCTTCCTGATGTCCCGGGTCCGGGAGGAGTCCCTGATCCACGGACCTCGCCAGGGTGTGCTCCGTGGACTGACGACGACCGGCGGCGTCATCACCTCCGCCGGTGTCGTCCTGGCGGCCACCTTCGCCGCCCTGGGCGTCATCCCCCTCGCCTTCCTGGTGCAGATCGCCTTCATCGTCGCCTTCGGCGTCCTGCTGGACACCTTGGTCGTCCGCTCGCTCCTGGTGCCCGCTCTCGTCAGGGACATCGGCCGGAAGGCCTGGTGGCCCGGGGCCCTCAGCCGTACCCCGGACGAGGGCGGGAAGGCGGAGAGTACGGCGTGAGAAGCCCACTGCGCCCCGTCCGTGACCCCGGGTCACGGACGGGGCGCAGTACCCGGGGCCGGTGCGGTGGCGTATGAGAGCCGCGCCGGCCCCGTCCGCGTCGACGCCCGGCCCCGCGCAGGTCTCCTCCGCCCTCCGTCCTCCGCCCTCCGCCCTCCGCCCTCCGCCGGCGAGCTCACCACACGCCGTGCACCCCATCGGCCGAGCGGACCCGCCGCGCCCGGCGCCATCCCGGCCGCCCGGCGAGCGGACACCGCCATCCTTTGTTTTCATCGCACTGGTGGTGGGGTGCGTCTGTGTACGGCGAGGAGTTGGGTGGCTCACATGTGTGCCGACGACCGGCGTGCCGACCCCGTCACCGCGGCGGCCTTCCAGCGCCTCGCCGCACTGTCCCCCGGTCCCGAGAGGGACCGGCTGCGGGACGACCTCATCCGGGCCTGGCTCCCCATGGCGTACCGCCTGGCCGGCCGCTTCCGCAACCGGGGCGAGTCCCTGGAGGACCTGCGGCAGGTCGCGGCGGTCGGGCTGGTCAACGCGGTCGACCGTTACGACCCCGGTCTGGGCAACGCGTTCGCCAGTTACGCCGTCCCCACGATCACGGGCGAGATCAAGAGGCACTTCAGGGACCGGGCCTGGTCGGTGCACGTGCCCCGCCGCGTCCAGGACCTGCGCAACGTCGTACGCGCCGCCCACGCCGAGTTGTCCGCGAAGGGCGGCACGGTGACGGACCGCAGGATCGCCGCGTACACCGGCCTGACCGATGAGGAGGTCCGCCAAGGCAGCGAGGCCCTCCACAGTTTCAGCACGCTCTCCACCGACGCGGACATCCCCGGCACCGACGGCGGTCGGTCCCTCGGCGAGAGCATGGGCCGGATCGACACCGGGTTCGATCTGGTGGTCGACCGTGAATCGGTGAAACCGGGCCTCCGGCGGCTCTCGGAGCGCGAACGCCACGTGCTCTACCTGCGCTTCTTCGTCGGTATAACGCAAAGCGCCATCGCCGCCGAACTGGGCATCTCCCAGATGCACGTCTCGCGCCTGATCAGCAAGTCCTGCCGCAGCCTGCGCGAGGGGGTCCTCAGGGAACGCGGGCCCGCCGAGGCCACGGGAGGCGCGCAGCGCCCCGTGCCGACCCGCGGGCGTCGCTGACCCGGCGCCGGAGCGACGAGTCCATTCGAGTGCAAACCGCTCACTCCCACCGCGTTCACCTGCGGTGATGCCCGCGATGGACGAAACAAGCAGAATGCGAGGTGTGAAGGCAACTGTCCTGGTTACCCGGCTGGCCGTGCCGTCGGGACCACGGCGGCCACGCGCTGAGCGGCACCCCGGACGGGTGCCGCCCTTCGCGGACCGATCCCGGAACACGAGCCGGTCACCCGGGCCGGGCAGGTCCCGCCGACCCCTCCGGGGGCGGGAGGCCCCCTCGCAGCGGACGAAAGGCCGTCCTATGACTTCCATGACGACACCGCCCCCGTGGCGCCGCGCCGTTGTCACCGGGGGCGCGGGTTTCCTCGGCTCCCACCTGTGCGAGCGGCTGCTGGATTCGGGAGTCGAAGTCGACTGCGCGGACAACCTGCTCTCCGGATCCAGCCGCAACATCGCCCATCTGGCCGGACGGCCCGGATTCCGCTTCGTGCAGTGCGACGTGTCCTCGGACACCCTGATCGCCGGACTGCCCGGCCCCTACGACCTGGTCCTGCACTTCGCGTGCCCGGCCTCGCCCGTGCACTACCTGCGCCACCCCCTGGAGACCATGGACGCCGGCAGTCTCGGCACCCGCAACTCCCTGGCGATCGCGCACCGCGACGGGGCGCGCTTCCTTCTCGCCTCCACCTCCGAGGTCTACGGCGACCCCCTCGTCCACCCGCAGCGCGAGGACTACTGGGGCAACGTCAACCCGGTCGGCCCCCGCAGCGTGTACGACGAGTCCAAACGGTTCGCCGAGGCCCTGGTCACCGCGCACGTCGGCGCCAAGGGGCTGGACGCCGGCATCGTACGGATGTTCAACACGTACGGGCCCCGGATGCGGGCCGACGACGGCCGGGCGGTCCCCACGTTCATCTCCCAGGCGCTGGCCGGGGAGCCGGTGACCGTGGCCGGTGACGGAAGCCAGACGAGGTCCCTCTGCTATGTGGACGACACGGTCGACGGCGTCCTGCTGGTGGCCGCGAGCCACGCGGTCCGGCCGGTCAACATCGGCGGCGGCGAGGAGGTCCCGGTCGCCGACATCGCCCGCCGGGTGATCGCCATGACCGGTTCCTCCTCCGCGCTCACCTTCGTCCAGCGCCCCGTCGACGACCCCGAACGGCGCAGGCCCGACACCACGCTGGCCCGCGAACTCCTCGGCTGGGAACCCCGGGTGAGCAGCGAGGAAGGCCTCAAACGCACCATCGCCTACTTCTCGTCCCTGCCCGAACCCACCGCGACGGCCCAGCGGCTCTGACGGAGGCTTCCATGCGCGTCCTCGGTATCAACGCACTCTTCCACGACCCCGCCGCCGCCCTCGTCGTGGACGGCAGGATCGTCGCGGCAGCGGAGGAGGAACGCTTCAGCAGGCGCAAGCACGGCAAGCGCCCCCTCCCGTTCTCCGCCTGGGAACTGCCCGAGCTGAGCGCCCGCTGGTGCCTGGAACAGGCCGGGCTGACCCCCGCCGATCTGGACGCGGTCGCCTACTCCTACGACGCGCACCTCTCCCGCCCGGCCGAGCAGCTGGGCCTCCACGACCCGTGGGACCACCTGCGTCAGGAGTACGCCCGGCGCGCCCCGGAGTTCCTCGCCGAGGCGCTGCCCGGACTCGACCCCGCGAAGGTCCGCTTCGTGGCCCACCACGTGGCGCACGCGGCGTCCGCAGGCCAGGCGTCCCCGTACCCCGACTGCGCGGTCCTCGTGCTCGACGGCCGGGGCGAGTGCGGATCCCACCTCGCGGGCCGCTACGTCAACCGCGAGCTGACCGTGCTGGCCTCCCAGGAGCTGCCGGACTCCGTCGGGCTGTTCTACGAGGACCTCACCCAGCATCTCGGATTCCTGCGCAGCAGCGACGAGTTCAAGGTCATGGCGCTCGCCTCCTACGGCAAGCCGCGTTTCAAGGACCGGCTGCGGGAGTACGTGCACGCCGACGGGGAGGGCGGCTTCCGGGCCCGGCCGGTCCCCTGGGCATCCCTCGTACCGGGCAGGGCGCCCGGCGCCCCCTGGACCCAGGAGCACGCCGATGTGGCCGCGAGCGCCCAGGAGTGCCTGGAGGACGTCATGCTCGACCTGGCCCGGTGGCTGCACGGCCGTACCGGCGAGGACGTCCTCACACTCGCCGGGGGAGTGGCACTCAACTGCGTGGCCAACACCCGCCTGTACCGGGAGAGCCCCTTCGGGCAGATCTGGGTCCAGCCGGCCGCCGGCGACGCCGGGACGGCCCTCGGCGCCGCCCTGCACGTCGCCAACGAGAAGGAGCCCGTCGCCCCGATGCCCACCGCGGCCCTCGGGCGCGGCTGGAGCGACGAGGAACTGCGCGGCCGGCTGGAGCGGGCGGCCGTGCCGTACGAGGAGCCCGAGGACATCGCCGAGACCGTCGCCGAGGAGCTCAGCCGCGACGGTGTCGTCGCCTGGTTCCAGGGCCGGTCCGAATTCGGCCCGCGTGCCCTCGGCCACCGCTCGCTGCTCGCCCACCCCGGCCGGGCCGAGAACCTGGAGCGGCTCAACGCGGTCAAGGGACGCGAGGAGTTCCGCCCGGTCGCGCCCATGGTGCTGGCCGACCGTGCGGCGGAACTCTTCGACGGCCCGCTGCCCAGCCCGTACATGCTCTTCGTCCACGAGGTCGCCGAGCAGTGGCGCGCCCGCATCCCGGCCGTCGTCCACGTCGACGGCACCGCCCGGATCCAGACGGTGGACGCCGCCTCGGAACCGCTCGTGGCCCGGATGCTCGATGCCTTCGAACGGCTTACCGGACTGCCCGTCGTCGTGAACACCAGTCTCAACACGGCGGGCCGGCCGATGGTCGACGACCCCCGGGACGCCCTGGAGTGCTTCGGCTCGGCCCCCGTCGACCTCCTGGCCCTCGGACCGTTCGCGGTCCGCCGGGCGAAGGCGTACGCATGAGCGCCCCGGAGTACGCGGTGGTCGTCCCCACCATCGGCCGCCCCTGCCTCGCCGACTGCCTGCGCGCGCTGGACTCCGCCGCCGGACCACGACCGGTCGAGGTCGTCGTGGTCGACGACCGTCCCGCGCCGGACGACGTCCTGCCCGTCGAGGCGGCCGGTGAACTCTGCGACCGCGTCCGCACCGTGGCCACCGGCGGCCGCGGTCCCGCCGCGGCGCGCAACGCCGGCCTGCGGGCCGTCACCGCGCCCTGGGTGGTCTTCCTCGACGACGACGTACAGGTGCTCCCCGACTGGGCGGACCGGCTCGTCGGCGACCTCGCGGCGGCGGACGCCCGTACCGGCGGCGTCCAGGGACGGCTCACCGTCCCCCTGCCCGGGGACCGCAGGCCCACCGACTGGGAGCGGGGCACGGCCGGCCTGGAGCAGGCCGCTTGGGCCACGGCCGACATGGCCTACCGGGCGACCGCCCTCAAGGAGGTGGGCGGCTTCGACGAACGGTTCCGCCGCGCCTTCCGGGAGGACGCCGACCTCGCGCTGCGCATGATGGACGCGGGCTGGACCCTGCGCCGGGGCGACCGCGTCACCCGCCACCCCGTCCGGCCCGTGGACCGCTGGGTCTCCCTCCGGGCACAGCGCGGCAACGCGGACGACGTCCTGATGAACCGCCTGCACGGCACCGACTGGTGGATACGGGCCCACGCTCCCCGGGGCCGGCTCCCCGCCCACCTGGCCGTCACCGGGCTGGCCCTGGCCGCCGCCGCCTGCGCGGCGGCCGGCCGCCGCCGCGCGTCCGCCGTCGCCGGAGCGCTGTGGGCGCTGGGCACGGCCGAGTTCGCCGCGGCCCGCATCGCCCCCGGGCCCCGTACCCGGGACGAGGTTCTCACCATGGCCGTCACCAGCGCCGCCATCCCGCCGCTCGCGGCCGGGCACTGGGCCACGGGCCTCGTACGGCACCGGAGGGTCCGGTCACGGGGAGGTGCCCGGTGAGCCCGACCGCACCACCGTACGGCCGGGTGTCCGCGGTCCTCTTCGACCGCGACGGCACCCTCGTCCAGGACGTCCCCTACAACGGCGACCCCGACCTGGTCAGGCTCCTGCCGGGGGCGCGCGAAGCGGTGGACCTCCTGCGCGCCGAAGGCATCGCCACGGGGGTGGTCAGCAACCAGTCCGGCATCGGCCGCGGACTGCTCCGCGAGGACGACGTGCTGCGGGTCAACGCACGGGCCGACGCCCTGCTCGGCACCCTCGGCACCTGGGTGTTCTGCCCGCACACCCCCGACGCGGGCTGCGCCTGCCGCAAACCGCGGCCGGGACTGGTCGTGGAGGCCGCCCGCAGGCTGGGCGTGCCACCGGCGGAGTGCGTGGTGATCGGCGACATCCGGGCCGACGTCCTCGCCGCCCGGGCCGCCGGAGCCCGCGGCATCCTCGTCCCCAACGACATCACCCTGCCCGCCGAGGTGGCGGCCGAACGGTGGACCGCGCCCGACCTCCTGACCGCCGTACGGCTGGTCCTGGACCGTCAGGAGGCCCGCGCATGAGGGCTCTGGTCACCCGGCTGGACAGCTTCGGCGACGTGCTCCTCGCCGGGCCCGCCGTCCGCGCGGTAGCGGCGCACGCCGCCCACGTCACCCTGCTGTGCGGCCCGCGGGGCGAACCCGCCGCCCGGCTGCTGCCCGGGGTCGACGACGTACTCGTGTGGGAAGCCCCCTGGGAAGGCGTACGGCCGCCGACGGTCGAGGAGGCCGGCATCGAGGCGCTGGCCCGGCGGCTGCGGGACGGCGCGTACGACACCG
This sequence comes from Streptomyces sp. NPDC020780, assembly GCF_044334475.1. NCBI lineage: Bacteria > Bacillati > Actinomycetota > Actinomycetes > Kitasatosporales > Streptomycetaceae > Streptomyces > Streptomyces sp. NPDC020780. The sequence continues at coordinate 486,274 of NZ_JBIRTB010000004.1, read as the reverse complement.
CGCTGATCCTCACCTCCTTCCACCAGAGCCCCCTGCCCACCGCGCTCCTGCTGAGGATGGCCGGAGTGGGCCGGATCGGGGCGGACAGCGTCGACCACCCGGGCACCCTGCTGGACGTCCGCCACCGGCGGCTCCCCGGACGGCACGAGGCGGAGGCCGCGCTGGACACCGCCGTCGCCATGGGTTTCGCGTCGCCCCGGGGCGACGACGGAAGGCTCCGGGTGCTGCCCTCGCCCGACACGGCCGCCCTCACCGGCAACGGCCCCTACGTCGTCGTCCACCCGGGAGCCAGCGCCCCGGCCCGCGCCTGGAGCCCAGGACGCTGCGCCGAGACAGTGCAGCTGCTCGCCGACGCCGGGCACCGCGTGGTGGTCACCGGCGGACCCCAGGAGACGTCGCTGACCCGGCGGGTGAGCGGATCGGCCGGTCTGGACCTCGGCGGCCGGACCGAGCCCCGCACCCTGGCCGGAGTCCTGCGCGGCGCCGACGCGCTCGTCAGCGGGAACACCGGCCCCGCCCACCTGGCCGCCGCGGTAAGCACACCCGTCGTCTCCCTCTTCGCCCCGGTCGTGCCCGCGGAACGCTGGGGCCCCTTCGGGGTGCCTGCCGTCCTGCTGGGCGACCAGTCCGCGAAGTGTGCCGACAGCCGCGCCCGGCACTGCCCCGTCCCCGGCCACCCCTGCCTCGACGAGGTCACGCCCCGGCGCGTGGTGCGGGCTGTCCGCGAACTCATCGAGGTGACCGCATGAACATCCTGATCTGGCACGTCCACGGCTCCTGGACCACCTCGTTCGTCCAGGGGCCGCACACCTGCCTCGTCCCTGTCACGCCGGACCGCGGACCCGACGGCCTGGGGCGGGCCCGCACCTGGCGGTGGCCGGACAGGGTGCGCGAGGTGAGCCCCGAGGACCTGCGGCGCAGCGACATCGACCTCATGGTCCTCCAACGGCCCCACGAGGTGGAACTCGCCCACGCCTGGACGGGCAGGCGTCCGGGCACCGACGTCCCGGCCGTGTACGTGGAGCACAACAGCCCGCACGGCCCGGCGGCGGACACCCGCCACCCACTGGCCGAGCGGGACGACATCCCCGTCGTCCACGTCACGCACTTCAACCGGCTGATGTGGGACACCGGGCGGGCCCCGGCCACGGTGATCGAGCACGGCATCGTCGACCCGGGCGCGCTGTGGACCGGCGAGGAGCCGAGGGCCGCGGTCGTGGTCAACGAGCCGGTACGCCGCGGGCGCACCACCGGGACGGACCTGCTGCCGGCCTTCTCGCGCGCCGCGCCCCTGGACGTCTTCGGCATGCGCACCGAGGGTCTCGCCGGGCACCTCGGGCTGCCCCCCGACCGCTGCCGGACGTGGGACCTGCCGCAGAGCGACCTCCATCCGGCCATGGCCCGCCGCAGGCTCTACCTGCACCCGGTGCGCTGGACGTCACTCGGCCTGTCACTCCTGGAGGCGATGTTCCTCGGGATGCCGGTCGTGGCCCTGGACACCACGGAGGTCCGCGAAGCGGTGCCGGACGGCACGGGAGTCGTCTCCAACCGGCCCGACGTCCTGGACGGGGCCATCCGCGCCTTCCTGGCCGACCACGGCCACGCCAGACGGGTCGGGGAGGGGGCCAGGGCCGCCGCGGTCGCCCGTTACGGGGTGCAGCGATTCCTGGACGACTGGGATCACCTGATGAAGGAGGTCACGCGATGAGGAACGCGACTCCAGCCCCCGCCCGCGTCGCCCTGGTCTCCGAGCACGCCAGCCCCCTGGCCGAGCTCGGCGGGCCGGACGCGGGCGGGCAGAACGTCTACGTGGCCCAACTCGCCGAACACCTCACGCGGCGCGGTCACGCGGTCACCGTCTACACCCGCCGCGACGACCCCGGCCTGCCCGGACAGGTCACCACGCCGGGCGGCTACCGGGTCGTCCACGTGCCCGCCGGACCGCCCACCCCGGTGCCCAAGGACGAACTCCTCTCCCACATGACGGAGTTCGGAGCCTTCCTCGCACGACTCTGGCGGTCCGGACCGCCGGACGTGGTGCACGCGCACTTCTGGATGTCGGGTACGGCGGCCCTGGCGGGCGTCCGGGGCCTGGGAGTCCCGGTCGTGCAGACCTACCACGCCCTCGGCACGGTCAAGAGGCGTCACCAAGGGCCCGACGACACCAGCCCGCCCCAGCGTCTGGCGCTGGAGGCGGCGATCGGGCAGGAGTGCAGACGGGTGCTGGCGACCTGCGCCGACGAGGTCGCCGAGCTGGCCGCCATGGGGGTGCCGCGCGAGCGGATCTCGGTCGTGCCGTGCGGCGTCGACCCCGTGCAGTTCTCGCCCGTCGGGGACGCCCGCCGTCCCGCGGCCGGACCCAGGCGCCTGCTGGCCGTCGGCCGGCTCGTACGGCGCAAGGGGTTCGACCGCGCGATCCGCGCGCTCGCCGAGGTGCCCGACGCCGAACTCGTCATCGCCGGCGGGCCCGAGGCCGCGCTGCTGTTCGCCGAACCGGAGGCCGAACGCCTGCGCAAGGTGGCCGAGGAGTACGGCGTCCAGGACCGCGTCACCCTGCTGGGCGCGGTGGCCCACGCCCACATGCCCCGCCTGATGTCCGGCGCCGACCTGGTGCTCTCGCTGCCCGACTACGAACCGTTCGGCATCGTGCCCATCGAGGCCATGGCCTGCCGCACCCCGGTGCTCGCCACCGCAGTCGGCGGCCACCTCGACACCGTGGACGACGGCGTCACCGGGGCCCTGGTCCCGCCCGACGACGACAGCCGCGCGCTCGCCGGCGTCATCAGAGGACTGATCGACGACCCGGAACGGCTGGCACGCCTCGGCGCGGCCGGCCGGGAAAGGGTCCTCGCCCACTACACCTGGGACCGGGTCACCGACGGCGTCGCCCGTGTCTACAGCGCCGTACGAGCCGCCCCCTCACTCTCGGGAGCAGTCCGATGAACGTCACCCCCGATGGTCAGCACTGCGACGACCTGATGGACGCCCTCGCCGCGTTCCGTGCCTCGTGCCCCGTGGTCCACCGCTGGGGCGCCGAACTCGCCCGGCGCCTCGGCGGCGGCGCCAGACTCCTCGTCGCCGGCAACGGCGGCAGCGCCGCCCAGGCCCAGCACCTGACGGCCGAACTGGTGGGGCGTTACCGCGACGACCGGCCGCCGTTCTCCGCGCTCGCCCTGCACGCCGACACCTCCTCCACGACGGCCATCGCCAACGACTACGGCGTGCAGGAGGTGTTCGCCCGTCAGACCTGTGCACACGGCCGGGCCGGCGACATCCTGATGCTGCTGTCGACCAGCGGCGCGAGCGCCAACCTGCTGGCGGCGGCGGCCGAGGCACACCGCATCGGCATGACGGTCTGGGCCCTCACCGGGCCCGCCCCCAACCCGCTCGAAGCGGCAGCCGACGAGGCCCTCTGCGTCGACGCCCCCGTCTCCGCGACGGTCCAGGAGCTCCACCTGGTGGCGGTGCACATGATCTGCGAGGCGTTCGACCAGGGCGTGGAACAGGCCGCCGGTGAGGCGGCGCGCAGACCCGCCCCCTCCCCCGCGCCGGTCGGGGAGGGCATCGCATGAACGGCCCCACGCCCCTGCTCGTCGTCGGGGACGCCCTGCTCGACCACGACCTGTCCGGCCACGCCGACCGGCTGGCCCCCGACGCCCCCGTGCCCGTGGTGAACGGCGCCCGCCGCACCACCCGGCCCGGTGGCGCGGCGCTCGCCGCCTGCCTCGGGGCGGCGGACGGCCGCGTGGTCACCCTCGTCACGGCGCTGGGCGACGACGAGGCGAGCCGGACGCTCCGGCGGCTGCTGGCGGGCCGCGTCCGGCTGATCGAGCTGCCGCTCACCGGCGAACTCCCCTGCAAGACCCGGGTCATGGCCCGCGGGGTGCCCCTGCTCAGGCTGGACGACGGCGACGGCCGTGCCGCCGCGGCCACCGAACAGGCGTACGCCGCTGTCGAGGAGGCCAGGGCCGTCCTCGTCGCCGACTACGGGCGCGGGGCGGCGGACGTCCTGCGCGACGCGCTCACCCGGGCCGCCGCGCGGGTGCCCGTCGTATGGGACCCCCACCCGCGCGGCGGACCGCCGGTGAAGGGGGTCCGGCTCGCCACCCCCTCGGCGGCGGAGGCCCGCGGCTTCGCCACCCCGGACGAGGCCCGGGGCCGTACGGTCCCGGACGGGACGCCGCAGGGCCCGCAGGCCGAGCTGCACCGCTCCGCCGCGGACGCCCGCCGGCTCATCCGCACCTGGGGCGTCACCTCCGTCGCGGTGACCCTGGGGGACCGCGGCGCGCTGCTGTCCCACGGGGAGGAACCCCTGCTGGTTCCCGCCCCCTGGACGGCCGACGGCGACGCCTGCGGCGCCGGCGACAGGTTCGCGGTGAGCGCGGCCGGACTCCTCGCCGACGACGCGCTGCCGGAGACCGCCGTCCAGGGGGCGGTGCGCGCCGCCACCCGGTACGTCTCCGACGGCGGCGCCCGGGCCCTGGCCTTCGGACCGGCCACCTCCGCACCGCAGCACACGGCCGGGCCGGACCCGGCGGGGGAGCCCCCCGCGCCCGACGCGGCAGGACTGGCCACCCGGGTCCGCGAGGACGGCGGCACGGTCGTCGCGGCGGGCGGCTGCTTCGACCTGCTGCACGCGGGCCACGTGGCCCTGCTGCAGGCGGCCCGGCGTACCGGCGACTGCCTCATCGTCTGCGTCAACTCCGACGCCTCGGTGCGGCGGCGCAAGGGCGGGACCCGGCCCCTCGTCCCCGTCGCCGACCGCGTCCGGGTGCTGCTGGCCCTCCAATGCGTCGACGCCGTCGCCGTGTTCGAGGAGGACACCCCCGAACGGCTGCTGGGCGAACTGCGCCCCCACATCTGGGCCAAGGGCGGCGACTACGCCCTGACCGAGCTCCCCGAGGCCACGCTGGTGCGGAGCTGGGGCGGACAGGTCGTGCTCCTGCCCTACCTCGACGGCCGCTCGACCACCGAACTCGCCGAACGGGCGGCCCTCGGCCCGGCCACCCGGCCCGCCGCACGGCCCCGCAGCGCCCGGAGTTGACCGCCATGCCCCCTCCGCGCACCCCGTCGCGCCCCCGTGTCCTCGTCCTGCGCGCCCTGGGCCTGGGCGACCTGCTCGCCGGAGTCCCGGCCCTGCGCGCGGTACGCCGCGCCTTCCCGGGCCACGAGACGGTCCTCGCGGTCCCGCAGGGGCTGCGGGCCGCCGCACTCGCCACCGGCGCCGTCGACACCGTCCTGCCCGCCTCGGCGCCCGGCCGCGGCGTGCCCGTGCTCACGGGCTGGACGGGTGAACCGCCGGACCTGGCGATCGATCTGCACGGCAACGGTCCCGAGAGCCACGACGCGCTGGCCGCGCTCCGGCCGCGCCGGCTGCTCTCGTACGCCCGTCCGGACCCGGCCGTCCCCGACCCGCCCCGCTGGCGCCCGGACGAGCACGAGCGGGAGCGCTGGTGCCGCTTCCTGCGGGCATACGGCATCGACGCCGAGGCGGACGACGTACGGCTGCCCCCGCCCTCCCACCCCTCGCCCGCCCCCGGGGCCGTCGTCGTCCACCCCGGGGCCGACGCGCCTGCCCGGTGCTGGCCCGCCGGCCGGTACGCCGCGGTGGTCCGGCGGCTGCGGACGGCCGGTCACCGGGTCGTGGTGACGGGGGGACCGGGCGAGGAGGCGCTGACCGCCATGGTGGCCGCCGGCGCGGGCCTCGGACCGGAGCACGTGCTGGCCGGCGGACTGCCGTTCGGTGACCTGTCCGCGCTCGTCGCGGGGGCCGCCTGCCTGCTCAGCGGGGATACCGGCCCCGCCCACCTCGCCGTCGCCCACGGGACACCCTCGGTGACCCTGTTCGGCCCGGTGCCCCCGCATCTGTGGGGGCCGCCGCCGGACCCGGCCCACACGGTCCTGTGGCACCCCGGGCCGCCCGGCGACCCGCACGGCACCACCACCGACCCCGCGCTCCTGCACATCGGCACCGACCAGGTGCTCACCGCCGTCCTGGAACACACCCGGCAGCCGCAACCGGACGCCCGCCCCGGGCAGGACGAGCGGGCGGAGGCGACCGGACATGTCTGAGGACACCGGAACGCCCGGCCGCCCCACCGGGGCCCGCACCACCGTCGCCATGATCACCCGGGACCGTGCGCACAGCGCCCTGCACACCCTGGACCGGCTGGCCGAACTGCCCGAGCGCCCGCCGGTGGTCGTCGTGGACAACGGCATCGACCCGGTGGTTACCGCGGCATTGCGGGCCCACCCCGTCGGTGCCGAGGTGCTCACGCCCGGGCACAACACCGGGGCTCTCGGCCGGAACCTGGCCGTGCGTCACGCGCGCACGCCGTATGTCGCCTTCAGCGACGACGACTCCTGGTGGGGCCCCGGAGCCCTCGGGCGCGCCGCCGCCCTGTTCGACGCCCACCCCCGCCTCGGACTGCTCGCGGCCCGCAGCCTGGTCGGCCCGGAGCAGGACGAGGACCCGGTCAACGCGCTGCTGGCCGGCTCCCCGCTCCCCGCCGAACCCGACCTGCCGGGCCGCCCCGTCCTGGGCTTCCTCGGCTGCGCGTGCGTCGTCCGCCGGCGCGCACACCTGGAGACCGGCGGCTATCACCCCCTGCTCTTCTTCGGCGCGGAGGAGACGCTGCTGGCCTACGACCTGGCCTCGGCCGGCTGGGGAGTGGTGTACGACCCCGCCGTCGTCGCCCACCACCACCCCGACCCCGGCGCTCGGCCCGGACGCTCCGCGCTCCTGCGCCGCAACGCGCTGCTCACCGACTGGCTGCGCAGGCCCGCGCACGTGGCCGTACGCCACACCGTGGGCCTGGCAGCCGCGGCGCTCCGGGGCGACCCGGGTGCGGCGACGGCACTGCGCGGAGCCGCCGTCAGGCTTCCCGCCGCGCTGCGGCAGCGGCACCGGCTGCCCGCCAGGGTCGAGCACGCGGTACGGCTCCTCGAACGGCAGGCGCACGCGGAACACGAACGGGAGGGTAGGGCCCGATGAGAGACAGCCGTACGACCGTCGTGGTGATCACCCGCGACCGCCGTCCCGAACTCCTGCGCACCCTCGGGCTGCTGCGCGCCCTTCCGGAACAACCCCGGGTGATCGTCACGGACAACGACTCGGCCGACGGCACGGCGGAGGCCGTCGCGCAGCTGTTCCCGGAACTCACCCTGCTGAGGCCGGGCCGCAACCTGGGCGCCGTCGGGCGCAACCTCGCCGTACGTCACGTGGACACCCCCTACGTGGCGTTCTGCGACGACGACACCTGGTGGGAGCCCGGATCCCTGCGGCACGCCGCCGACCTCCTCGACACGCGCCCGTGCCTGGCCGCCGTGACCGCCCGTATCGTCGTCGAACCGTCGGGGAAGGAGGACCCCGTCGTCGCCGAACTACGGGACTCCCCGCTCACCGGGCCCGACTGGCTCCCGGGCCCCGCCCTCGGATCCTTTCTCGCCGCCGCGACCGTGATCCGGACCGACGCCTTCCGTGCCGCCGGCGGCTTCCATCCCGGACTGTGGCTGGGCGGGGAGGAGGAACTGCTCGCCACCGACCTGCTCCGGCAGGGCTGGTGGCTCAGTTATGTGCCCGACCTGCTGATCCACCACGCGGCCTCCACGGTCCGGGACAGTACGGAGCGACGGACCCTGGGGCTGAGGAACACGCTCTGGTACACCTGGCTGCGCCGCCCGTGGGGGTCGGCCGTCCGGCGCACCGCCTACCTGCTGCGCACGGTGCCCCGGGACCGGGCGTCGATGCGGGCTTTCACACGTGCGGCGGCGGGCCTGCCCTGGGTGCTCAGACAGCGCCGGCCCGTGCCGCGCGAACTCGAAGCCCGGCTGATGCTCCTCGAGCGGGCCCAGCGCAGATCGGACGCGCGGAGGTATGTCGGGTGACGCTCCTTCCCTTCTGGCGTGATTCGTGTGATTTGTCGTGCGGAATGCGGGTACTGGGAGGCCTTCGGACCGACCGTGCCGCCGTACCCCTTGCCCCCTACTCCTGACGGGGCGTCACGGTCGCCAGGTACAGACGGCCCCCCACCTTTGGAGCGTCATGACCGAGAAGAACCCGCTGAAAGCCGCCGCCGAGAAAGCGGCTGACGCGCTGGGAGTCACCACCGGCCCCGAGGAGGGCATTCCCGGAAAGCCGGGCGCGCAGTCGCCCCCGGTCGACGAGCCGACCCGGCCGCGCGACCCGCTGCCGCCCAAGCCCGACCAGAGCGGACCGGAACCGGTGAGCCCCACCGGGCAGCGCACCGCCGCCACCCAGGCGGACATGGCCCAGTGCGGCCGGTACCTGACCACCGCACAGGGCGCCCGGCTGTACGACAGCGACCACTCGCTGAAGGCGGGCGCCAGGGGACCGGTCCTCATCCAGGACCACCACCTGCGCGAGAAGATCACCCACTTCGACCACGAGCGCATCCCCGAGCGGGTCGTCCACGCCCGGGGCGCCGCGGCGCACGGCGTCTTCCAGGGCTACGGAACGGCCGCGAGCGTGTGCAAGGCGGCCTTCCTCGGCAAGGGGGTCGAGACCCCCGTGTTCACCCGCTTCTCGACCGTCCTGGGATCGCGCGGCTCCTCCGACACGGTGCGCGACACCCGCGGCTTCGCGACGAAGTTCTACACCGACGAGGGCGTGTTCGACCTCGTCGGCAACAACATGCCGGTGTTCTTCATCCAGGACGCCATCAAGTTCCCCGACGTCATCCACGCCGGGAAGCCGCACCCGGACCGGGAGATCCCCCAGGCGCAGAGCGCCCACGACACCTTCTGGGATTTCGTCACGCTGCACACCGAGGCGACCCACCACACGCTGTGGAACATGTCCGACCGGGGCATCCCCCGCTCGTTCCGGACCATGGAGGGATTCGGCGTCCACACCTTCCGCCTGGTCGACGCGGACGGCGGCACCACACTGGCGAAGTTCCACTGGAAGCCCAAGCTCGGCGTGCACTCGCTCGTCTGGGAGGAGGCCCAGATCATCAACGGCGTGGACCCCGACTTCCACCGCAGGGACCTCGCCGACGCCATCGAGGCCGGCGCGTTCCCGCAGTGGGAACTGGGCATCCAGACGTTCCCGGACACCCCGGACCAGATGTTCGAAGGCATCGATCTGCTGGACCCGACGAAGATCGTGCCCGAGGAGATCGCCCCGGTCCAGCCGATCGGGCTGCTGACCCTCAACGCCAACCCGTCGAACTTCTTCGCCGAGACCGAACAGGTCGCCTTCCACGTGGGCCACCTCGTCCCGGGCATCGACGTCACCGACGACCCGCTGCTCGCCGGGCGCCTCTTCTCCTACCTCGACACCCAGATCACCCGGCTGGGCGGGCCCAACTTCGGCCAGCTGCCCATCAACCGCACCCACGCACCCGTCAACGACATGCTGCGGGACGGCATGCACCAGACGGCGGTGCACCGCGGGGTGGCGCCCTACCGGCCCAACTCGCTCGACGCGGGTTGCCCCTTCCTCGCCGGGGCCGACACCGGCGCGTTCGTCGAGACGCCGGTCACCGTGCCCGCGGCGAGCAAGGTCCGCGCCGCACCGGAGTCCTTCGCCGACCACTTCACCCAGCCGAGGCTGTTCTGGCTCAGCATGAGCGCGGTGGAGCGTGAACACATCGTCGACGCCTACACCTTCGAGCTCGGGAAGTGTTACGAGCAGGCGGTCAAGGAGCGGGGACTCAAGGTGCTCGCCAACATCGACCCCGAACTCTGCGCGCAGGTCGCCACCGGGCTGGGCCTCCCGGCCCCCGAGCCCACGGTGCCGCTCACGTCGCCGGACCCGAGCCCGGCGCTGTCCCAGGTCGGCAGGGTATGGCCGCGCGACGGCAGGATCATCGGGATCGTCGCGGGCGAGAACGGCGACCTGACCGGCGTGCGCACCGTACGCGCGGCGGTCCTGGACGCCGGGATGGTCCCTCTGGTCATCGCCCCGGCCGGCGGGGTGCTCGACGCGGACGGCGACCCGGTCACCGTCCAGCGCACCTTCGCGACCGCCCGTTCGGTGGAGTTCGACGCGGTTCTGCTCGCCGGTGCGCCCGGCCGGGGCAAGGACGCGTACGGCGCGCGGGACGCGAAGGCCGCGACGGCGGGCGCCGGGTCCTCGGCGACCGACCCCCGGGTACTTCTGCTGCTGCAGGAGGCGTTCCGGCACGGCAAGGCGGTGGGCGGCTGGGGCGGCGTCACAGCCGTCCTCGAGGCGGCCGGCGCGCCGGTCACCGCGCCGGGTGTGGTGACGGGCGACAGCGCGACCGCCGTACTCGACCAGACGGTCGAACTGCTCGGCGCGCACCGGGTCTGGGACCGTTTCCCGCCCGCTGTGTAGCGACGCCCGCTGTGTAGTCACGCCCGCGCTGGAGCCGCGTCCGCTGTGCGGCCGGCTCGGTCCCGCAGCCGGAACTACGGACCGCACGCGTGAGCCGCGTACCTCGGCGCCGGGAGCCAGTTCGGGCTTCCGGCGCCGAGGCCCTTCCGTGTCTCCTCGTGGGCCGGGTCCGCGGCGCGGCTGTCAGGCACCGGGCGGCGGTCACCGGGGCCCGCGGGCCCCGGACCGTTCCGCCGCTCTGCCGCCCGCGCCCAGCAGCCCCGTAGCCGAGAACTCCGAGCGCATCAGCTCCTGCCGGGCCAGCCGGGTGACGAGGCCGGGCAGCGCCCCGCGGACCGCCTGTACCCCCCGCATCCAGGCCGGGACGTAGACCGTGGGCGCACGTCGCTCGACCGCGCGCACCATACGGCCCGCCACCAGCCCGACCGGGTAGACCTTCCGGGCCGGCGGCGGCATGTGCGCGCGCAGTTCACGCAGCACCGCCTGCCTGTCGCCGCCGCGGATCATGTCGGTGTCGGTCCAGTTCAGATAGGCCGTTCCCACAGCGACCCCGCGCGGCGAGAGTTCGGCCCGCAGCGAGTGCGCGAAGAACTCCGCACCCGCCTTGGAAGCGCAGTAGGCGCTCATCAGCGGTGCCGAGCCGATGGCCGCCAGGGAAGCGACCTGGAGGTAGTAGCCGCAGGTGTCCAGCAGTTGAGGCAGGAACACCCGCGCGGTGACGGCACTGCCGATCAGGTTGACCTCGATGACGCGCCGCCAGGTGGCCGGGTCGGAGTCGACGAAGGGCCCGCCCTCCGCCACGCCCGCGTTGGCGACCACCACGGACGCCGGACCCAGCCGGCCGCGTACCTCTTCGGCGACCGCCGCCATCGCGGCGTCGTCCGTGACGTCCACACACCAGTGGTGCGAGGCCGTGGGGAGCGCGGCCGCGACTGCGGCGAGCCGTTCCTCCTCGAGTCCGAGCAGGGCCACGCGCGCGCCCCGGGCGGCCAGTTCCTCGGCGACGGCCGCCCCCACACCCCGGGCGGCACCTGTCACCACGGCCGTGCGGCCGCGCAGTACGTGTTCTCCAGCAGTCACGTGAACTCCTCGATGCCGGGGATGCTGCGGGACTCCGCGGACCCGGCCCAGGGGCGCGCGGACGGTGGATCAGCCGGAGGACAGCGCCTGCAGCAGGTCCCCGACCTGGGCGTCGGGCAGCGCGCGGGCCACATCCGCCTGGGCGACCATGCCGACGAGACGGTGTCCGTCGATCACGGGGAGCCTGCGGACCTTGTGGGCCGTCATGGTGCGCAGGATCTCGCCCGCGTCGTCGTCCGCACCGATGGTGACCGCCTCGCCCTGGGAGAGCTCACCGGCCCTCGTGTTCGCCGGGTCCTTGCCCTTGCCGAGCACCTTCACCACGATGTCGCGGTCGGTGAGTACGCCCTTGAGCTTGTCGTCCGTACCGCAGATGGGCAGCGCTCCGACGCCCAGATCGGTCATCCTGCGCGCCGCGTCGAGCACACTTTCCTGCTCGCCCACGCATTCCGCGCCCTCGGTCATGATCTCGCGTGCCGTTGTCACGATGACTCCCCTCACGGGTGCGGGCCCCCTTTCCGCCCAGGGCCCCGCGTGCCCACCGGGTACCCGGCAGCCCCGCCGCATAACGGCCCGGTCCGTCGGCGCACCCGGGGTTTGGGACAGGGCGCCGGGGGAACCCGGGACCCGTCCGCGGCGGCGCGGATCCCGGAACGACGTGGAAGGGGAGTTGCACCGTGCGCGCACTGACCTATCAGGGAAAGCGGGACGTCCGGGTCGAGACCGTGCCCGATCCCCGGATCCAGGATCCCGACGACATCGTCGTCAGGATCACCTCCACCGGCATCTGCGGCTCCGACCTGCACCTCTACGAGGTCCTCGGGCCCTTCCTCGACCCGGGGGACATCCTCGGCCACGAGTCGATGGGGATCGTCGAGGAGGTCGGTCCCGAGGTGACCGCCGTGGCCCCCGGGGACCGGGTCGTCATCCCGTTCAACGTCTCGTGCGGCCACTGCTTCATGTGCGATCAGGGGCTGCACTCCCAGTGCGAGACCACGCAGGTGCGCGAGCGGGGCACCGGTGCCTCCCTCTTCGGCTACACCAAGCTGTACGGGCAGGTGCCCGGCGGCCAGGCAGAGCTCCTTCGCGTCCCCTTCGGGAACCGGCTGCCGATCAAGGTCCCGCACGGCCCGGCCGACGACCGGTTCGTCTACCTGTCGGACGTGCTGCCGACCGCCTGGCAGGCCGTGGAGTACGCGGCGATCCCACCCGGCGGCACCGTGACCGTCCTGGGCCTCGGCCCCATCGGCGCCATGGCGGCCCGCATCGCACGGCACCGCGGCGCGAGCCTCGTCGTCGGCGTGGACCTGGTCCCGGAACGGCTGACCCGTGCCGCGGAGTACGGGGCGAAGTGCCTCGACCTGCGCAGGTACGGCAAGCACCTGGGCGACGCCGTACGCGACCTCACCGACGGCCGGGGCACGGACGCCGTGATCGACGCGGTCGGCATGGAGGCGCACGGCGCGCCCGTGGCCAAGGCCGCGCACTGGGCCGTCGGGCTGCTTCCCGACACCATCGGCGAACGTCTCATGGGCACCATGGGCGTCGACCGGCTCGCCGCCCTGCACGCGGCCATCGACATCGTGCGGCGCGGAGGCACGGTCTCGCTCTCCGGGGTGTACGGCGGAGCGGTCGACCCGTTGCCGATGCTCACCATGTTCGACAAGCAGATCCAGCTCCGGATGGGCCAGGCGAACGTGTGGCGCTGGGTGGAGGACATCCTCCCGCTGCTCACCGACGAGGACCCGCTCGGTGTCGACGACTTCGCCACTCACCGGCTGCCGCTGGAGGAGGGCCCCCAGGCCTACAAGACCTTCCAGGACAAGGCCGACGGCATGATCAAGACTCTGCTGATCCCCTGACGCCCAGGCCCGGCCCGTACGGCGGCCGACGGGCCGGGGCGGTTCTCAGGCGTCCTCGCCCAGCACGTCCACCTGCTCAAGGGGCTTGACCGCCGGCCCCTGGAGCACCGCCCCGTCGACGTCGGCGTGGGTCTCCGCCCGGAGTGCCTCGGCCGACGAGGGGGTGACGGCGTACGAGCAGGCGCGCACGTTCGAAGTCGCAGTCGATCCCCAGGTCGCCGACGATGCCGGCCACCCGCTCCACCGCGTCCTGCTGCGAGGCCGCGTACAGCCGGGCGCCCTCGGTGCCACGGGTCTCCCGCAGCCGCTCGTACACCAGTGAGTGCAGGGCCGACACCTTGGCGGTGGTGTAGCCGCTGACGCCCGCGGCGATGCGGTCGGCCTCCGGTACGGCCACGGTCCGGCCCGCACGGGCCGGCTCCCATGCGGTGCTCAGGCCGGCGATGCCGCCGCCCACCACCGCCACGTCCACCTCGATGTCCTCCGTCAGCGGAGGGTGTACAGGGGCGTCGGTGGTGTCCATCCAGAAGGATTCGTCGAATCCGGGCAGTCGGCGCGGGGCCGTCATGGGCTGCTCTCCCACCTCTCAGGTCGGCGAGCCTTGCGCCTGCCCGGCTCCGCGCCTGGAACACACCCCACGGTTCGCTGGGGGCCGTGGGACGCGTGCGGCCGTGTCCGGCAGCCGGCCCCGATGATCACACGCCCGGGCGACCGCGGCGGACCCCCGTCGCGTACCCGCTCACGAGGCCGGTACCAGCGTGCCGGCGGTCCGGGCGGCCAGGGCCGGCAACGGAACCGGTTCCAGGACGCGTCGGGTGGCCCGGCGGTGACGCAGCGCACCGCAGCCGACGGCGCCGGCTATCAGCAGTCCGCCGGAGACCAGGGCGCCCCGGGCGCCGGCGTACTCCAGCAGCAGACCCAGCAGGGGAGGGCCGGCCTGCCCCCACAGGGTGCTCGCGGTGCGCCACACCCCGAGCACCCGCCCCCGCATCTCGGGTGCGGGATCGGTCTGCAGCAGCGTGGCGCCCGCCGTGTCGGAGACGGACTCGACCACCGCCATGGGGACGACGAGCAGGATCAGCACGAACAGCCCGGGTGAGAGACCGGCCGCCACCTGCAGCAGCCCGCCGCACGCCGCCAGGACGGTGGAGACCGTCCCGAAATCGCTCTCGCTCGCGTGCAGCGGGCCGATGACCAGCACAGCGAGGGTCAGTTGGTAGTTCCGGCCGAACACGGAGCTCACGCCCGTGACGGCCGCGAGAGCGACGAGCCGGGGCCGCTTGAGGAAGTACGTCAGTCCGGCCCGCGCACCCGGCTCGTCCCCGGCCCGGGAACGGGCCACGCGCCGCTCGCCAGGCGAGGCCCCCGTGCGCGCGGCCTCCACGCCTGGCGGAACCGCCGCGGGTGCGGCGGCCCGGCCCTCGCGCCGCGCTCCGCGCACCGGACGCAGGAACGGGATGACGGCCGCGACGAAGAGGAACGAGAGCCCGTTCGCCACGTACGCCGACGCCGTACCCAGCGTTCCGACGGCGACGGCCGCCACCGCCGTACCGGCGAGCCGGCCCGAGCTGTGCACCACCGAGCCGAGGGCGATGGCTGACGGCACGTCGCGGGCGGGAACCAGGTCGTTGCCGAGGAGGGCCGTCGCGGGGCCGTCGATCGTGTTCACGATGCCCGTGACGGCCGCCAGCAGGAGCAGCAGCGGCATGCTGAGGAGATCACCGGCCATGAGCGCGGCCGTGGTGAAGGCGATCGCACCGAGCACCACCTGGCTGACCGCCGCCGTGAGCTTGCGGGGCCACCGGTCGACCGCCGCGCCACCGAGGACGCCGAGCAGCAGGCCGGGGCCCGCCTGTACGGCGAGCGACAGTCCCGTGGCCGCCGCGGAGCCCGTGATCTGCAGCACCAGGAGGTTCTGCACGGTGAGCTGCATCCAGGCGCCGGCGTTCGACACGAGGTTGGCCACGGACCACCAGCGCATGCTGGGGCTCCGCAGACACCGCCATGGGTTCCTGTCGGCGGAGTGGCCGGCAGCGGCCACCGGTTTCCGGAAGCGGGCAGCGGTCGGGAAGGAAGGAACAGGCACGGCACGAAATCTCCGACGAGGGCAGGGGAGAGACACACGTCGGGCTGTGAGAGCGGTGCAGTGGGTGCCTCGGTGCCGGGCAGGGGCCGTTCAGATACTCAGGCCGTCTGCCTTCCGGCACCACATCCTCCCAAACGCCTCCCTGCCGCGGGAGACGCCTGGAGCGGCGGGGCGCTCGGCCCCGCCGCTCCAGCCCTCAACTCCTTTGGGGCGAGGGCGTATACACCTCACAGGTGGTGTTCCTCACACGGCGGCGCGCTCGAGTGCCGCGTCCGTCTCGCGCAGGAAGTCGTCCAGGTCGCCCGGGTTCCGGGAGGTGATCAGCTTCCACCCGCCGCTGCCGTCCGTGACGACGGGCTCGTCGACCCAGTGGCCCCCCGCGTTCCTGATGTCGGTGCTCAGCGAGGAGTAGGAGGTCAGCTTCTTGTCCCGTACGAGATCGGCCTCGACCAGGGCCCACGGCCCGTGGCAGATGGCCGCCACCGGGCGCCCGGAACTCGCGAACGACCGGACGATCCGCACCGCGCTGTCCTGGCCGCGCAGGGTGTCGGCGTTCAAGGTGCCTCCCGGGATGAGCAGGAGGTCGTACGCGTCCACGTCCGCATCGCCGAGCGTGACGTCCGGCTTGACCTTCTCGCCGGGGTCCTTGTCACCGACGAGGGTCTCGATGTCGTCCGCCGAGACCGCCGCCACGTCCACGACGGCGCCCCAGCCGCGAAGGTGCTCCAAGGGCACCGTCAACTCGTCCTGCTCGACACCGTAGTTCGTGACGATCGCCAGTACCTTCCGCACACCCACTTCGTTGTCATCCATCACAGGCCCCTTTCCGGAAACAGTTCGGCCGCACACATCCGGCCGTATACGTCCTGACGTCGTGGGTTCCCGCAAATCCGCCGGGTATGCGACCGGCCGCCGCACGGGAGGCGACGCCGGGACGAAACCGGGCGCAGGTTTCTTCCCCCGCGCGCTGGATACCCGAGCGACACCACGTCGCGGCCGGCAGCACCCGCGTGCGGGGAGAACCGTCCCGGGCCGGCGGCCGGACCTTCACGGAGGAAGCGAGCTCAGCATGACCATCAATCCGTCTTCCGGTGCACGCGTCGTGGTGACCGGAGCGACCGGCAACGTGGGCACGAGCGTCGTCCGTGCCCTGGCGGCCGACCCCCGGGTCGGATCCGTCCTCGGCCTGGCCCGCAGGCGGCCACGGATGGCCCTCGCCGGTGTGGAGTGGGGCACGGCGGACCTCTCCCGCCCGGACAGCTCCGCCACGCTCGCCGGCCTGCTGCGCGAGGCGGACGCGGTGGTCCACCTGGCCTGGCGGTTCCAGCCGACACACGATCCGGTGGTCACCTGGCGGAGCAACGTCCTCGGCTCCCTCCGGCTCTTCTCCGCCGTGGCGGAGGCGGGCGTCCCCGCCCTCGTGCACGCCTCGTCCGTCGGCGCCTACTCACCGGGGCCGAAGGACGAGCCCGGAGTCGACGAGGAGTGGCCGACGCACGGCTGGCCGGACGCGGCGTACTGCCGGGAGAAGGCGTACCTGGAGCGGGTGCTCGACACCTTCGAGCTGCGGCATCCGGAGATCAGGGTGGTCAGGATGCGGCCCGGCTTCCTGTTCAAGGAGACTGCGGCCAGCGAACAGCGGCGCATCTTCGGGGGACGCTACCTCCCCGGCCCCCTGATCCGGCCGGACCTGCTGCCGTTCGTACCCGACCTGGACGGTCTCCGGTTCCAGGTGCTGCACACCGACGACGCGGCGCAGGCGTACCGGCTCGCCGCTCTGGGCGACGCGCGCGGGCCCTTCAACCTGGCGGCCGACTCCGTGACGGACGCCCGGCGCCTGGCCGGCCTGCTGGGCACCCGCGTCGTACGCGTGCCGAGGTCTCTGGTGCGTATCGCGCTGTCCGCAGCATGGCGGGCGCACGCCGTCCCGGCCTCCCCGCACCTGTTCGACGCCGTCCTGAGGCTGCCGGTACTCGACTCAGGCCGGGCCCGTACGGTCCTGGGCTGGCAGCCCGCGTACACCGCCGACGAGGCTCTGGCCGCCTTCCTCCGCGGTGTGCGACGCGCAGGCGGCGAGGACACGGCCCCACTGGCCGGGAAGCAGGTGGGATGACAGCCGACCCCGCCCCGGAAGCGCTCACCACGAACGCCGGCCCCTCGGCCGTCGTGGGGGCCACGGACCGTGACGAAGTCTTCCAGGAGCTCGCCGCGGGCCTGTGGTCCGCCGCACGGTTCCTCGGCTGAGCCGCCGTACGGGGTTTTCCCGCCCCGGCTCGGCGGGCCGGATCAGCCCGCGAGGGTGTGCTTCATCGCGGCTCGGAGCGCGTCACGGGTCGCCGGGGGGAGAGGCGTGCCGTGGAAGCTGTCGACGAGCTGATGCGCGAGGTCGCGCAGTTTGGTGTTGCTGTTCTGGGAAGCGTGGACGAGAGTCTGCCAGGCCTGTGGAGCCGTACACGGACCCACCGCCATGAGGATGCCCCGCGCGGTGTCGATGACCGGACGCGAGGCGATCGCGGTGCGCAGGCCTTCGACCTCGCTGCGCAGAGCCGCCACCTCTCCGTCCGGCGGCGGCTCCTCGGCATGCTGGTGGTCCGCCGGCGCGGGCCCGGCCCGCTCGGCGGCGGCCGGAGCCACGGGGGTGCGGGTGCCTTGCCCTTCGGTGTGCTCCGCCATGTCTGTTCCTCTCCCCCGTCCTCGCGTCGCTGCTGCGGTCGTGCCTGCGCTTACGGGTTCCGTCTGCCCACCAGTGTTCCGCTCAGTCGGGTCCGGGGCAGCTCGAGCGGCACCTGCGCAGATGGCGAGGGGGAAGCGTGGTGACGCGCCTGCCAGGGGACCGGCCGCGGCGCCATCGCACGGAGCATAGGGCGGGAGGCCTGTGGTGCCTCCACGACACGCCAGGACCGAACCGCCGGCGGGGCGCTCCGCCGGCGGACATCAGCGGTTCCGCCAGGTTGGCCCCGGGGCGCGTCAGGCGGCGCGGTCGGCGGTGCGGTCCGGCCGGCTCGCAGCGGCCCTGGCCGGTGCTCCGGACCGCGTCGGAGGCAGTACCAGGCGCAGGTGACGTTTCCGAGCGTGGCGGGGCGGGCCGGTGGGTCCCAGGAGACGCTCCTCGTAGCCGTCCAACAGCAGGAGGAGGACGAGCAGGAATGGCGGCATGAGCAGTGCTACGACCAACACGGCAGGTGCGTCCCCTCTGTCCCGGCGCTTTCTGTCCGGGTTGCCGGACGGAGCGGAGGTAGCGCGGTGCGAGGTGAAGATGGTGTGACCGTCCGGCGGAATCGACGGCCCGGCCGCGTTTTCTGGGCCGGACGATACGGCTGTGGCGGCTGTGCTTCCTGGGCCGTTGTGGCAGGGTGCCGTCGTCACCGCTCGACCTCGTCAGTCGAGCCGTCGCCGGTCCTCGTCGGTCCACTTGCGGGTGTCGCGCGGTCGGACGTACGGCTCGGACTCCTTCGGGTGGCCGCCGGCGATGGCCCGCTCCCGGGCGAGTTCGGCGTCGAGTTCGAGGCCGAGGAGGATGGCGAGATTGGTGATCCACAGCCACACCAGAAAGATGATCACCCCGGCGAGGGCTCCGTACGTCTTGTTGTAGGAGCCGAAGTTGGCCACGTAGACCGCGAAGCCGGCGGAGGCCACGAGCCAGATCACCACGGCGATGAAGCTGCCGGGAGTGACCCACCGGAAGCCGCGGCCCTCCACGTTCGGGGCGGCCCAGTACAGCAGGGCGATCATGAGGGTGACCAGGATGACCAGGACCGGCCATTTGGCGATCGACCAGACCGTCATAGCGGTGTCCCCGACACCGAGCGCCGTGCCGAGCTGCCGGGCGATTCCTCCCGAGAGGATGACGATGAGCGCGCTCACGCAGGCCATGACCATCAGGGCCACGGTCACCCCGACGCGGACGGGCAGCACCTTCCAGGCGGGGCGGCCCTCGGGCAGGTCGTAGACGGCGTTGGACGAGCGGATGAACGCGGCCACGTAGCCGGAGGCGGACCAGATCGCGCCCAGGAAGCCGACGATCGCCAGGGCCGTGCCGGTGCCGGAGCTGCCCTGGAGCTGGGTGACGGCGTTGGTGATGACGTCGCGGGCTGCCCCGGGGGCCAGCTTCTGGATGTTGTCGAGGACCGTCTTCGTCGCACTCTGCCCCGCGAGGCCCAGCAGCGAGACGAGCGCCAGCAGGGCGGGGAAGAACGCGAGCACGCCGTAGTACGTCAGAGCCGCGGCGCGATCGGTCAGCTCGTCGTCCTTGAACTCCTTGAGGGTGCGGCGGAGCACGTGGCCGAAGGACTTCTTCGGCAGGTCGGTCGGCTTGTCCGGGGCGGCCTCCTCCGTCCTCCGGCTGGGCCCGGCGCCGGCCCCGGGCGGCGGTTCGGTCCCGCCGCCCGCCCGGTGGCTCTCCGTGAGGGAGCCTTCCTCGTGCTTCCGTCGCTGCGCGTCGTCATGGTTCATGCAGTCCGGGTATCCCCTCGCGCCGAAAGAAACCCGCCGGTGCGGGGACGTGCACCGGACCGCGCCGGGTGCCGAGTCCCGGGCGTGACAGCGTCCGGGACACGGCACCCGGCACCGCGTATCAGGCCGCCTGGGTGAGCTCGGCGCGCCCGAAGAGGAGTGCGTAGCCCGGAGGGAGCCTGCGCAGGACACGTGTCATGAGTTCGGGGCCGGCGAGGTCGGCGACGGTGGCAAGGACGGACCCGGTGTCCCAGCGGGTGGTGGCCAGGGTGGCGCCCGAACGGGTGGCGAGGTCCTTGACGAAGCCCCATCCGGTGAGGGGCTCGAGGTCCGGGATCTCGGCCGTGAGGACGCGGGCCGCCTCCACGGGCAGGCGGGCGGCCAGGTCGACGCGTTCCTCGCCGGTCAGCTGCCGCCCCAGCCCGGCGAGAACCAGGCGGACCGCCTCTTCGGCCCGCTCCCTGGTGGGATAGGCGCCGTCGTAACGCACCTTCTCGAGCACCTGGTCGAACGTCATCGCGGGCACGGGCCGGACCGCCTCACGCTGGATGGACATCGCTGCGGTTGTCGCCTTTCTCGGAATGAGGGAAGTGGGCAGATGTGGGCCTGGCAAGGCCTTGCCGGGCACGGCAGGGGCTGGCTGCGGCAGGGTTGGGTGCGGCAGAGTCGGGTGCGGACGCGGCGTGCGGGACCCGGCCCTCGGATCCGCCGCCGGGGCCACGCGGGCCGGGGTGGCGGATCGGGGCGGCCGGGCTCCGTATCCCGGTCTCGCGGTGCGTCATCACCCCGTGCTTTCCGGTCGGCGGAGACCGGGAGCCGGCAGGAGAGCACGGCGGTCCGGCTGCGGAGTGGGGCCCCGGAGGCGGCGACGGACGGGGCAGGCCGCTCGCCGCCCCCGCCCCCGCCGCCGCCCCGCATCTGTGCGTCCGGACCGCCGTCCTGCGGCGGGGCTCCGGGTCAGCCGAAGATCTGCTTCTGGGAGGAGCCGCCGACGGTGATCTTCCGGGGCTTGGCGCGCTCGGCGATCGGAATGCGCAGGGTCAGGACGCCCGCGTCGTAATCCGCCGCGATGTGCTCGGTGTCCAGCGTGTCGGCCAGCACGATCTGGCGGGAGAAGACGCCCAGAGGCCTCTCCGAGAGCTCCATCTGCACGTCCTCCGCCTTCGGAGTCGGCCTGCGTTCGGCCTTGACCGTCAGCATGTTCCGCTCGACGTCGATGTCGATCGCGTCCGGGGGCACGCCCGGAAGGTCGAATGCCACGACGTACTCGTCGCCCTCGCGATAGGCGTCCATCGCCATCGCGGACGGCCGTGTCCACGTGCCGGAGCTGGTCAGCTGCTGGGCGAGCCGGTCGAGCTCACGGAAGGGGTCGGTGCGCATCAACATCATGAAACACCTCCAAAGGGTTCGGGCAGTTGCTGCCAATGCGCTTCACTGATTTCGTTGTAACATGTCATCCAATGGATGACAAGCGAGCAGTCATCGAATGGACGACAACACGGGGAGGGTGCGCCGTGACAGCAGCTGACCAGCCGATCTCCCGTACGGCGGAAGGGCAGGGACCGTCCCCCTTCCTGGCCGCCGCGGCAGCCCTGGAGGCCATCGAGGTCGCCGTCCGCGCCGCTGGGCGCGCTGACGCCGACGAGTCCGGCGGGCGCACGGGGGCGGAGCGGGCTCTGGCTTCCCTGCTGCTCCTGCGCGAGCTCCGCGAGCAGCTCGCGGGATGGGAGACGGGGCTCATCGAGACGGCCCGCCACGCGGGAGCCAGCTGGGCGGAGCTCGCGCACCCCCTCGGGGTCGCGAGCCGCCAGGCCGCCGAGCGCCGCTATCTGCGGAACCGCCCCGGTCCCGCCGGCACCACCGGCGAACAGCGCGTGCAAGCCACCAGAGAGCGCCGTGCGGCCGACCGGAGCCTCACCGCCCGGGCCCGGGACAACGCCGCCGGCCTGCGTCGGCTCGCCGGGCAGATCGCGACTCTCGCCGACCTCCCGGCGACCGCCAGGGGCCCTGTCGGCCACCTGGACGCGGCCCTCGCCCACGACGACCCGACGGTGCTCATCGGCCCGCTGCGGGCCACCCGCCCCTACCTGGCCGCATCACACCCCGACATCGTCGCCCAGCTCGACGCCCTCACGGGGGACTCTCACGGGTGACGGCCGGGAGGCGGGCGAGGAGTGCGACCTGAGCGTCGCCCCCGGCGGACCGCCGGGTCGCGGCGCGTGACCGAAGAGGAGGAAGCTGTGTCTGTGCAATGGGACGCGTTCCTGTCAGCAGTGCAGGACCGGGGTGCATACCGTTCCAAGGACGAGGCCGAACGGGCCTCCCGCGTCGTGCTCGCCCTGCTCGGGGCCCATCTGGTGGGACAGGTGCGGTCCGAGCTGGCGGCCCGGCTCCCCGAGACGTTCGCCCTGGTGCTGCTCAACCCCCTGCAGGCCCACGAACCGCTCCCGCCGGAACGGTTCGTCCGGGCCACCGCGGCGTGGATCGAAGGGGCGACCGAACAGACCGCCGCCTGGGACGTCAGCGCCGTGCTCAGTGTCGTCGCCGACACCGCCGGCGACGAGCTGACGAACGAGCTCCTGCTCCAGCTCCCCGGAGGCTACGACCTGCTCTTCGGGCGCCCGCAGGGGGCCGGTACCCGCCGGTGAGCGGGCGGGCGGCCCGTAGCCGTAGCCGTGGCCGTCAGCGCGGCAGACGGACGTGGATGGTCTTCCCGCCGTCGGGGCCCCCGGTGACGGCCACGCCGGAGGCGAGGCGGCGGATCATGTGCCAGCCGCAGCCACCGGTGCCGCCGTTGAGGTCCGGTGCCCGCTCGCGTGGCGCGAGGGGGCTCGGGTCGCTGACCGCGATGTGAACGGCGTCCGCGGTGGTGCCGAGCCGCAGGGTGAAGCGGCCTCCCCCGTGGCGCAGCGCGTTGGTGGTCAGTTCGGATACCAGCAGGGTGAGAGTCTGCGCCGTCTCGGCGGTCGGCCGCAGCTCGATACTCTCGGCGAAAGCCCGCGCCGCGTCCCGGGCGCGTGCGATACCCGCCGGTGTGTCGTCCCGGACGGCGACGCGGTATGAGGATGCGGCCGGGACCGTGGTCGTGGTCTCGATCATGCTTAACACCCCGTCCTTTTCGGTTATGGCCGTTCTCGGCGTGTGCCCGCCGGGACGGGGCATCACTCCCCGGGCTCGCTCTTCCGGGCGTCCATGAGGAAGAACCTCACCTCCTTGCCCCAGAGAAAATCTGTCGCGGTGAAGGTAGACATTGACGTCTGCGCGGACTAGCGTCTTCCTCGTAGCCAAGAAATCTTCAAGGCGCGGCAGACACGAACTGCCGTGTCGGCGGATCGAGTGACATGCGGAACGGCAGCGGAGCGGCGGGGCCGGAAACGGTGGGTCCCCTCACTGGCTGCCGGGCCGAGCGTCCCCAGGGGGCGCACCGGAAGTGCCGCCGGAACCACAAGCGCAACCGATCGAACAACGAGGTAAGGAGCACACGCCATCAGGATGGCCCGGGCAGCGCACAGACCGCCCGGGTACCGCAGGCCCCAGAACGGAAGGTGGTCCCCGGTCACGCATTCGCGATCCCCGCACTTCCGCCCCCGAGGCGGAGCAGCGGACAGAGAGTAAGCCGGTGAGAACCGCCGGCAGATGGTGTTGAAAGCTCGGGGCCCGGGTGCCGTTCGGCACTCGGGCCCCTCGATGCGTCCCCGGAAGAATAGGTCTGTGCCCCCTCGCAGTGCCCATCCCGCCCACCCCCTGGACGACGATCACTATCCCGCCTACACGATGGGCCGGGCCGCCGACATGCTCGGCACCGCCCCCGGCTTCCTCCGCGCCCTCGGCGACAACGGCCTGATCACGCCGCTGCGTTCCGAAGGCGGCCACCGCCGATACTCCCGCCACCAGCTGCGCATCGCCGCGCGGGCGCGGGAACTGGTGGACTCCGGCACGCAGATCGAAGCCGCCTGCCGCATCGTCCTTCTCGAGGAGCAGCTCGAGGAAGCCCACCGCATCAACGAGGAACTGCGCTCCCACCCCCGGTCGAACAGCACGTCCGGTGGCGTCCAGGCCCGGTGATTCCCGGGCCGTCGCGTGTGCCCCCGGGCAGCCGGTGCTCCACCGCCCCTCCGCGCCGAGGCGTGCCCTCGGCACGGAGCGTGCGTGTCGCGCGGCACCCGACGCTCGGGGCCCTGGTGAAGAAGGCGGCCGGCGCGTCGATGCCGGGCGGGTGACACCGCTGTGGCCGGCACCCCGCGCCGGAGCGTCACGGTGCCCGCGGTCGGCGTGCGGCATCCGTGCGGTCGGCACGTGCCGGCGGAGGGGCGCAGGCGACCCAGCGGCTGGTCGAGTCCGCGCCGGAGGAAGTCGAGGAACCCCTCGGGGTCCGGCCCCGCGTTCTGCATGACCAGCCTGTCGAAACCGGCGTCGGCGCACATACGGGCGGCCGTCACACACCGCTCCGGTTCGGGCCCGCAGGCGCGGTGGGGCGGCCTTGTCCGGTGGCGGGCGCGGTGGGTGGCCACCGTCACCCGGCTGCGGCGTGCCGGATCCTCGGCCGGACCAGCAGCGAGAACACCGGCCGCTCAGCGCACCCGCCCGGAACAGCCGTGTCGCGCGCCGATCCTGTGGGACGAGACCTGACACTGACCCGATGGAACCGGTCACCATCGGAGTGGAAGAGGAATACCTGCTGCTCGACGCCGAGACCGGGCTGCCGGTCGCCGCGGGGGAGCAGGTGCGGGCCGCCGCGGGAACGACGGCGATCCTCGGCGAGGACGAACTGCGGACGGAGCTCCTGCAGGTGCAGGTCGAGGCGGCCACGCCCGTCTGCGAGGAGCTGCAGGAGGTCGGAGGCCATCTGCTGCGCCTCCGGCTCGCCCTCGCTGCCGCGGCCGAAGCGCAGGGGTGCCGGCTCGCGGCCTGCGGCACCCCGCCCCTCAGAGGTGCCTCCTCCGCTCCCGTGACCGCGGAGGCGCGTTACCGGGCCATGCGGTCGCAGGCACCCCAGCTGGTGGCCGAGCAGTTGGTCAACGGCATGCACGTGCACGCGTCCGTACCGGACCGTGAGGTCGGTGTGGCCGTGCTGAACCGGCTGCGGGGCTGGCTCCCCGTCCTTGTCGCCATGTCGGCGAACTCGCCGCTGTGGGACGGGCAGGACACGGGGTTCGCCAGCTGGCGCACGGTGATCTTCGATCGTTGGCCCGTCAGCGGCCCGCCGCCCGCCTTCCGGGACGCCGCGGACGAAGCCGGGCGGATCGAGACGCTCCTGCGGAGCGGGATCATCGGCGACACGGGGCAGTTGTACTGGCAGGCCAGGCTCTCCGACCGCTACCCCACCGTCGAAGTACGGTGCTGCGACGTCCAGCTCAGGGCGGACGAAGCCGTCATGTTCGCCGGGATCGTGCGCGCACTCGTGGCCACGGCCGTCCAGGAGGCGGCGGCGGGAACGCCCGCGCCCGGCAGCCACCCGGAGGTGCTCCGGGCCGCGACCTGGCAGGCCGCGCGGCACGGGCTCAGTGGACACCTGATCACGGCGACGGGGGAGCGCATCAGTGCCGGAGACGCGGTCGCGCGCCTGATGGAGCACATCACGCCTTCCGTCGACGCGGCCGGTGACACCCGAGAAGTCACCGCACTCGTCCACCGGCTCCTCCGCCAGGGAACACCGGCCGACCGCCAGCGACGGGCACTGGTGGACGGCGGTCTCACGGCGGTGACCGACCTGATCACCGGCGAGACCACCGCGCAATGACCGCCGCCCCGGCCGGGTGAGCACACCGGTGGCGGTGTCGAGGTCGGCGAGGATGCCGGTGACCCATCGATCGGCGTGGTACTGCTCGATCAGTACTGCTCGATCGCGTCGCCGAGATCCGCCAACCCGGTCCCCACGGGCACCGCCTGCGCCGTCCCGACGCCACGGGCAGCGGGCGCGGCACCGACGGTCCCGAGTCGGGGATGACGACGGCCGGTGCGGGGACGGTCCCGCAGCACGCGGCGAGGTGCCGTGACTGCTGACCCCGCTCGCCTTGTCGGGAGGTGCGGGACAGCCCTCAGGCGCGCCTGCTCCGCCTGTTCCTCATGCTGTACAGCAGGAGAGCGCCGCACAGGCAGCCGAGCACGAACATGAGCAGGAGTGCCAGGTACTGGGGCATGGTGACGACGGGAATCACCAGCCGGATCCTGATCTCCTGGGTGTTCTCGGCGATGAGGACGATGGCCAGGGCCGCCAGCACCAGCGTGGTGATACGCGAGGGCGTCAGTACGGAACCGCGCTCGCCGCCCCTGCGGCCATGGGCCGGGTCGCTGGGACGCCGTGGGGTGTCTTTTCGGCTCATGGTGCCAGGATCAGCCGCTCGGACCTCCGGCACTTCCCCGAGCGCCGCCACTCGGGTGACGGCCCTCCGGCCGATCACCGGCACCATCCGGGTCCGTGAGCTGACCGGCGGGTACGGCACGGACCTGGCCCTGGAGGGGTCGGCCACCTGCCCGCCTGGCAGGTCCTCGGCGCCGTCCGCTCCTGGCGGCATCATCAGCCGCGCCGGCGGCCGTAGTACGACGGGGCCCCGATCGGCTTCGGCAGCTTCCTCCGTCACACCGTCCGGCCGGCGGACCGGTCCCGTGCAGAT
This sequence comes from Streptomyces sp. NPDC020780, assembly GCF_044334475.1. Lineage (NCBI taxonomy): Bacteria > Bacillati > Actinomycetota > Actinomycetes > Kitasatosporales > Streptomycetaceae > Streptomyces > Streptomyces sp. NPDC020780. Next base: position 459,859 of record NZ_JBIRTB010000004.1, on the reverse strand, counting down.
CTTCGACTTCGCTGACGGTCTGGACGGTGTGCCGGGCTGCCCACCAGCGCATGGCCGGCCGCATGAGTCCGAAGGTTCTCGTCAGGTCCTGGCCCGGGCGCCCGCTCCGCGCGCTCCGGGGGACCTCATTCCCCCTGGGTCAGCCCCACCGGGTCGTGACCCAGGTCTGCCACCTCTGTCCCACTCGCCCCGGGCGCCGACGGCACGACCGTCAGGGCTGAGACGACCGTCACGGCCGGACGGCGCGCAGGCCCCGGTCGGCGAAGTCGATCAGCCACTCGAAGCTCTCGTCGACATCGGCGCTCCACTGGAAGCCGTGGGCCGCCTGGAGCGTGGCGAATCCGTGGCAGAGGCTGCGCAGCATGCGCAGGGCGTGGTCCAGGTCGGGCTCCGCTACCTCGTAGCCACGCAGGACAGCCATGAACGCGTCGAGCAGCCGCCGGCCGGCGGTGGCCAGCGGATCGTCCGGGCCGGCCGGCTCCATGCCGATCGTCGCGGCGTACCGACCGGGGTGCTCCAGGACGAACGCGCGGAAGGCTCGGGCCGCAGCGGCCAGGGCGTCGCGGCCCGCGTATCCCTGGACCGCGCCGCCCACGGCGTCGGCGGCCTCGCCCAACGCCAGCGCGGCGATGCGCCGGTTCAGGTCCGCCTGGCCGGCCACGTGCTTGTACAGGGACGGGGTGCGCACGCCCAGCCGCTCGGCCAGCAGCCCCATCGTCAGCTGGGGGAGGCCCACCTCGTCGGCGAGGGCCGCGCCGGCGGCGACCACGGCCGCCGGGTCCAGACCGGCCCTAGGCACGAGCGGGCTCCGACCGGAGGAAGGCGAGCACCAGGGAAACCACCTGGTCGGGGAACTGGTCGTGAGGGTAGTGTCCGGCGCCCTCGATCATCTCGAGGCGTCCGCGGCCGGCCGGCAGGGCGTCGACGACCGCCGAACCCTCGGCGTGCGGGTCGGCCCAGTCGGGGTCGAGTGTGCCCATCACGACCAGGACCGGACAGCGGACGCTGCCCAGCTGCGCACCCGCGTCGGTCGGGGCGCTGCCTCCCATGCCCCGCATGGCCTTCATCCGGCCCGGCTCGCGCAGCAGGGAGTCGAAGCGGGCGAGCCGCTCCGCCCAGTCGGCGGGCTTCACACCGGGGTAGGCCAGGTCGAGGTAGGAGCGCCAGAGGCGAACGCTGCCGAACGCGGCGGTGCCGAGCAGCCGCAGCATCCCCTGCCGATAGCGTTTCACCCGCAGGTCGCCGAGGCGGACGGACTGCTTGCGGGTGAACGGCGCCAGCTCGACGACCGCGGAGACCAGGGAGGGCTCCTGCGCCGCAGCGATCGTGGCGGCGCCACCGGAGACCGAGTGACCGACGAGCACGGCCGGGCCGCCCAGGTGGCGGATCACGGCGAGCAGGTCGCCGGCGAGTGCGGTGCGGCTCCAGGTCTTCCAGTCGGCGTCGGACTCGCCGCATCCGCGCAGATCGACGGTGGCGACCCGATAGCCGGCCGCTGCCAGCGGCGGGACCACGGCACGGTACGCGGCGCGGCTGTCGCCCATGCCGTGCGCGAGAACGATCAGGGGGCCGGACCCCGTCACCTCGTAAGCGAGTGTGCCGCCGTCGACGGCAAGGTACTCGGTCATGGCATCCTCGATCTCGGTAGGTTAATCACGTTAGCTTCCAGCGAATCGCGTTAGCCAAAAGCTAATCTTATTAACCACGGGTGTCAATGCCGCCGAGTCCGCGTCGCGATGCGGGGTGAGATGGGGGCGCCTCAGGTGTCGCGTCTCCGGGTGCGCGGCGATGTCGTCCGGGCGCGGCGTTCGCAGCCGCAGCCGCACGCGTCCGGTCAGTGTCCGTGGCCGGCCTTCTCGTGTTCCTCCGCATCCTCGGCCGGCTCGGCGTTCACGGCCGCTTTTCCCGCCTCGACCGTGAACGCGGCGGTGTGGACCTTGCCCTCGTGCCGGAAGTCGAGGAAGAGCCGGTAGGTGCCCACGCTCGGCGCGGTCGCGGTGAAGGAGACGCGCGGGCCGGGCTTCGTGGTGCCGTCGCCGGGTTCGCCGTCGGGGTGGACGTGCAGGTAGGCGAGGTCGCCCGAGCGCAGGGCGACGAGGTGGCCGTACGCGCCGAGGTACGGTTCGAGGTCGGTGACGGGCTTGCCGCTCCTGGTGACCGTCAGTCCGAGCCGGCCGCTCCGTCCGGGACGCAGGCCTCCGGCCAGGGTGACCTCGTAGCCGTCCACCTTCGCGGTGGCGGCGGGGGCGGGCACCGCGGCGGGAGCGTAGGCCCCCGACACGGCGAGGTCGGCTCCGAGTGTCACGCTCTCGGCGTCCTTCACGGCGGGCTCGAAGTCGGCGAAGGCCCGGTAGGCCCCGGCGGTGGGCAGGTCCGCGGACGTGGTCCAGGTGCCGTCGGCGGCGCGCGCCGGGTGCAGGTGGCGGTAGACGGTCAGATCCCGCGAGGCGACGATGAAGTGCAACTCCTTGCCGTGCTCGCGCCGGTAAGCCGTGACCTTGCGTCCGTCGGCGTCCTGGATGGAGAAGCGGAGCCGCGTGGATTTCCCGCCGGTGACCCGGGAGGTTTCCAGCGCGAGCGTGTAGCCGCCTTCGGAGACTTGCAGCCCGCCGACCGGAGCGGCTTGATCCCCGTCCTGTCCGTGCCCTTCGGCGGGCGTCTCTTCGCCCGGCCCGTGACCCTCGTGTGCCGCGGTCTTCTCGCCCCCGACGAGGGGATCGACGCCCTTGCCGACGCCGTACGCCGTGCCGAACGTCGCGGCGAGCGCGGCGGCGAACGCCGTGATCTTCAGGCCCGTGTTCATGGCATGCCTTCCTGAGGACGCGAGCCGCTCGGGAAGCGGCGACTCCCGGAAAGTCAGCATACCCCCCTAGGGTATGGCGTCAACAGGGGAAACCATCACGCCGTCCGGCCTCAGGCACGGGAAGCGGCCGGACGGCGCCACGCCCTGCGGAGTACCGGTGTTGATGACGTCTCCGGGCTCCAGTAACCAGATACTGCGACAGATGGTGCACCGGGTGCGCCACGCTGAAGATCATGTCCGCGGTGTAGATGGTTCCGGCGGGCGCGGCTCAGTGCAGGCGGGTCGGCGCGTCCACGGTGACCGCGTGAACGGGGGGCCGCCCGGCCAGCAGGCGCAGCACCTCGCCGGCCGCACTGGCACCGAGCCGCTGCCGGCACTCGACGCTACCCGCCGCCTGATGGGGCGTCAGCAGCACGTTCGGCAGGGCACGGAACGGGTGGTCCCGCGGCAGCGGCTCCGCGTCGAACACGTCGATCGCCGCATCGAGCCGCCCGACCGCAGTTCGGCGAGCAGTGTGCCTCCTCGTCGACCAGCCACGACCTGGCCGTGTTCACCAAGCCCGCCCCGTCGGGCATCAGCGCCAGCTGTCCGGCGCCGATCATCCGGTGGGTCCGTTCGGTCACCGGCGCGTGCACGGCCACGATCCGGCTGCGCGACAGCGGTGTGTCCAGAGGGACGGACTCCACACCGAGCTCCGCGGCGTCCACCTCCGACAGGAACGGGTCGGTGACAGCGACCCGCGCCCCCATGGCCCGCAACATCGCGATGTACGCCCGCCCGGTACGGGGCGATCCGGCTGACAAGCCCCCGGCCCGGAACGGTGTGCCGCGACCAGGTCTCTCAGACGCGGCGGGTCCGCCAGAGCCACACCGCCGTGCCGGCCAGCAGGACCAGCGTGAGCAGGTTGGCCACGAGGGACGGAGTGCCGGCCGGGCCGCCCGCGAGGTTCCAGGTGGTGATGACGGCGGTCGGCAGGACGGCGGTCAGCAGTACACCGCTGGTCTTCTGGACGGTGGTCCAGTGGACCGAAGTGCACAGGAGTACCGCGCCGGTGACGCGGAACAGGACACCGAACAGCGGACCGGGGAGGTCGGGGAAGACCATCATGAAGGGCAGCGAGAGGGTGAGCATCAGGAGCGGGACCAAGGGGTGCACCTTGCCCCGCCGGGCCGGTGTGCCGGTATCGCCGGGGCCCGCAGCCGCGCCGGTGGTGCTCCCCGCCTCGGCCAGCGCCGTCGCCGCGATCGTGCGGGGGTCACCGAGCTCGGCGAGGATCTCGCCGATCGCCGCGTCGGGGCGTTCGGCGCGCGTCACCTCGATGTGTTCGGCGAGGTCGGCCAGTAGTTCCTGGCGGCGGTCGGCAGGCAGCGCGGATCCCTCGCGCTCGACCGCGGAGAGGTAGTCGCGTACGGGATCGGAAGAGGTCTTCATGCGAGGTCTCCGGGTGAGGGATGGGGAGTGGTCAGGAAGGCGTCGACGGCGTCGCGGAAGCCGGGCCAGACGCGGGCGAACTCGTCGAGCGCGGCACGCCCGCTGTCGGTGAGCGCGTAGTAGCGGCGGGGCGGCCCGGAGGTGGATTCCTGCCAGGTGGTGGTGACCAGGTCGTCGCGGCGGAGCCGGGAGAGCAGCGGGTACACCGTGCCCTGGCTGGTTGCCAGGGCACCGGAGTCCTCCAGAGCGTGGAGGAGTTCCACGCCGTACCGGGGACGGTCCCGCATCAGGGCGAGTACGCAGTACTCCAGCACGCCCTTGCGTAGCTGGGCCGCTGCCCTGGCCTGCTTGGTCGAGTCGCCTGGTTCCATGCGATACAAGATACCTGGTTGAGCAAGCACATGGGAACGGGGGAGTGGTTGCCGGTTCCTGGCTGGTTGCCGGGGTGTGCTTCCGGGGCCCTGGTCCTGGCCTTGGCCCCGGCCAGGAGAGCCCGCTGTCCGGCCTCCGCCAGGTCCGGGGCTCCGAGCTACGAACGCCGGGATCACGGCTTCTTCCTGGCGGGAACCGTGCGCGAGAGCCGGTGCGCGGGGCCGGTGCACGCCGAGCCACCGCCCGCCCGGCCTCGATGCCCTCCACCGGCCCACGTGCAGTGGTGGCCGCGAGGGGGTCGGCTCATAGTCCAATGGACGCGCTTTCCCGAGAACGGAGAGATTCCGTGCAGCGAGCCGAGCAGCTCTCCTCCCAGGTCCTGGAGTCGATCTCGACCCCCGAACAGGTCGAGACGCACCTGGGCACTCTGCGATTCCCGTTGGGTGTGCCCACCGACGAGACCGCCGACCGCCTCTACGACCATCTGGACCATCTGGACGGCGTTCGCGCGTTCCTCGACGCCTACTCCGGCGTCAACGTGTGGGCGGCCCGCAAGGGCTTCCTGGAGGCAGGGGTCGAGGACCACGACGTTCTGCTCTTCTCGGAGTTCATGGACTCCGCATCGCTGGTGCTGACCGGAAACGCCGACACCGTCTACTTCCTGAGCTTCCTCGACCTGACCGAGGGGCCGGTGGTGGTGGAGATGCCGCCCCTCACTCTCAGCTTCGTGAACGACCTGTGGTTCCGCTGGGTCGTCGACCCGGGCATGCCCGGACCTGACCGCGGAACCGGCGGCGCCTACCTCTTCGTACCGCCGGGCTACCAGGGCCCGCTCCCCGAAGGCGGGTTCTTCACCCACCGGGTCCTCACCACGCGGCTCATCCTGGCCGGGCGGGCGTTCCTGGAGGGCGGCGACCCGACACCCGCCGTCGAGCGCATCAAGGAGCGCCTGCGCATCCATCGCTACGTGCCGGGCCAGTACGGGACCAGCATCGGGGAGATCGTCACCGGCGGCACGGCCCCGCCGCTGCCGTGGACCGCGGAGACCTGGAGCGCCGCGTTGCACCGGCCCGATCCGCCGCGTTTCGTCGAGGCGTCCGGACTGCCGGTGAACATGGTCCCGCCCGCGGACGAGACGTACTTCGACCTCGCGAACGAGCTGGTGCAGGATCAGCCGGCCGAGGCACTCGATCCGGAGATCGCCGGTCCGCTGGCCGCGGTCGGGATCGTCAAGGGCAAGCCCTTCGAGCCGGACGAACGGATGCGGAAGATCCTCACCGAGGCGGCCGCGGTCGGCAACGCCACCGCCCGTACGCTCGCCTGCCGTCCGCGCCCGGCCGAGGGGGCGCACTTCTACGGGACCTCCTCCCAGTGGGTCAACGGCCTGCTCGCGTCCGGCTACGACTTCATGACCCCGCCCGCGGACGTCACCGAACGCGGCGTCGAGCCTCGTCCGGTCAGCGGCGCCCGGAAGCTGAACCTGCGGTCCTGGTGGTGGTACCTGGCCGTGGGCATCAGCCCGACGTTCGCCACGCGGCTGACCGGTGTCGGCTCGCAGTACCTGTTCTCGTTCGCGGACCGGGAGGACCGGCCCCTCGACGGCGCCAGGCGCTACCGGCTGGTGCTGCCGCCGGACATTCCCGCCGCCCGGTTCTGGTCGGTCACCGTCTACGACAACCAGACGCGGTCGATGCTCGACACGCCGCAACGGTTCCCACGGGCGGGAAGCCAGGGCTACCCGACCCCGGCGGCGGTCCCCCAGGGGGACGGCTCGACCACGGTGCACTTCGGGCCCGACCGGCCCGACGGCGTGCCGGAAGGCAACTGGATCCAGACCACACCGGGCAAGGGATGGTTCGTGGTCCTGCGGCTCTACAGTCCCCTGCAGCCCTTCTTCGACAAGACCTGGCGGCCGGGCGAGATCGAGTCGGTGGAGTGACCTCGCGCGGTGATCCCAGAGCGTCACGGTCCGGACATCCGAGGTGGCCATGGGCACGACCCCGCCAGGGAGTCGGAACGACGGTCCCGCGAAGCGGGCGATCGTCGAGTGCGTGACGTCCGCGGCGGCGGAAGGGTCTCCGGGCTACGTTCCGCCGATGGGCCGGGTCGCCGTGTTCGGCAACGACGGCATCCGGTGGGTCGAGAAGCCCGCGCCGGTGCAGACGGCGTTCGTCCTCGGCGGACTCACCGAGCGGAGCGGATCCATGGTCAGGGTCAAGAAGGACTGGAACGCGGTTCACACGGTACGACCCACTCAGGAGGAAGCCAGTGCCTCACGTCAGTGACGCCCCCAGCCCCGGCACATCGCCCGAGGCCCTCGCTTCGATCACCTGCCCGGACCGGCTCCAGACGGTCTTCGGAGCGATGGACTTCTTCGACGGCATGCCCCTGCCCGACTCGGTCACCCGAAGCTACGACACGCTGGACCTGCTGCGCGGGATCGAGGCGTTCCTCAACTGCGTACCCGGTGCCTCCATGGTGGCGATGCGACGCGGGCTGAGAAGCCTCGGCATCGACTCCCGCACGATCGGCTACACCGCCCCGCGATGCACCTCCGCACCGGTGCTGCTCACGGGCAACACGGAAACCACCTACGGGATGACCTTCCTGGCGCTCGACGAGGACGGGCCCACCGTGATCGAGGCGCCGGGGAACTCGCTGTGCATCGTCAACGACATGTGGCAGCGCTACGTCACCGACATGGGCATCGCCGGGCCCGACAAGGGAGAAGGAGGCAGGTACCTCTTCCTGCCTCCGGGCCACGAGGGCGACGTTCCCGACGGATACTTCGTCGTGCGGCCGGCGACGTACGCCTCCTGGGTGCTGCTGCGGGCGCTGGGGGGCACGGAGAGCCTGCTCACGGCGCGGATCTACCCGCTCGCGGACGCGGCGGACCCACCCGAGCAGCGTTTCGTCAACTGGGCGGAATCCGACTTCAACACCGTCCACCCGAACGACTTCTCCTTTTTCGAGGAGATCGACACCATCGTCCAGGCGGAGCCGCCCGAGTCGCTCGATCCCGAGCGTGCCGGTCAGCTCGCCGCACTCGGCATCCGGCCCGGCAAGCCCTTCCGGCCGGACGACCGCATGCGCGCCATCCTCGACGCCGCCGCCAGGACCGCCTCCGGGCTCGTACGGACACTGGCCTTCAAGCCACGCGACCCGGGCTTCTACCACTATCCGGACCGATCGTGGAAGACCCCTTTCCCTACGCACAGTTACGAGTTCCTGTCGGCGGAGGGCGCCCGCCTGCTGGACTCCCGGGCGGTGTTCTACTACTTCGCCGCCGCCGCCTCGCCCGCGATGGTGACGGCCGCCGTCGGCGCCGGGTCGCAGTACGCCTACACGGCGGAGGATTCCACGGGCGAGTGGCTCGACGGCGGAAGGAAGTACACGCTCACCCTGCCGAGCGGCATCCCGGTGAAGAACTTCTGGGCCGTCAACGTCTACGACCCCCAGACCCGGTCGCTGCTGCGCACGGACCACCCCTACCCCAGCGTCAACAGCCTCTCGGAAGACGTCCGGTCCGAGAGCAACGGCGACACGGTCATCCACTTCGGCCCGACCGCGCCGCAGGGCAAGGAGGCGAACTGGGTCCAAACCGTACCGGGCAAGGGATGGTTCGCGATGGTACGGCTCTACGGGCCCCTCGAAGGCTGGTTCGACAAGAGCTGGCGGCCCGGCGAGATCGAACCGGCGTGAGGCAGGCGGCCGTGGGTGAGGCGATCGGTCAGATTCTGCCCTACGGTGTCGCCGTGGCGCTGAGTGCGTTCCCGATCATCGGCGTGGTGCTGATGCTCGCCACCCCCAGGGCGCGCTCCAACGGGCCTGCGCTGCTCCTGGGCTGGGCCCTCGGCCTGGCCCTGGTCGGCACGATCGTGCTGCTGGTCTCCGGCGGCGCCGGCCCGGGCGACCAGGGCCGGCCGGCCGACTGGGTCAGCGCGCTCGACCTGGCACTCGGCGTCCTGCTGCTGTGGGTGGCAGTGAAGGAGTGGCGCGGCCGGCCGCGCGGCGACGAGGAGGTGACGTTGCCGAAGTGGATGAAGACGGTCGACTCGTTCACCCCGGTCAAGGCGCTGGCACTGGGGATGGCACTGTCCTCGATCAACCCGAAGAACCTGCTGCTCTCGATCGCTGCGGCGTCGGCGATCGCGCGCACGGACACCTCCGCCGGCGCACAGGCTGTGGCACTGGGGGTCTACGTGGTGCTCGGGGCGCTCGGGCCCGGAACGCCGGTCGTGCTCTACTTCGTCCTCAAGGAGCGCTCGAAGCACATCCTCGACGGTCTCAAGCTCTGGATGGAGCGGAACAACACGGCGATCATGGCCGTGATCTGCCTGCTCTTCGCCGCGAAGTTGGTGGGCGACGCCGTCAGTGATCTCTCCGCGTGAGGGTGGACATGCACTGGCTGTTCCCCTCACTGCGGGGTTACCGGCGGCGGTGGTTGGGCCGGGACGTGCTGGCAGGGATGACCGTGTGGGCGGTGCTCGTGCCCGAGGCGCTCGCCTACGCGACGATCGCCGGTGGTCGGCCTCTACGCCGCCCCCGCGGCTCTGCTCCTCTACGCCGCCCTCGGTAGTTCCAGGCATCTGGTCGTCGGGCCGATGGCGGCGACGGCGGCGCTCTCGGCGGCGGTCGTCGGAGGCGTCGCGGGCGGTTCGAGCGCCCACTTCACCGCGATGACGGCGGCGCTGGCCCTCACGGTGGGCCTGGCGGCGCTCCTGGCGGGACTGCTGCGCCTCGGATACCTCGCCAACTTCATCTCCGAGCCCGTGCTGAAGGGCTTCATCGTCGGCCTGGCACTGACGATCATCGCCGGTCAGTTGCCGAAGCTCTTCGGTGTCGAGGGCGGGTCCGGGAACGTCTTCGAGAAGATCCGGGCCCTGATCACACACCTCGGAGGAACCAGCGGCCTCACCGTCCTGGTCGGTGTCGGGAGCCTCGTACTCATCCTCGTCCTCAAGCGGGTCGCCCCGAGGACGCCCGCCTCCCTCATCGCGGTGGCGCTGGGAACCGCGGCGGCGGCGGTCTTCGGCCTGGAGAATCATGGTGTCCAGGTCGTCGGCTCCGTCGAGGCCGGCCTGCCCTCGTTCGGCTTTCCCGACGTCTCGCTCGACGAACTCGGCGACCTTGCCGCCGGGAGCGTCGGCGTGCTGCTCGTCGCCTTCGCCGAGGGGCTCGGAGCAGCGAGGAACTACGCCTCCCGCGGCCGGTACGAGGTCGACGCCGACAGCGAGTTGATCGGGCTCGGGGCCGCCGGCCTGGGCGCCGGTCTGTCCAGCGGCATGGTCGTCAACGGCAGCCTTTCCAAGACCGCCGTCAACTGGTCGGCGGGCGCGCGTACCCAGCTCTCGGGCATCTTCGCGGCCGCCCTGACCGTGGTCACCCTCCTCTTCCTCACCGGCCTCTTCGAGAAGCTCCCCGAGGCCGTACTCGCGGGCGTGGTGATCGCGGCGGTGGTCGAGCTGGTCGACATCCCCTCGCTGGTCTCTCTCCACCGCGTCTTCACCCGCAGGCTCGGCCAGGCCTACGGCGTCGCCGCGCGGCCCGATTTCCTCGCCGCGATCGCGGCGATGCTCGGCGTGATGGCGTTCGACACGTTGCCCGGCCTGTTCATCGGCATCGGGGTCTCCCTGCTCCTGCTGCTCTACCGCTCCTCGCGCCCGCACATCAGCGAGCTGGGCCGCATGCCCGGGGAGGGGCACTTCGCCGCGCTCGACAGACACCCCGGGAGCCACCGGATCCCGGGTGTGGCCGTGCTGCGCGTCGAGGCCGGCATCTACTTCGCCAACGCCGAGCGCATCCGGTCCGAGGTCCGAGGGGCTGCCGCGCGGAAGGAGGTGACGGCGGTCGTGCTCGACGCCGAGACGGTGCCCTTCATCGACGTCAGCGCGGTGCACATGCTCGACGACCTGGCCGAAGAACTCGAGACCCTCGGGGTCCGGCTCCTGCTCGCCCGCGACACGGGACAGGTGAGGGATGTGTTGCGCACGGCCGAAGCCAGGGCGGAGTTGAGGCGCGTGTATCCCACCGTACGGGCGGCGGTCGACGCGGCCGGAGCCCGCACCTGAGCTCGGCCGGCGGCGTCGCCGTTCCGCACGGCTGTTACACAACGATCATTGAGTGCGCCGGAACGGCCCCTGAATACTTCGGAGCCCGGGGTCGTACGCGTATCCGAACGCGTCCCCGTGCGGGCCGGGCCTTCGCCCGCCCGATCCACTCCTGAGCAGGGACAATCTTGCGTAGACGATCAAAGAAGGCGTACGCCGTCGCCGCTGCGGCCGCCGTCGCCCTGACCGCGGGCATGACCGGCCCGGTATCGGCGAAGACCGGCGTTCCGGACACGACGTCCCCCGTCATCGCCAAGGACGTGACGACGGACGGCAGGGTCGTGCACACCGTCACCCTGATCACCGGCGACCGGGTCCACGTGGACTCCCGTGGCCGGGTCGGTGGCATCGAGCGGGCGAAGGGCCGGGAGGACATTCCCTTCTTCACCGAGACCCACCAGGGCCGCACCTACGTCGTGCCGCGCGACGCCCGGCGGCTGATCGCCGACGGCACACTGGACCGGCGCCTGTTCGACATCACCGGACTCTCCCGTCCGGACAGCCGCAAGGCCAACCGGGCCGGACTCAAGGTGATCGTCGGTTACCGGGGTCCGGCGGCCGAGACCGCCCGCGCCGAGGTGCGGTCCGCCGACGGCACCACGGTCCGCCGGACTCTGTCGGCTCTCCACGCCGACGCCGTCACCAGTGCCGGGGTCACCGACAGCACGGGTTCTCTGTGGGACGCCCTGACCCGGCAGCAGGGCGACGGTTCGGCGGCCACGACCGCCGGTATCGCACGGATCTGGCTGGACGGCGTACGAAAGGCGACGCTGGACCGCAGCACCGGCCGGATCGGCGCCCCGGCGGCCTGGGCCCGCTCGTACGACGGCAAGGGCGTGAAGATCGCCGTCGTCGACACCGGAATCGACGCCACCCACCCGGACCTGGCGGGCCGGGTGGTGGCGGAGCGGAACTTCAGCGCCTCCCCCGACGCCCGTGACCGGGTCGGACACGGCACCCACGTGGCCTCGGTCGCGGCCGGTGCGGGGACCAAGGACACCCGGTTCAGGGGCGTGGCGCCCGGGGCCGAGCTGATCAACGCCAAGGTGCTGGACGACCGTGGCTCCGGTGACGACTCAAGCGTCCTCGCGGGTGTCGACTGGGCCGTCGCCCAGGGCGCCGATGTCATCAACATGAGCCTGGGCGGTCCCGACACCCTGGGGATCGACCCGCTGGAAGCCCAGGTCGACAAGGTCTCCGCAGAGAAGGGTGTCCTGTTCGCGATAGCAGCAGGCAACAGCGGGCCGGGCCGGGGCACGATCGCGTCGCCAGGCAGCGCCGACGCGGCCCTGACGGTCGGCGCCGTGGACGACGACGACCAAATCGCCGACTTCTCCGGCGTCGGGCCCCGCACCGGGGACGGCGCCGTCAAGCCCGACATGACCGCGCCGGGCGTGGACATCACGGCGGCTGCGGCGGCGGGCACCGGGGCACAGAACCCTCCCGGATACGTCAGCCTGAGCGGTACATCGATGGCGACCCCGCACGTCGCGGGCGCCGCCGCGATCCTCAAGCAGAAGAACCCCTCCTGGACGGGCGCACAGATCAAGTCCGTCCTGACGGGCTCGGCCAAGGGCGGCTCCCACTCGGTCTTCCAGCAGGGCTCGGGCCGGCTCGCCGTCGACCAGGCGATCGACCAGACACTCGTCTCCGAGCCGGGCTCGCTCAGCCTGGGCACCCAGCAGTGGCCCCACACCGACGACACACCGGTGACCAAGCAGGTGAAGTACCGGAACAACGGCACGGCCGACGTGACGCTCGACCTGTCACTGGCCGAGCCCACCGGCGGCGACGGGCAGCCCGCCCCGGCCGGGTTCTTCACCCTTGGGGCGCAGCGCATCACGGTCCCTGCGGGCGGTGAGGCCGCGGTGGACCTGACGGCCGACACCCGGCTCGGCGGGACGGTCGACGGGTCGTACTCCGCCACGGTCGTCGCGTCCGGAGGTGGCCGGAGCGTGCGCACCGCGGCAGCGGTGGACCGGGAGAGCGAGTCGTACGACGTCACGTTCAAGACGATCGGACGGGACGGTGCGGCCAGCACCTCCTGGCAGGCCGACCTGAAGGGCTACCGCGACTCCGCCGCGAACCAGCGGTTCTTCCCGGATCTGTCGTCGGGCTCCACCACGGTACGGCTGCCGCGCGGGACCTACAGCCTCGCCGCCGACATGCTGGTCGACCCCACGGCCCCGCGCAAGGGCGCCGATCTGATCCACAACCCGCAGCTCACGGTGACCGGTCCCACCACGGTCACTCTCGACGCCCGGACCACGCGGCCCGTGACCATCAAGGTGCCGGACGCCACCGCACGCTCCACGCGTGCCGGAATGATGTACACCCTGAACACGCCCGAGACCTTCATCATCGAAGGGGGGGAGTTCGGCAGCTTCGACAACCTGCGCACCGCGTACCAGGGCCCCACGATGGACGAGGGCTCCCTCACCCAGCAGTGGTCCGCGAACTGGGAGCGGGACACCACCGAGTACAACGTCCTCACCGGCGGCCCGGTCCGGGAGCTCGCCACCGGCTACAGCAAGACGTACACGGCCCAGGACATGGCCCTGGTGAAGGCGAGGATCGGGTCCTCCGTACCCGGCGTGGACGGCGCGCTCGCGGCGCACGGCATCCTGGACTTCGGCGGCGGCGTCGAAGCCCTCTACTCCGTGCAGTCGGCACCGGGAACCCGCAACGTGTACGTGTCCACGGCCGAAGGGGCCGCCTGGAACATCGTCGCCGGCGTACTGGGCGAGGCGGACGCCGGAGGCTACCGCGGCTTCGACTCGGCGTACGACCTCGGCGAGCCGCAGCGGTTCACCGCGGGGGTGACGTACACCGAGAACTTCAACGTCGGTGTCCTGGGCCCGCGGATGAACGCGAACGAAGGGATCGTGCGCGACGGCGACACGATCCGTGGAGCGTTTCCACTGGTCAGTGACGGGGCAGGCCATGCCGGGTTCGTCCGGTACGCGAGCGCGAGCACCACGATCCACCGCAACGGCGAGCTGTACACGAGGAAGGATGCGGCCCTCGACCAGGAGCCGTTCACACTGCCGCCGGAAGCCGCCACGTACAAGGTGGCGACCACGATCCACCGGAACGCCGCGTTCAACCGTGCCGGGACCCGGATCGACGCCTCGTGGACCTTCGACTCGGCCCACACCGAAGGCGCGACCGGACTCCCGGTCTCCACGGTCCGCTTCCTGCCGAAGCTCGCGTGGGACTCCACCGTCCCGGCAGGAGACGTCCAGACCGTCCCCGTCACGGTGCAGGGCGCGGCGGCCGGCGCCAACCTGAAGACGCTTCGGGTCCTCGTGTCGTACGACGGCACGAACTGGCTGTCCGTTCCGGTCGTGGCGGGCAGGATCACGGTACGCGCCCCGGAGAAGGGCAAGGCGATCTCACTGCAGGCCGTGGTCACCGACAGGAGTGACAACCGGTCGACGGTCACGATCCACAACGCCTTCTTCGGCAGGTGAGGCAACACCGGACCGGAACCCCCCTCGAGGGCACGGGGACGTGCGAGCGGATGACATTCCTACGTGCGGGACACGGCCCCGGGTAAGTTGACGAGTTGACGAGAGCGGCCCGCCGGAAACGAAAGGTTCCGGCGGGCCGCCGCATGGCCCTGCGGGTGCGCCGGAGCCCGATCCGGCCGGCGCAGCCCTCGTACGCCTTCCGGCACAGCTCACCGGGCCGGTACCGGAACCGGTCGGACGGGACACCCGGCCGGGGGGAGGCGCCCCTCCTGCCCGGCCAGGGTCACGGACACCGCCCCGTTCGCGTGTGCCGCGTACGCGGCCGTGCAGACGAGCTGGTCGCGGGCGGGAACGGACAGCCGGGTCACCCGCAGGCGCAGCACGACCTCGACGGTGAGCCCGCCGCTCACGACCCGGTCCGCGACGGATGCCGCACCGGGCAGGGAGGGGGCGTTGCGCAATCCGGCCCGGCGCTCGGCCTTGTCCGGCCCTGCCAGCAGGGCGGTGACGGCTGCCAGTGGCGAGACGGACCCGCTCATCTCCCCGCTCCCCAAAGGCGAACCACCGCCGCCGTCCCCTCCGCGCGACCCGTCGGATGAGGCCGACGAATCGTCCGGCCCCGAGGAGCCCGGGACACCGCTCCGCCACGCCGAATCGACGTTCCGGGGCACAGGCAGCAGTTCGTCGTCCGGGGAGAGGAAGAACAACAGCACACGTCCCTCGCGCGGGGGAAGCAGATCGGCGACAGCCGGTCTGCCGGCCTCCACCACGGCCGTCTCCTGGATACCGCACCCCACGAGCGGACCCACGCCCAGCACCAGCAGGGCGGCGCGCCGGAACGCCCGGCGCGTACCGCGGAACGCCGGCTTCCTCATGAAACGGCCTCCGATCGGTCGCGACTGTCCGCCGGCCACTCGCCCCCGTGCGCGGACGCCGGACCGTCCGCCGCCCCGCACCAGGACGCCGGCCCGTCGAAGGGCAGCTCGAGGGTGAACAGCGCGCCACCGCCGGGGGCGTTCTCCGCGCGGATCGTGCCGCCGTGCAGGTGTACGTTCTCCGCGGTGATCGCAAGCCCGAGCCCACTCCCCGACGACCGGGAACGAGCGGCGTCCGCCTTGTAGAAGCGGTCGAAGACGTGCGGCAGCGCCTCCGGTGCGATCCCGGGCCCGCTGTCGCGCACCTCGATGATCAGCACGCCGTCTCCTGCCGACAGCCGAACCGTGACCGGCTCGCCACCGTGGCGAAGGGCGTTGCCGACCAGGTTGGCCATGATGACGTCGAAGCGGCGCGGATCGAGGCGGATCCGGAGCCCGTCGGGCAGCTCCGCCCGGACCCGGCCCAGCCACTGCCTGCCGGACAGGGTGCTGCGCACGGCCTCGGCGGCGTCCACCTCGTCGGCGTTGAGTTCCGCCGCGCGGGCGTCGAAGCGGGAGATCTCCATCAGGTCCTCCACCAGTACGGCCAGCCTGCCGGTCTCGAAGCTGATCAGCCGCACCGCGCGGGCGGTCTCCGGGTCGAGTGTCCCGGCGTCCTCGTCCACGACGTCCGTCACCGCGAGCATCCCGGCGAGCGGGGTGCGCAACTCGTGCGACACATCGGAGGCGAAGCGCCGGGCCCGCACCCCCGCGTCCCGCAACTCCTGCACCGAGCGCTCGAGTCGGGCCGCCGAATCGTTGAACGTCCGTGCCAGGTCGGCCATCTCGTCCCGGCCGTGTACGGGGATACGGGTGTCGAGCCGCCCGCCGCCCATCGACTGTGCGGCGCGCCGTAGTTCACGGACGGGGCGCAGCACGCTCCGCGCCGCGAGCAGCGCGGGCACCAGGGCCACGGCAAGCCCCGGCAGCGCGCCGTCGCGGGCAGCGGTCACCAGGGCGTCGATGTCCACCTCCTCGTTCGTCATGGGCATCACCGCGAAGAGAACCAGGCCGCTCGGCACCGCGTCCCCGCCCGCGACGACGCGGGTCATCACCGGCATGGCGATCGTCAGATACGCGGTTCCGTCCTTGACGACCCGTTCGAAGCTGCCGTGCGGCGAGGTGAGCGCCGTGCGACGCAGCTCCGCTGTCACAACACCGGAGACGGGCCGGTCACCCGAGGAGGCGCGCAACGAGCCGTACTCGGCGAAGACGATCCACGGATGCGGTTTGGCGCGTGCCGCGATGTCGTAGAGGTCCCACCGCAGCGACTCCGGGTCCAAGGGCAGACCGGGGACGAACCGCTCGACCTCCTCCCGGAAGGAGGCGACGGCTGTGTCCTGCGCACGCACGAGGACGGCGCTGCGCGCCTCCCGGTAGGTCAGTGCGGCGGTCGTGACGGCGCTGACCGCGGCCACCAGCAGGAACGCGATCACCAGCCGGGTCCGTAGCCCGAACGCGGCGGTCGCAGGCATCCTCACAGCGGACCGAAGCGGTAGCCCGAACCCCGGACGGTCTGGATGTACCGAGGCGCGGGGGAGGGGTCTTCGATCTTGGCGCGTAAGCGGCGCACGCAGGCGTCCACCAGACGGACGTCACAGTGGTACTTGTGCTCCCATACCTCTTCCAGGAGCCTCTGCCTGCTGAAGACCTGTTCCGGCGCCGCCGACAGGTGCAGCAACAGCTTCAGTTCGGAGGGCGCGAGGGCGACGCAGTCGCCCGACTTGAGCACGGTGTGAGCGGCACGGTCGACGGCGAGTTCACCGTGGTACTCAACGGCCGGTCCCGCGTCGACCGACCTTTCCGCGCGGCGCAGCACGGCACGGAGGCGGGCCTCGATGACCTCGGTACGTGCGGGCTTGACGACGTAGTCGTCCGCACCCGCCTCCAGGCCGAGCACGATGTCGGTGTCGTCACCGCGCGCGGTCAGCATGATGATCGGCAACTGGCTCGTCCCGCGCACCCCTTCACACACCTGGACGCCGCTCATGGCGGGCAGCATCAGGTCGAGCAGGAGGAGGTCGGGGCGAAAGGCGCCCAGTGCCTCCAGTCCGGCCTCACCGGTCGCGACGGCGAGGACCTCGTGCCCGCGCCGCCGCAGCCCGAGCTCGACCCCCTCGCGCACCGAGGGGTCGTCTTCGATGAGGAGGACGCGTGGCATGGCGGGTCTCCAGGGTCGGGGGGATGGCGGAGTCGTGGGAGTTCGGCGACTGAGCTGCGCGGTGAGAGCCGAAGGCCGGATGCCCGCGTCGGCGATCCGCCCACGCGTACGCGCCTCCGCTCAACCGGCGCCCCGCGTCAGCGTGGACGGCGCGGACCTGTCCGCCCCGGCCCGTCGGAGAGCCGGCCTGGCGTCGCGTTGGCCGCGGTCAGCCGAGCGGAACCCGCGCCGACCGCGCCGACAGGAGGGCGGCTCCGTCCCGGCCCTGTGACGATCCACCCGGCGCGGGGCCGAGAGGGATGGAGGTGGGCACGGGGCATGGACGTACTCCAGGAGTGAGGCAGCGGCCCCCATACTCCCAGGCGTAGGTGAACTCCCTTCCTGCGGTGCGGTGCGGTGTGGTGCAGTGCGGTGCAGTGCGGAGCAGTGCGGGCAGGCGCAGGCCCGGGCGGACATCTTCGGCGCCGAGCGCGTACGTGCCGTCGGTGCGCTTGTCGTTCATCACGGGCCTTCTGCAGCGGAAGGCGTAGAGGCCGCAGCCGGGGCGGCCGGTTTCTACTTCGCGGGGAAAGGGTCGGCGCGCAGCGTACTCAGGCGGCGCCGGTACTCCTCTTCGTCGATCTCCCCGCGGGCGAACCGCTCGTCGAGGATCTGCTGCGGTGTCGGTGCGGCGGGGGTGTGGGTGTGTTCGTGGGGTTGATTGGCGGTGCGGAGGACCAGCACAAGGGCTGTGATGATCAGGGCCCAGAACAGGACCATGCCGACCGACATCCCGAACCAGGCCCATCCGTTCATGCCGTGGGCGTACCAGAACATCATCGCCACTCACCTGCTTCGGTCAGTCGGCGACCGGGCGCTGAATGGGCTCCCGGGACTTCTTGCCTTCCTCGACTCCATTGTCCCTCCGCCCGGTGCGACGGCCCGGGGCAGGGCGGTTCAGGACCGGTGGGCCCGTTCAGCCCCCTACCGCGCAGCAGGGGTGGTGGCGCAGGCCGGAGAGCGACCCGCGTCTGAGCCGGTCATCGCCGCCGCGGCCATGGCGCTCAGCTCGCTGTCGGCGGTCACCGACGCCTCCCGGCTGCACCGCCGGCACACCCAGCCGCTGCCTCAGGCCGAGCCCGCCCGCGTCCAGCCCCGTGTCGAGCCCGCCGCCGACCGAGCCCCGGCCCACGACAGGGCCATCACGGCAGGCCTTGGGCACCACCGCCCCGCCTCCCCCGACGGCGACAGCGTGGTCACGGACCCGGTCTGCGGGATGCAGGTGGACAAGGCGACCGCCGCGCACCGCCAGACCGAGCACGGCGCCCCTACTTCTGCCACCCACTGCGCCGCCACGCTTCACCCGGGGCGCGCCGTGGCGGTGAACGCGCCGGTTCTGCGCGTCAACCGTCGAGGTTCGGTCGCACAAGGCCGCTCTGGTAGGCGATCACGACCAGTTGGGCCCGGTCGCGGGCGTTGAGTTTGGTCATCGCGCGGGAGGTGTGGGTGCGTACGGTCAGGTGGCTGAGGACCAGCTGGTCGACGATCTCGTGGTTCGACTTGCCCAGCGCGGCCAGTGCCACGACTTCACGTTCGCGCTCGGTGAGCAGGGTGAGACGTTCCGGTGCGGTGAGAGGCACGCTGTCGGCCGGGGAGGCCAAGAAGCGGGTGATCAGTGCCCGGGTGGCCGTAG
The DNA here is from genome assembly GCF_044334475.1 of Streptomyces sp. NPDC020780. NCBI lineage: Bacteria > Bacillati > Actinomycetota > Actinomycetes > Kitasatosporales > Streptomycetaceae > Streptomyces > Streptomyces sp. NPDC020780. Next base: position 440,923 of record NZ_JBIRTB010000004.1, on the reverse strand, counting down.
GGGAGAGGAGGGCGTCTCCCGCTGCCACGGTGCGGATGCCCGTCAGTAGGACGTCGGGGCCGACGTCCTTGCCAAGGACGCCGCTCGCCCCGGACCGCAGGGCGATGGCGACGTTCTCGTCGTTCTCGAACGTGGTGAGGATCAGGACCCGGGTGCTCGACAGCCCGGTCCGGGCGCAGATGTCGGCCGTGGCCGCCAGCCCGTCGGTGCCGGGCATGCGGATGTCCATGAGGGCGACGTCGGGACGGTGCTCGAGGGTCAGGTCCACAGCCTGCTGCCCGTCGGCTGCCTCCGCCACGACCGTCATGTCCGGGTCGGAGTCGATGAGGATGCGGAAGGTGGCGTGGAGTAGCGCCTGGTCGTCGGCGAGCAGGACGCGGATGGTCATGAGGTGCTCTCCTCGGAGCCGGGAAGGGGAAGCGCGCAGGCGACTTCGAAACCGCCTTCGGGCCGCGGCCCGGCGTGGAACGTCCCGCCTGCCGCCAAGGCACGTTCGCGCATGCCCAGCAGCCCGAAGCCACGGGCGTCGGCAGCAACCGAGGAAGGCTCTCCGGCTTCGTTGGTGATGGTGAGTGTCAGGTAGGGGGCGGTGTAGTCCAGCCGGACCCGTGCGGAGGGTGTGGCGGCGTGCTTGGTGACATTGGTCAGGGCTTCCTGGACGATCCGGTAGGCCGTGAGGTCCATGCCGGGCGTGAGTGCTTGTGGCTGGCCCTCGCGGGTGACGGAGACGTCCAGGCCCGCTGAAGCGCAGGTCTCGACGAGTTGTGGCAGCTGGTCCAGACCCGGTGCGGGAGCCAGCTCCTGGGAGTCGGTGTCCTGACGCAGCAGGCCGACGGTGGCCTTGAGCTCGCGCAGGGCCGAGGCGGTCACTTCCGGCAACTTCTCGATCATGGCGATGGCCTGGTCGGGACGGGTCCGGGCCAGATGGGCGGCGGTGCCGGCCTGGGCGTTGGCGAGCGCGAGATGGTGGGCGACCACGTCGTGCAGTTCGCGTGCGATGCGCATGCGCTCCTGGATCACCCGCCGGCGGGCCTCCTCGTCCCGCTCCTGGCCGGCGTGCTCGGCGCGGGCGATGGCGTACTCGCGGCGCACGCGCACGTAGCTGCCGAAGGAGGCGACCATCAGGACCCAGGCCGCCGGATTGACCAAGCCGATGATCCACTCGTGCGGAGAGTCCGTGATGAAGCCGGTGAGCGCGATTCCGGCCGCGGCCGCGAGGGCGCTGCACCAGGTGGTCCCGCGATCAGGACGCAGACTCACGGTGTACTGCGCGACCAGCATCGGCCCCATGAGCAGCGGCGTCTCTCGTTCGCCACCTCCAACGGCGGACTTCTTCGAGCGGGCCGGGCTGGTCCGGCGGTCGACCAGGTTCTCCAGGGCTCCGGTCACCGCGAGTCGAGGCCCACGCTCTTGGCCGTCATGTGATTTGGGCGTCCGCCCAGAGGCCGTACGGACGGAGCTGTCGTCTCAGAGGCGCGTCAGCGAGACGAGCACGCGCAGGGTTCCTCGTTCTGCCCCGGCAGCAGTCGCAGGGCGAAGACGGAGCCGTCGGCGTGGACGGAGACGGGGCCGCCCCAGTCCTTGTCGAAGGTGAGGCGGGGGCGGACGCCGCGGCTCGCGTGGACAAGGGCGCGGTACTTGTCGACGTAGCCTCTGGCGAGAAGTCTGAAGACCTCCTCCTCCACGCCGGAGAACGCCTCGACACGGGGGCCGTTGAGGCGGAAGACGTGGTCGGTGCCGACGTACTCGTTGCGGAAGATGGTGTGGGCGGCGTCCTGGATGCTCATGCCGGCCGCGTGTTCGAGGCCGGTGAAGCGTTTGCGGCCCTGCCGGTCGGTCAGGTGGCGGGCGGTGGCGTGGCCGGAGCCGGTGAAGGCCATGAGGCCCGCCGCAGTGGTGTGGGCCAGGGACTCCTGGAACCAGGCGTAGTCCTTCGGCTGCACGTGGCAGCCCCGTACGGGCTCCGGTGCTACCAGGCCCCCGGCTGGCGGATGAATGTCCGGCATCACGTTCGCCTGGAACGGTGGGGCGTTCCGGTCCGCTTCCCGGCCCGCTGCCGGGGACAGCCGCCCACCACTGCCCGGTGACTGGAGGGCGTGGACGGTCATCGTGCCGCTGTCCGTCGGGAGCTGCGTGCTGAACAGCAGGCTGGGGGTCTCGTTCCACGCGCCGATGTGGACCGCTTCGGCGTGGGCCGAGGCGGAGGCCAGTTGCTCGGCGGAGGTGGCCGAGTCGCTGTGGTTGCCCTTGCAGGCGAGGGGGATGACGAGGGGCGGCTCGCCCGGCCGCCAGACCTCGGCGAAGTACTGGGGCCGGTAGCGGTACTTCACCTTCTCGCCCTTGTCCCGGCTGGTGAGGGCCCAGCCCGCGCGTAACGCCGTGTCGGCGGGGACGATTGTCACCGAATGGTCGGGGAAGCGGCTGCGCAGCATGTGCTCGGTGAGCGTGAGTGCGAAGCCGATGCCGAGCTCGCCGGACTGCAGCGACTTGTAGTGGTCCGCGATGCGGTGGCCTTCGTCGGTGAGGCCGAGGAAGGAGTCACGACCGCCGGCCAAGGCCTGGGTGTACTTGAGTGCGCCCCAGTGCTCCGCCAGCCCCCGGCCCGCCCCTCGCCACGACAGTGCAGTGGCCCGGGCGAGGGTGTGGAGCACGTCCCAGAGGGTCACTTCGAACTGCCGGGGCAGCTCCGTCGGCAGGATCGGGACGAGGGCGGGCTTCCGGCGGAGCGGCTCGTCCTCATTCTCCTTGCGCCTCTCGTTGTCCGCCGCGATAGCGGCCTTCACCTTCCCGACGAGCGCGTCGTCGGAGTGGACGGAGACGCTTGAGGGTTGGGTCAGGTTCTGGAGCACTTCCTCGGTCGGCTTCAACAGCTCTCCTTAACGGTCTGCAACGGCGGTTCGCCATCGGCTGGACCGTACGGAAGGGAGGAGTAGCGCACGCAAGTGCGCAGGGGCGCGTGACCTGGACTTCGCCTCGGGCGGGAGGCGGGCAGCGAACCGGCGTGCGGGGCGGTCGAGCGCCGACGGGCCGAGGGCAGAAGGGACCGTGTTCCACGAACCGGAGCGATCACGGTGCCCGACAGGTCGGTGCGTGGAGCACGTCGTCCGTGGGCAGAGTGGCCTCCCGCATCTTTGATGGCGCATCAGGTAAGTCAGCATGCGGTCAGCATGAGTCGCCGGACTTTCCTGGAGGATTGCGTGAACAGACGCCGGTGCGGCGCGAAAGCCCAGGCGTGAAGCCGTCTCGCCCGAGCGGAGCGATGTTCCTCACAATGCTCGACCGGCGTGTCCCGGTGTACAGTCGACACCGCCCTTGACCTGCAGAAAGCTGGCAGGGAGCCGTCTCCTGGGAGTCCAAAGTGCTGCGTACTCTGTTCAAGTCCAAGATCCACCGGGCCACCGTCACCCAGGCCGACCTGCACTATGTCGGTTCCGTGACGGTCGACGCGGATCTGATGGACGCGGCCGACCTGCTGCCCGGCGAGCTTGTCCATATCGTGGATATCGACAACGGTGCCCGGCTCGAGACGTACGTCATCGAGGGGGAGCGGGGCTCCGGCGTCATCGGGATCAACGGAGCCGCCGCCCACCTCGTGCACCCCGGTGATCTGGTGATCCTCATCAGTTACGCCCAGGTGGAGGACGCCGAAGCCCGCACCTTCACGCCGAGCGTCGTGCACGTCGACGCGGACAATCGCATCGTGGCCCTGGGTGCCGACGCGTCGGCACCCGTGCCGGGTTCCCGTACGGAGCGCAGTCCGCACGCGGTGCCGACACAGGGCTGACCCGGCCGTTTCCCCATCCGCGTCCACCCACCAAGGGAGCACACCATGGCAGCAGAGAACATGTCGGTGGAGATCCGCGACGACCGCGAACACGGCAAACTGGTGGCGTACGAGGACGGTACGGCCGCCGGAACCATCGCGTACTTCGTGATGTACCCGGAGCCCGGCGCCCTGGTGGCCGTCCACACCGTCGTCAAGCCGGCGTACGAGGGGAAGGGCATCGCGGGCGCCCTCGCCCGGGAGTTCTACACCATGGCGGCCCGCGAGGGGGTACCCGTCGTTCCGCTGTGCCCGTACGTCGCGAAGTGGGCCACCCGTCACCCCGAGCAGGCCCCCGAGGCTCCGGAGGAACTGGTCCGGGGCGCGCAGCGGCAGCTCGAGTCGCACCCTGAGCTGCTCTGATACCGGTCAGGGGCACGGGGCCGGGCGGGAGTGACCGCGTACGGGACCGGGCACGGTCTCACGTATGGACTCGGCAGGCGCGGGCAGCCGCATCGGGAGACGGTGGAGATGCGACCATCTCGATCCGCTCGTACCTTTGTCTGCTGTTGGAGGCCCGAGATGACCCATCCGATTCCCGACCCGGTACCGCCCCCGCCGGCCCCGCCCGTGCCCGGCCCGCCGTCGCCGGTGCCGACGCCGCCCGCGCCGGAGCCGGCACCCGTGCCCTCCCCGCCGCCCGGCCCGCCGCAGCCGGTGCCGCCCGGCCCGGCACCGGATCCGATTCCGCAGCCGCCGAGCCCGAACCCGGAGCCCGTACCGGAGCCGGAACCCTCGCCGCAGCCTGCGGGCTGAGCCCTCCGCAGACTGTCTGACGGCCGGAGCCGGGTGTTCCCGCCCCCGCGCCGGTCCAGTCGTGCGCCCGGCCGGGCCTTCCGCCGAGCCGCGCGGGCCGCCGGTGCCCAGGTCCCTCCCGGCCCGGGAAGGGACGGCCAGGAGCGCCCGGCCTCAGGGAGCGGGCCGGCGGCCCGCCAGCGCCGTCAGCGCGTCCGCGTGGTCCAGCCCGCTCTCTGTCGCCACGGAGTCCAGGGACTGCGCGTCGCGCACCGGCGCGAAGCGCAGTCCCTCTCCGTCCGGACCGCACGAGAAGCCGTACACGGCGGGCCGCGGAAGGCTGTTGTAGGCCCACGGGGTGGAGAAGTAGTACGCGCCGGTGTCGTACAGGACGACGAAGTCGCCCTCCCGGATCTCGGGCAGTTCCCGGCCGTGAGCGACCACGTCCCCGGCGAAACAGCAGGGCCCCGCGACGTCCTGGACCATCGGCGGCCCGCTCCTGGGGCGTCCGTCCCCGTCGAACACACCGACCCGGAGCGGCCAGGCGTCGGGCATGAAGACCGTACGGGTGGCGATCTGTGCTCCGGCGTGGGTGAGCGCGATGCGCCGGCCACCGGCGTCCTTCGTGTACTCCACGCGCGCCCCGATGAATCCGTTCTTCGCCAGCAGGGACCTGCCGAACTCGGTGACCAGGTGGTAGCGGCCGTCGAAGAGGCCGGGAGCCGCCGTCCGGAGCGCGGCCACGTAGTCCGCGAAGGCGGGACGCACCTCGTCGTCGGCGAAGTTGACCGGCAGCCCGCCGCCGATGTCGATACCTGTGACCTGCTGGGCACCCATCGCCGCGTTGATCTCCTCGGCCAGCCCGTACGTCTCGGCGATGCCCTCGGCGATGAGTTCCGGCGGGCAGCCCTGGGACCCCACGTGGGTATGGAGCCGGGTCAGCCAGGGACGCTCCGCGAAGGCCTGGACGACCTGTTCCCGGGCGCCCGGATCGCGCAGGGCCACACCGAACTTGGAAGTCGCCGTCGCGGTGCTCATCGCCCCGATGGAGCCGCTTCCCACCTGCGGATTGACGCGCAACCCGAGTACGGACGCCGAGCCCGGCGAGCGCAGTTCCCCGATCCGGCGGAGCTCGCCCGGACTGTCGGCGTTCACCGCCACACCGAGCGCCAGCGCCAGCCGCAACTCCTCCCGGGTCTTCGCGGGCGAGTCGAGCACGATCCGCTCCGGGGCGAACCCCGCCTCGACGGCGAGCCGCAGCTCGCCCGGGCTCGCCACCTCGCAGCCCATGCCGCAGTCGGCGAGTAGCCGCAGCACCGGGACGAGGGAAGCGGCCTTCGCCGCGAAGGTGTGCAGGACGGGTACACCCGGAACCGGGGCGAAGGCCTCGTGCAGCGCGGTGACGGAGTCCCGGACACCGTCCACGTCGAGGAAGCCGGCCACGGGCTGCCGCTCGCCGAGCAGTCCGTCCGCCACGGCCCGGCGGACCGCCTCGGCGAACCGGCCCGCGCGCGGGCCGGACGGGGGATGTGCCGCGCCTGCGGCACCGGTCGTCGATGTCATACGGCGAGAGTCGGTGATGGGAGCCCCCCGGGTCTTTGTCGCGAAGGACAAGACTGGCGGCAATCTCCGTCCGGACGCACAACTCCCGGACGAACGTGCCGCCCGGCGGTCACACGTCACCCGTCAGGCGCACCGCGAGCGTGAGCAGCAGCCGGGTGTCCGGGTCGTCCAGATCGACGCCGAACCGCTCCCGGGCACGACGCAGGCGGTACCGCAGCGTATTGGGGTGGACGACGAGCCGCCGTGCCGCCCGCACCACGTCACCCGAGGCGTCGAGATACGCGGCCAGCGACCGCACCAGCACACCGCCGGCCGCGAGATCGGTGCGTACGAGATCGTGTACCGGGCCCGTGCCCGAGTCCCACAGCGGCCTCACCGCGTCCAGGGCGCGCAGGACGTCGAGCCCCGGCCCGGCCTCCGCGGGCCCCGCGTGCGACAGCGCGGGGCTTGGCCCGCCCCGCCGTTCCCGCTCGCGCAGCACGCGCACCACCAGACCGGCCTCCTCCCGGGAGACGGCGGCTTCGGCGGGGGACGGGACCACGCGCCCGGCCCCGGCCCGGACGGGCACCCCGCCGGGCAGGGCGGACGCCAGGCCGGCCAGTTCCCGGGCGAGGCCGAGCACCTCGCGTTCCTGACCGCCGCCACGCAGGGGGAACAGCACGAGCAGCCGCTCGGCCTCACGCAGCACCAGGACACCGGAGCGGTACGAAGAGGCCTGTAGGGCCAGCACGTCCAGCGTGCGCCGGATCCCCGACCCCGCACCACCTGCCGGCGTCTGCGGGCCCTCGGGAGGCGGTGGCGCGTCGGGCGGCCGCGATGCGCAGGACAGGGAGAGTCCCGCGCAGGCCGACTGCGGGTCCTGGGACGGTGGCGCACCACCGTCCGGCGGCGACGCACCACCGGTGGGCGGCTGCGTGCCTCCGGCCGGTTCCGGCCCTACGCCTCGCGCCGGATCCTGCCCCGAGGCCCCGGCCGGCTCCGCGATCACCACCGCGCACGGGGTCTCGGGCGCCAGCCCCAGCGACCACGCGTGCGTGCGCCCGTCACCCTGTCCGTACAGCAGGCCGCGCAAGGCGTCGTCCCGGCGGCGTACGGCTCCGCTCTCCCGCAGCCGGTGCCGGATCAGGAGCGGGGCGGCGGCCGCGGCGGCCCGCCGCAGCGCGTCCCCGGCATGCGGCGAGAGGCTGCGGCCGTCCGCCGCCGCCCAGATCGAGCCCAGTACCTCGGGGCCGTTGCGGACGGCGACGACCAGACGCTCGGGGCTGTCGCCGTCGGCGGGCCGGCGGATCACGTCCCGGGAAGTCCACAGCGCCCGCAGCACCCCGCTGCGCCGCAGTTCCGCGATCCGCCACTCGGGCACCCGGCCGCCCAGGATCGTGGACCGGCGTACGCCGTCGGCCTCCGGAAGGGTCGCCGAGTGGGCCAGCACCCGGAACGAGGTGTCCTCGATGGTGATCGAACCCCCCGTACGCGCGGCGATGGCGGCGGCCAGCTCGTCCAGACCGTCGCCGTAGGGGTGGGCGTCCCCTCCGGCGTCCGGGGTGCCCGCCGCGGCGAGGGCCAGGGCGGAGCGCAGCAACGCGGCGGTGTCGCTCCAGTCCGTCCACGCCGCCCTGGCCAGCAACGCGATCCCCGACTCGGCGGCCGCGGCCAGGACTTCCGGAGCCGCGGGTGCCCCCTCCGTTTCCCGCAGCACCACGGCGCAGGCACCGCTGCGGGCCGCCTCCCGCACGGCCGGCGCCGCGTCCGCGCAGGCGGCGGGCGGACCGACCGCCAGCACCACCTGCGCACCGGCGGCGTGCCCCGCCGCCGCCTCGTCGCCGAAGACCACGCCCCGTACCGCCACGTCCCGCCCGGCGGGAGCAACGAGCAGCCGCAGCGTGCCCGCGTCGTCGTGGGCGAGGAGCCGGCGGAGCGTGGTCCTGGGAGCCGGTTCGCCGGGAGGCGGGCTGCTGGTCACCGGCCGAGCATACGAGGACCGGCCGATCAGCCGGCGGCGACCTCCGACCTGTCGCCGCCCCACAGCGTGTGGAACGAGCCGTCCCGGTCGGTGCGCCGGTAGGTGTGGGCGCCGAAGAAGTCGCGCTGGCCCTGGGTGAGCGCCGCGGGCAGCCGGTCGGCGCGCAGCCCGTCGTAGTACGAGAGCGCCGCCGCGAAGCCGGGGGTCGGCACCCCCTGCCGTACGGCTTCGGCGATCACCGTGCGCCAGTCGTCCTGCGCCGCACCGATCTCCTCGGCGAACCGCTGGTCGGAGAGGAGGCTCAGCAGGTCGGGCCGGCTGTCGTACGCCGCCCGGATGCGGTCCAGGAAGGCCGCGCGGATGATGCACCCGGCCCGCCAGATCGATGCGACCGCCCCGAGGTCGATGTCCCAGTGGTACGCCTCGCTGCCTGCCCTGATCTGGTGGAACCCCTGCGTGTAGGACACGATCTTGGAGGCGTACAGGGCCTGCTCGACCCGATCGGCGAAGGCCGCCGCCTCCTCCTTGCCCAGCGGGGTGGTCGACGGGCCGGGCAGGCCGCGTGCCGCCTCCCGCAGGTCGGCGTGCCCGGACAGGGAGCGGGCGAAGACCGCCTCGGCGATGCCGGACACGGGCACGCCCAGGTCGAGGGCGATCTGCACGGTCCAGCGTCCGGTGCCCTTCTGCTCCGCCCGGTCCTGCACGACGTCCACGAACGGGGAGCCGGTCCCGGCGTCCGTGTGGGCGAGCACCTCGGCGGTGATCTCGATGAGGTAGGAGTCCAGCCGCCCGGTGTTCCAGCTGCGGAAGGTGTCCGCGATCTGCGCGGGGGAGTAGCCCGCGACGGCGCGCAGCAGGTGGTAGGCCTCCGCGATGAGCTGCATGTCGGCGTACTCGATGCCGTTGTGGACCATCTTCACGAAGTGACCGGCGGCGTCCGGCCCGATGTGGGTGGTGCAGGGCGTCCCGTCCTTCGCCTCGGCCGCGATCTTCTCCAGCATCGGACCCAGCGACGCGTAGGACTCCGCCGAGCCGCCCGGCATGATGCTCGGCCCGTTCAGCGCCCCCTCCTCGCCTCCGGAGATGCCCACGCCGACGAAGTGGATCCCGCGCTCACGCAGTTCCCTCTCGCGGCGCCGGGTGTCCTCGAAGTGGGCGTTGCCGCCGTCGATGATGACGTCACCCTCCTCCATGAGCGGGGCGAACTCCTTGATCACGGCGTCGGTCGGCGCCCCGGCCTTCACCATGATCATGAGGCGCCGGGGGCGTTCCAGAGCGGCCACGAACTCCTCGGGGGTGTGCGCGGGGACGAACGCGCCCTCGTCGCCGAACTCCTCGACCAGGGCGTCGGTCTTCGCGGTGGTGCGGTTGTGCACGGCCACGGTGAAGCCGTTGCGGGCGAAGTTACGGGCGAGGTTGCGGCCCATGACCGCCAGGCCTGTGACGCCGATCTGCGCTGTGCCGCTCATCTGTGTGCTCCTGCTGTCCGGGGCGGGGTGAAAGGGGGAGGGGTGTGACGGAAAAGAGGCGTGAGGGACGGATGGGAAAGGGGGAGTGGCCGGAGAGGCGGTGGGAGGACGTGTGGCCGGAAGGAAGGGCCGGTCAGGGGTACGTCGTGGCGGGAGCCGTGCGCTCGGTACCTCCTCCGCGCGTCCTCTGCGGCGCACAGCGGTTGCGTACCTGCGCTTGCCCTCGCCTCGGGGACCGGTCAGTACCTCTGCTCATCCCCTTCCTCGGGGATCACATGCATGGCCGCCTCCTCCGCCGAGGCCGCGGCACCGTCGATGCCGACGTCCTGTGCGGTGAGCGTGGCCTCGACGTGGCCGTCGCCCTGCTGGGTGAGCCGCCCGGCGCGGTCCGTGCCCACTTCCGTGTCGTAGAGCTCGCCGTCACCGCCCGCGAGATCCCCCAGACCGTCGCCCGGGGAGCCGGCGCTCTCGGGGACCTCCCTGGTCAGACGGGTGGCGAGTGATTCGCGGGCGTGCTGCTCCGACGCGGTGGTGCCCTCGTCGTCGACCGCCCACGGCCGTTCGGGCGGTGAGTATCCCTCGTCGAGGACGTCGGTGACCCCGGACGTGTCCAGGGTGTCCTCCAGGTCGAGCAGGTCGTCCCGGTCGAAGGCCTCCGGTTCCTGGGGCTGGTAGACGTCGTCCCCTCGGTCGGTGTCGGTCATGGTGCGTCCTTTCCGGTCCGGTGCGGACGGCGTGCCGCCGTGTCGCGGGGCGCCGTGGTCGCTCACGCCCCTTTCCGTGTCCCTGTACGCAATTCCACTCCGGTCCCGGGAGGGACGCAACGGAAGCCCCGTCCCACGGCCCGCCGGCACCGAACCGGGACGGTGTCACCGGGATCACGACGCACATGTCCGGTACGTCCTGGGTCCGGTGGCGGCCCGGCGATCCGTCCTGTCATTGGCATGGACCTGCCTAGCCTGACTCCACTACAGTCCCTGGGAGCAGCCTGAGAGCGCTCTCAGAGCGATCTCAGGTGCTTTCTGTTCCACCCCCACGAAGCTGGAACAACAGAAGGGGCACTCCCCGTGAGACACACGACGATGGTGCGGACCGGTCTGTCCGCCCTGCTCATCCTCGGCACCTGGGCCGCCGCCGGCCTCACCCAGGCCTCCGCCGCGGACGCTCCCCCCGCCGGACCGCAGGCGTCCGCCGGCCTGATCTCCGCGATGCAGCGGGACCTGGGACTGACGCAAGGCCAGGCGGAGGCGCGGCTGACCGCCGAGAAGGCGGCGACCGCCCTACAGGGCCCCGCGCGGAAGGCGGCCGGTTCCTCCTTCGGAGGCTCGTGGTTCGACTCCGGCAGTGGGAAGCTCACGGTCGCCGTCACGGACCACGAGGCCGCCCGTTCCGTGCGCGCGACCGGTGCCGAGGCCCGGCTGGTCGACCACACCGCCCGGCAGCTGGACGCGGCGAAGAGCCGGCTGGACGCACTCACCGCGCCCAGCGGCGTCAGCAGCTGGCACGTCGATCCGCAGGCGAACACCGTCGTGGTGAACGTCGTCGCGTCGGAGCGCCGTGACAACGATGTCCGTGCCTTCGTCGCTAAGGCCCGGCAGGCCGGCCCGGTCACCGTGAAGCAGACCGCCGAGGCCCCGCAGACGTTCGCCGCGGGGACGGTCGGCGGTGACCCGTACTACACGGGCAACGTCCGCTGCTCCATCGGCTTCTCCGTCCACGGCGGCTTCGTCACGGCCGGGCACTGCGGCCAGGCGGGCGGGGCGGTCAGAGGATGGGACGGCTCGGCCATAGGCAACTTCCAGGGCTCGTCCTTCCCCGACAACGACTACGCCTGGGTCAACGTGGGCAGCGGCTGGTGGACCGTTCCGGTCGTCCTGGGCTGGGGTACCGTCTCCGACCAGCTGGTACGCGGATCCAACGAGGCCCCGATCGGCGCCTCGATCTGCCGGTCCGGCTCCACCACCCACTGGCACTGCGGCAAGGTCCTGGCGAAGAACGAGACCGTGAACTACAGCCAGGGCGCGGTCCATCAGATGACGAAGACCAGTGTGTGCGCCGAACCGGGCGACTCGGGCGGCTCGTTCATCAGCGGTGACCAGGCGCAGGGAGTCACCTCGGGCGGCTGGGGCAACTGCAGCGGCGGCGGCGAGACCTGGCACCAGCCCGTCAACGAGATCCTCAACCGCTACGGACTCACGCTGCACACCGCCTGAACCGCCACCGCCGGGACCCGGTGACCCCGACGGTGCGTGACCGGTCTGCTGCGGTACCGGGGCCCCGGTACCGCAGCAGACCTCCGGGGCCTTGCGGAGGACGCGTACGCCCCCGCCCGGGTGGAGTGCCCGGCCCGGCCTCTCGGCCCGGTGCCTCCCGGCTCCCGACCCCGGCACGCTCCGCCTCGGAGCTGGCTGAGCTAGAGCGAACCCTCGGGGCCCTCCTCCTCGCCGTCGTCGTCGGAGCTGAGCTCCTCGGCGCGCAGTGCGAGGTCCTGGAGCACGTCGGCGGAGGTCACGTCCTGCTGGCCGGAGTCGTGGATCTGGGCGAGCGCGATGAAAGCCAGGGTGAACGCTCCGACCAACTGCTCGACGGCTCCGCCGACTTCACGGCCTACCAGGGCGGCCATCTCCTCGACACTGGCATCGGCGGGAATGGCGATGTGCGGCATCGTCTCGTTGAGGAGGGTGGTCACGATACTGCCGCCCGCCTCCGGATCGCCCCCGTTCATGTCCTCGGCCTGGCGCTGCATCTCGCCCGCCTCGGTCAGGATGCCGATTACTCGCTTGAGGACTTCGCTCTGCTCCATACGGTGAGCATATGTGTACCTGCCGCCCGCACCGGATCGGCTGCCCGCACCGTTCACGTGCTCGATCGCTCAGGCCGTCAGGTGACGCCCGGCCGACGCACGGCGCCGGGCCGGAGCCCTGCACCAGCTCCTGGTACCGCCGCTCCCTAGGTGGACGAAGGTGGACGAAAGCAGGCCGCGCGTGCGAGCGGAGCCGGGCGGGCCGCGTGCGCCCGGCGCGAGCGGGGCGCGGATCGAGCGCGCGAGAGGCGCGCGAGGAGCGCCGGACGCACCCGCAGTGCGGGATCGGGGCGGCCCACTTGTCACATCCCTTTGCCTCCCCATAAGTTGACGCCTGCGACGTGTCCTAGAGCCAGTGGGGGAGCCAAGTCATGGCCGCGAACGGACGGCACCGCAGATATCAGCCCAGCCTGATCAACCGTGCCTCGCTCACGGTGACGGCGGGCGGCGCGGGTCTCGCGCTCCCGCTCCTCGCGGCCGCCCCGGCGGGCGCCGCCTCAGCCGACGTGTGGGAGAAGGTCGCCGCCTGCGAGTCGACCGGTAACTGGCACATCAACACGGGTAACGGCCACTACGGCGGCCTGCAGTTCACCGGCTCGACCTGGGCCGCCTACGGGGGCACCGCCTTCGCCGCCCGCGCCGATCTGGCGACCCAGGAGCAGCAGATCGCCGTCGCCGAGAAAGTGCTGGACGGGCAGGGGCCGGGGGCGTGGCCCACGTGTTCGGTGCGGGCGGGCCTGACCCGCGGAGGTGACGCGCCGGACCTCGCTCCGCAGTCACAGCGCAGTACGCCGGCCGGCGAGGCGAAGGCCCAAGGGGCGAGGGACAGGGCCGCCGCGGACAGAGTCGCCGAGGCCGGGGCCGCGTCCGCGCCTTCGGAGGCCACGCGGGGCCGTACCGGTCAGGCGGCCGCGCCGGCGAAGTCCGTACCCGGCGAGCGGGACGCGTACACCGTGGAGCGCGGCGACTCCCTGTCCGGCATCGCGTCCGCCGAGCGGGTACAGGGCGGCTGGCAGCGCCTGTACGCCGCGAACCGCTCCGTGGTCGGCACGGACCCCGACCTCATCCTCCCGGGGCAGCGTCTCAGCCTCGACGTCGCCAAGGCGCCGAGCACGGCAACAGGAGCCCCGAAGCGGAAAGAGGCCTCCGGGCCCGCCGCGCGGCCCGAGACCAAGCCGGCGCACCAGACGGAGCGCACGCGCGAAACCGCCCCGGAGCGCACCGCGAGGCCCGCTCCCGAGCGCACGCGCGAAGCATCCCGGGAGCGCACGCGCGAAGCCGCCCCGGAGCATACCGCGAGGCCCGCTCCCGAGCGCACCGCGAAGCCCGTCCCGAAGCAGGCCTCGAAGCCCTCGGCCAAGCCCAAGGAAGCCAGACAGCACTCGGGCTACACCGCACCCGTACAGGCGAGCACCGGCACCCCGTACCACCAGGCGGGTTCCTGGTCGAGTGGCTACCACACGGGCGTCGACTTCCCCGTCCCCACCGGCACCTCGGTGAGGGCCGTGGCTTCCGGGACGGTCGTCTCGGCCGGCTGGGCGGGGGCGTACGGCTACGAGATCGTCATTCGGCACAGCGACGGCAAGTACAGCCAGTACGCGCACCTCTCCGCGCTCAACGTGCGCGAAGGCCAGCAGGTGAGCAGCGGTCGGCGGATCGCGCGCTCGGGCTCCACGGGAAACAGCACCGGCCCGCACCTGCACTTCGAGATCCGGACCGGCCCCGGATACGGCTCCGACATCGACCCCCTGACCTACCTGAGGGCCGGCGGCGTCAATGTCTGAACGGCCCCGCCGGTTTCGGTGACCCCGCCGTTGTCGGTGCTCCGGTCACCTAAGTCGCCCCGGCGCCCCGATCCCGTGGTGGAAGGCCTCTCGCCGAACTCCACCCGCCCACCACCGTGCCCCCGCGTCAGGGGCAGGGACACTCCCGTCGGCGCGGGAAACGGCGCCGGCTTCTCCGTCTTCCGTCGGGACGGCGGCTGTTTCCCGGGTTCGGGCAGCGCCCTCGCGGCCGGACCACCGGCCGTGCTGTCCACGGTCCGCACCAGGGTTGCCGCCCCCGGGGAGCGCGTCTCCGCGTCCGTGTCGGCGGGGACGCGCCTCTCCGAGCCGGCCTGCTCCGCCGCGCGGCGCTCGGCCCCCACCCGCTCCGTGGTCAGCAGGACCAGCCCGGCCGCCGCCAGCGCACCGCAGGCCGACGCGAGCAGGGTCCCCGTCACGCCGTAGCGGAACTGCTCCCCGAACAGGGTGATACCCACCCCCGCGGCCACCACCGGATTCACCACGGTGACGGTCGCCAGCGGAGCCGTCAGCCCCGCTCCGCGGTAGGCGGCCTGGGAGAGCAGCAGGCCGGCAGCGGCCAGGGCCGCGATCACCAGCAGGGTCGGCAGACCCGAAGTCACCGAACCGGACGTCCACTCGACCGCCACCGTCTTGGTGAACACCGAGGCGATACCGAACGCGATGCCCGCGCCGGTGGCCAGCACCACGCTGCGCAGCATCGGACGGTGCAGGCTCCGCGCGAGCACCAGCACGACGGCGACCGCACCGGCCGTCGCGGTCGCCAGCATCAGCTGCTCGGGACCCGCCAGTGTGCGCGAGCCCGGGTTCCCCGTGAGAGCCAGCAGCCCGGCCAGTCCGACCGTCGCCATGACCGCGCCGCGCCAGGCCGTCCGGCCCGCCCTGCGGCGGACGAACAGCGCCGCCATCGGCAACGCGAACACGATTGTCAGTGCGCCCAGCGGCTGGACGAGGCTGAGCGGACCGTAGGCCAGAGCGACGACGTGCAGCAGTGCGCCCCCACCGTTCAGCGCGACCGCCCCCCACCAGACGGCGTTGCGCAGCGGTGCGTACGGACGGCCGTCGCCGGCCGCGGCCACGCGCTCCTGGACGATCGCCCCGGCCGCGTAGGCGACCGCGGAGACCAGTGACAGGAGCACGGAGAGCGCGAGAGAACTCATGTAGACCACGATGTCCTGTCGAGGCCGCCGAGTCGTCGTCCCTGAGACGGCGATCCGGCGTACTGCTCCGGTAGTACGTACGTCACTCCCGGGTCCTCCTACCGACGGTAGTCCCGCATCCGCCGGACGTCAGAAGATGCGGTGCCCCGGCGTACGGGGAGCCGCCGGACGACTGCTCCCCGTGACCCGCGGACCGGCCGGACGGGGCCTTGCGTGCAGGTCATGCACCGGCACGCCGGGCCCCGGCCGTTCTGTCACGCCGGGCCCGGCGACCCGTACACGGCCCCGGAGGATCGGCCACCCTCCGGTACGCGCCCTGCCGGCGCGATGCCCGGGCAGAGGGCCGCCGTTCCGGGCCACGACGCCGGCGGCCGGCGGTTCCGCGAGCGGGCGTGATACCACCACCGGATCCTCGACGCCTGGACCGGCTCCCCACTGATCCCGCGACGACCGTGGGCGAGGGACGGGCCGACGACCGTACCCCTCCTGGGACGCCGACACCTGCCACCCGCAGCACCCGCCCGGCCTCATCGCCCCGTACGCCTGCCGGGAACGCGGCGGCGCCCGCCGTCGGACCAGATGTCCGGGGACGGGCGCAGGGGGCACGCGTGCGTTCAGGTACTGAGCTGGAACTCCGCCCGGATGCGCTTGCCGACGGGCACCCGTTCGGCCGTGACCCGGTCGCAGAGCGCGACCACGATCTCCATGCCGTGGCCACCGAGGCGGTCCGGGTCGGGTGAGTAGAGGACGGGCAGGGCCGTGCTGCTGTCGTACACCGTGACGCTGATGCGCTCGGCGTTGCCCTCCAGCTCGAGCATGTACGGTCCGTGGCTGTACCGGTCGGCGTTGGTGATCAGTTCGCTGACCGCCAGCATCAGATCGCTGCGGGTGTGCTCGCCGAGCACCGCCAGCCACTCCGCCGCCAGCCGCACCAGAAAGCGGTCGGCCAGCGCGCGTGCCTGTGCGATGCATCCGGGCTCGCCGTCGAACACCTCGGCGGTGAGCAGAACATCCGTGGACGCCAGCCCCCGGCAGGGGTCGTCCGGCCGTGAGGTGGCCTGATCGTTCATGTGCTCCAGCCAAGGCGCCGCAGGGTGGTCGTACCGACCTTTTCTCGCCGATCGTCTACCCGCGTCGAAAGATCCCACTCCAGGAGACCTGGATGATTTTACGCACGCCCGGGCAGCCGGACCACGCTGACGAAGAAGTCGTCGATCTGGCGCACCGCCCCGATGAACTGCTCCAGGTCCACGGGCTTGGTGACATAGGCGTTGGCGTGCAGTTTGTAGCTGCGCAGGATGTCCTCCTCCGCGGAGGACGTGGTGAGGACCACCACCGGGATGAGGGCCAGTTCCGGGTCCGTCTTGATGCGTTCCAGCACCTGCCGGCCGTCGTACTTGGGCAGGTTGAGGTCGAGCAGGACGAGATCGGGGCGCGGTGCGTCGGCGTACTCGCCCCGGCGGTAGAGGAAGTCCAGCGCCTCCTGCCCGTCGCGGACGACGTGCAGGGTGTTGCGGATCTTGTTGTCCTCGAACGCCTCACGGGTCATCAGCTCGTCGCCGGGGTCGTCCTCGACGAGCAGGACCTCGATGGGTTTGACCGGGTCGTTCACGCGGGCTCTCCGGAACTGGAGTTGAGCACGGCGGGCGCGAGCAGCTCGGCCGTGGTGTGGGTGGGTGCCTCGGGGAGTACGGGCAGGGTGAAGTGGATCAGCGTACCCTCGGCGGGTTCCGGGTCCAGCCAGATCCGGCCACCGTGGAACTCGATGATCTTACGGCAGAGGGAGAGCCCGATGCCCGTACCCTCGTACTCGTCCCGGGCGTGCAGGCGCTGGAAGATGACGAAGACCTTGTCGGAGAACTCCGGCGCGATCCCGATGCCGTTGTCCGCGACCGTCAGATGCCAGTCGTCGCCCTCCCGGACGCAGCCGACGGTGATCCTGCACGGCACGTCGGGTCGGCGGAACTTGACCGCGTTCCCGATGAGGTTCTGCCAGATCATGGTCAGCGATGTCGAGTCGCCGAGCAGCTCCGGCAGCGGGTCCTCGCGGACGACGGTGGCGCCGGCCTCCTCGACGGCCAGGGTGAGATTGGACAGTGCCCGGTCGAGCGAGCGTTCCAGATCGACCGGCTTCCAGCTCTCGTGGACCCGCCCCACCCGGGAGAAGGTCAGCAGGTCATTGATGAGTACCTGCATCCGCTTGGCGCCGTCGACCGCGAAGTCGATGTACTGCTTCCCGCGTTCGTCGAGCTCCGTGCCGTACCGCTTCTCCAGCAGCTGGCAGAAGGAAGCCACCTTGCGCAACGGCTCCTGGAGGTCGTGCGAGGCCACGTACGCGAACTGCTCCAGCTCCGCGTTGGAGCGCCGTAGCTCCCCGGTCTGTTCGGCCAGCAGCGTCTCCCGCTCCTGGGACTCCGCGAGCTCCGCGACGAGCCGACGGCGCATGTCCTCCACCGCCGAGGCCACCGCTCTGACGTCCGAGGGGCCGTGGACCTCGATCCTGCGGTCGAACGCGCCCGAGCGCACCCCGCTCGATGCCGTGGCCAGCCGGCTCAGCGGCCGGCCCACCACGCGGTGCAGCAGCAGACTGAGCGAGACGACCGTCAGCACGAAACCGATCAGGAGCGCGACGAGCACCCGGTCGCGGGTGGTACGGGCGTCGTCGAGCTCGGCACGGACCTGGTCGCGTGCGGTGCTCAGGTCCTGCTGCTGGACGGTGTAGAGCGCGCGCAGCGTGTCGAACTCCGCCTTGCTCCGCCGGACGGGGAGAGACGCCTCACCGGCCGGTCCGCCCTCACGCCCCGCGGCGATCAGCGGCTCCGCCCACCGGGTGCGCCACTGCCGGGAGGCCTCCTCGATCCGGTCCAGGTCCCCGGCGAACGGCTGCTCGTCCCCGACCAGCGCGCGCACACGGGCCAGGTGCAGCCGCTCGGCCCGCATCCCGGCCTCGTAGGGTTCCAGGAACGAGGTGTCACCGGTGAGGGCGAAACCGCGCACGCCGGTCTCCTGGTCGAGCAGCGCGTTCTGCAACTGGAACGACGACGAGCGGGCGGGCTGGATCCGGTCCACCAACTCCGTGGTCCGGTCGGAGATGCGGGAGAGGACCAGCCCGCCGACGACGAGGCACCCGCAGACCACCAGGACGAAGCCCGCCAGGATCAGGTGGACCCAGTTCTGCACCGACAGCCGGGCGAACACGCCCGGCCGGCCGGCGGAGCCGTCGACGGCCCCCTCGGGCCCTGCCACGACCGGGTCCGGCCGCGCCGCGGCCTCGGTGGCGCTCACGAGTCCGCCCGCCAGCCGAGGTGGAGGACGGCGACGTCGTCGGCCAGTCCTCCGTACGGGGCGGCGCTCTCCGTGGCACCCGCGACCAGCGCGTCCACGAAGGCGCGGGGTCCCAGATCGGCGTACCTCTCGGCCATCGCCAACAGTCCCTCTTCGCCGAGCCGCTCCTGCGGGCCCGTACGGCCTTCGAACAGGCCGTCCGTGAACAGGACGAGTTCACTGCCCGGAGGCAGCTCCAGCTGCGTGAGCGTCCAGCGTCCGACACCCGGCATCAGGCCCAGGGCCATGCCCACGTCGGGCTCCACCCAGCTGACGTCCGTGCCGCGCCGAAGAAGCAGCCCGGGGTGCCCGGCCCGCGCGATGTTGACCCGGTCCCTGCTCGCCGGGAAGACGAGGGTGGTCACCGTGGCGAAGACGTGGGGGTCCGACCGCTCGGCCGCGAGTATCCCCTCCAGGAGGCGGATCTTCTCCAGCTGGGAGACCCCGGTCAGTACGGCCGTGCGCCAGGCCACCCGCAGACAGACGCCCAGGGCGGCCTCGGCCGCACCGTGCCCGGACACGTCGCCGATCACGGCGTGCACCACACCGTCGTCCGTCTGCACGACGTCGTAGAAGTCACCGCTCAGCAGCCCGTGCGCCCGGCCGGCCTCGTAGCGTGCGGCGACCTGGAAACTGTCGTCCTGCAGCAGCGGGATGGGCAGCAGCGCTCGCTCCAGGCGCGCGTTCTCCTGAGCTATGAGCTGGCTGGCCCGGATCGCGGCGGCCGACCGTTCGGCGTGCTTGCGCTGCAGTGCGTAGCGCACCGCGCGGCCCAGCGCCTCAGGGTCGAGCCGGCCCTTGACGAGGTAGTCCTGTGCGCCGTGCGCGACCGCCGACAGACCGGTCTCGGACTCGGCGAGGCCCGTCAGGACGACGATGGCTGCGTCCGGGGCGGACTCGACCAGCTGACGTACCGCGTCGAGGCCGTGCACATCGGGCAGGTGGAGGTCGAGCAGCACACAGACCGGGGTGGGGCAGGTCTGCAGGAACCGCCGCGCCTCCGCCAGCGTCTTGCACCACGTGAGCGCGGACTCCAGCTCGCTGTCGCTGAGCATCTCCTCGACGAGCAGGGCGTCGCCCGCGTCGTCCTCGACCAGGAGCAGGGAAGCGTCGACGTCCCAGAAGGACATGTCGCCAGCGGCTTGCTGTTCCGGAATCCCCACGGGCTCCAGAAGCCGCGCAGAAGCGCCCGGCGGCAATTCGACCACGCTCCACACTCCCTCGGACGGACGACGCGTGCCACCCCGCGCCGTAACGCCGTGAAGCATATGTGACCGAGGCCCGGCGCTCCGCCGGGCCTCGGTCGATCTGTTCTGGGACAAGGTGTGCAAGCTCAGGCTTCGACGCACATGCCTGCGCGCAGACGCTGCACGATCCTGCTGAGCAGCCGCGACACGTGCATCTGAGACACACCGAGCTCCGCGCCGATCTGGGCCTGCGTCATCTCCTGGCCGAAGCGCATGCGGACGATCTTCCGCTCGCGGTCGTCCAGCTGGCGCAGCAGCGGAGCCAGGGCGTGCAGGTTCTCCACACTCTCCATGCCGGGGTCCTCCTCACCCAGCACGTCGGCGTACGCCCGCTGGTCGCCGCCGGAGTCGCTGTCGGCGCTCGGGGTGTCCAACGAGCCCGCGGAGTATCCGTTGGCCGCGACCAGGCCCTCGATGATCTCCTCCTCGGGGAGATCCAGATGCGCGGCGAGCTCCGCGACCGTGGGGTCGCGGTCGAGCTCGGACGACAGCTGCTCCTTGGCCTTCGCGAGCTCGACCCGCAGCTCCTGCAGCCGGCGGGGGACGTGCACGGACCAGGTCGTGTCGCGGAAGAACCGCTTGATCTCACCGACGATGTACGGCACGGCGAATGTGGCGAATTCCACCTCTCGCGAGAGGTCGAACCGGTCGATGGCCTTGATCAGGCCGATCGTTCCCACCTGGATGATGTCCTCGGCGTCGTCACCGCCGCGGTTGCGGAAACGCGAGGCGGCGAACCGCACCAGCGAGAGGTTCATCTCGATCAGGGTGTTGCGCGCGTACTGGTACTCGTGGGTTCCCTCTTCGAGGACCTGCAGCCGGTCGAAGAACAGCTTCGACAGGGCGCGGGCGTCCTGCGGGGCAACCTTGCCCGCGTCCTCGATCCACGGAAGCGCGGCCTCGTCCGAACCGGTACCCACCTCGTCGCACTGCGCAGCCGCGGTGCCGATCGTTTCGGTGGTTCGCACTGACATGGCCGTCATGGTGTCGCCCTCCCTGAATCCGGTGTACGCACCGGCACCTGCCCGTCCTTTCGGAAGTCATGCCTCCTCATCGCGGAACTTCTTCTTCTGTGTTGCCCGGACCGACTGCTTTTCCCCGGGCCGACCCCTTCGACAGAGTGCTTTCGTAGCTTTCGTGGGCATTTGTCCACCCTATTTCACGGTCGGTGTGTGAGGAGCGCCTCATTCCGGGCACGTGTGGGGTTCCCGGGAACGGAAGGAGAGGACATGAGCGACAGCGGCGCGGCGGGACTGCACACCGTCACCACCCGGATCCCCGCGCGACTTGACCGGCTGCCCTGGTCCCGATGGCACTGGATGATCGTCATCGGACTCGGCACCGTCTGGATCCTGGACGGCCTCGAAGTCACCGTCGTGGGCAACATCGCCAGCAGGCTCTCCGAGGACGGCAGCGGACTCGCCATCAGTGACGCCCAGGTGACCGGCATCGCGGCCGCGCTGTACGTCGCCGGGGCCTGCTCCGGCGCGCTGGTCTTCGGCTGGCTGACCGACCGCTTCGGGCGCAAGAAACTCTTCCTCATCACCCTCGCCGTCTACCTGGCGGCTACCGCCCTCACCGCGATCTCCTTCTCGGCCTGGTGGTTCTTCCTCTTCCGCTTCCTCACCGGCTTCGGCATCGGCGGGGAGTACGCGGCGATCAACTCCGCCATCGACGAGCTGATCCCCAGTAAGTACCGGGGCCGGGTCGACCTCGTCATCAACGGCAGCTTCTGGCTCGGAGCCGTGGCGGGCTCCCTCCTCTCCGTGGTCGCCCTGAACACCGGCATCTTCCCCAAGGATCTCGGCTGGCGGCTCACCTTCGCCCTCGGTGTGGTCCTCGGGCTCGTGATCCTGCTGGTGCGCCGCCACGTACCGGAGAGCCCACGCTGGATGGTCATCCACGGCCGGGACCGGGTAGCGGAGGAACTCGTCGACGGGGTGGAGCGTGAGGTGGAGTCGGAGACGGGCGGGAGCCTGCCTCCGGCCGGGTCCTCCATCACCGTCCGGCAGCGCAAGAGCATCGGCTTCGGGCTCATCGCCCGTACCGTCTTCCGCTCCTATCCCAAGCGGGCGGTCCTCGGGCTCGCGCTCTTCATCGGGCAGGCCTTCCTCTACAACGCCATCACCTTCGGCTTCGGCTCGATCCTCGTGAAGTTCTTCGACGTCCCCAGCGGCGCCACCGGCTACTACTTCGCCGTCATCGCGTTCTGCAACTTCCTGGGACCGCTCCTCCTCGGCCGCCTCTTCGACACCGTCGGACGCAGGCCGATGATCGCGGGGACGTACATCCTCTCCGGCCTGCTGCTCTTCGGTACCGCGGGGCTGTTCGGTGCCGGGGCTCTGACCGCCGTCACGATGACGGGCTGCTGGTGCCTGGTCCTCTTCGTCGCCTCGGCCGGCGCCAGCTCCGCCTACCTGACCGTGAGTGAGATCTTCCCCATGGAGACCCGGGCGATGGCCATCGCCTTCTTCTACGCGGTGGGCACCGCGGCGGGAGGGATCACCGGCCCCCTGGTCTTCGCGGACCTGACGCAGAGCGGAGTGGTCGGCGACACCGTCCTGGCGTTCTGCGTCGGGGCGGGCCTCATGGTGGCCGCCGGACTGGTCGCCCTCTTCTTCGCGGTGGCAGCCGAGCAGAAATCCCTGGAGGAGATCGCCACCCCGCTGTCGGCGACCTGACGGCGCGGCGCGGAGCGAGGCGGGCCCGGCGGCCGAACGGAGCAGCTCCGGAGTCGTGGCAGACTTGACCGGGGCACTCGGCCCATGGCGCGCCGGCCCTCGCCGGCTCCCGGCCGGACCTCCTCCCCACGCCCGGCGGCGGCGCGAGTGACGAGTGACAGAGGAACGGCAATGACGGTGACACAGGACAGCCCTGAGCGCGCTCCCGGAATCGACGAGTTCGGTCCCGGAATCGACCCGGAGCGGCTTGCCGTCTGCCTCAGTGTGCTCGACGAACTGGACACCATCGAGGTCGACCACCCGGACGCCATCGCCGTGCGCCGGGCCACCGCGGGCATCTACCGCACGGTGAAGCAGCGCCGCCGACAGGAGCGCCGCGCCGCGAAGACCGCCCACGACAAGGCGGTCACCGAGGCGACCGCGACCGGCTCCGCCGAGCGCATCGACGACGAGACCCAGGGTGTGCTGCCCTCGTCCTCGGCCACCGCCGAGATCGCGGGCGTACTCCAGCGCCCCAGGTCCTGCTACATCTGCAAGACCCGGTACGTAGAGGTCGACGCCTTCTACCACCAGCTCTGCCAGCCGTGCGCCCAGGAGAACCGCGCCCGCCGCGACGCCCGCACCGACCTCACCGGGCGCAGGGCGCTGCTCACCGGCGGCCGGGCCAAGATCGGCATGTACATCGCGCTGCGGCTGCTCCGCGACGGAGCTCACACGACGATCACCACCCGCTTCCCCAACGACGCCATCCGCCGTTTCAAGGCGATGCCGGACAGCGACGAGTGGATCCACCGGCTGAAGATCGTCGGGATCGACCTGCGCGACCCCGCCCAGGTGGTGGCGCTGGCCGACTCGGTCGCCGCCGAGGGGCCGCTGGACATCCTGATCAACAACGCCGCCCAGACGGTCCGCCGCTCCGCGCAGGCCTACAGCGAGCTGCTGAACGCCGAATCCGCCCCGCTGCCCGCGGGTGCGCTGCCGGCCGCCGAGGTCATCGGGACGTTCGGCAGCGGCACCGTTGACCGGGTCGCCGCCCTGCCGGCCGCCCGCAAGGAGGGTCAGGGGCTCAGCGCCCAGGAGGTCACCGACCTGGCGCTGGTCACGGGTTCCGCCTCACCGGCCCGCATCGCCGCCGGCACGGCGATCGACGCGGGCGGACTGGTGCCGGACCTGCACGACACGAACAGCTGGATCCAGACCGTCGAGGAGGTCGAGCCGATCGAGCTCCTCGAGGTCCAGCTCTGCAACTCCACGGCCCCCTTCATCCTGATCAGCCGGCTCCGCCCGGCGATGGCGCGGGCTGCCGAGCGCGCCTATGTCGTGAACGTCTCCGCCATGGAGGGTGTGTTCAGCCGCGGGTACAAGGGCGCGGGCCACCCGCACACCAACATGGCCAAGGCCGCGCTGAACATGCTGACCCGCACCAGCGCCCAGGAGATGTTCGAGAAGGACCGCATCCTCATGACGGCCGTCGACACCGGCTGGATCACGGACGAGCGCCCTCACCCGGACAAGATCCGCCTCGCCGAGGAGGGTTTCCACGCCCCGCTCGACCTCGTCGACGGCGCCGCCCGCGTCTACGACCCGATCGTGCGCGGTGAAGCGGGCGAGGAACTGTACGGCTGCTTCCTCAAGGACTACGCGCCTGCCGGCTGGTGACCTCCGGCCGCCGGCCGTGGCGGCGGCCCGTCCCCACGGGCCGGCGCCACGGCCGTGGGATCCGGTGATCCGGGGCCGCCGGGATCCGGGGGGCAGGTGATCAAGCGGTGGCACGTGAGCCCATTGGCTGAAAGTGACCCAGGCCACACGTTCTGTCGAGCAGGATGCCGCTCATTTGGTTACTCTGAAGTGAACGGACGCCACCAAGGGATCCACGAAACTTCCTCGGCCGTCCTGGGACAGGTCTGTAAGCAGGCCGCCGTCCCGCCCCGTACCGGCGCCACCGCGACCGAACTGTTTCTGCCCCTGCCCCGTAAGGGTGGGCGATACACGGTTCTCACCGCCGCAGCGTCGCCAAGCCCCGGGGTTACGCGACACAAAGGAGTCCGCGGTGACACCTGAGATGACACAGAGCGAGCAGCGCCCGGCCGAACTGACCGTGGAGCGGGCCCGCAGACCCGAGAAGCTCCGCAACATCGAGGTGTGGGCACGGTCGGCGCCGATCAGGCTCGCCGGCTACGAGGACGATCTGGCCGAGCCGCACATCCTGCCCGGCATCGACTGACCGTTCCCGCCCCGAGGCGCCAGACCGAGTTCCGGCCCCGCATCGGCGGGGGCCGGAGCCGTCGTCCTGCTTGAGGGCCGAGCCGTGGTCACGCCCGCGGTGTCGTCAGGGCGGCCCCGGCCGCCGGAGCGGGGCCGGCAGGGACGCGGGCCGCATGAAGTCCCGCACATAGGTCCGGTTCCACCAACGTCCGGTGGCCCGCATCTCCCGCAGGTCCGTGAACGTGTAGTGGAAGACCCTGGCCCGGACATGGACCGGCGGGGCGTCCGGGAACGGGTTGTGGCGCAGCAGCCGCAGGGTGTCCCGGTCGCCCCGGAGCAGCCGTTCGGTGAAGGGCCCGAACCAGGAGCGGGCGTACGCGGGGGAGAGCGCCGCGAACCACATCATCCAGTCGAGCCGCAGGTGGTACGGGGCGAACTGGCGGGGCAGCCTGCGTGGATCTCCGGGTTTACCGCGGAAGCCGTACTCGCGCCACCGGGTGCCCGCGTGGACGACCGGTTCGTCGGTGCCCTCGACCACGACCTCCAGGCGCACCCGGCTGACGCTCCCGAACGCTCCGTAGGTGTTGACCAGGTGCAGCGGATCGAACGACCGGTTCATCACCTGCCGGCGGGAGAGGAGGTTGCGGGCGGGCCGGTAGCTCAGGACCAGGACGAGGACGGTCACCCCGACGACCACCACCTCGTACCAGACCGGCGGGGCGGCCCCCGTGGGCGCGGGGCCGGCCAGAGGGGACCAGTCGATCACCGAGAGGGCGATGACGATGGTCAGCCAGTTCAGCCAGGCGAAGTTCCCCGACAGCACCAGCCAGAGCTGGGTGACCACCATCAGCCCCGCCGCCGCGCTCGCCAGCGGTTGCGGGGTGAACAGCAGGAAGGGCACCGCGAGCTGGGTCACGTGATTCGCGGCCACCTCGACCCGGTGCGCCGGTTTCGGCAGCCGGTGGAAGAACCAGCTGAGCGGTCCCGGCATCGGCTGGGTCTCGTGGTGGAAATCGAGGCAGGTGAGCCGCCGCCAGCACGCGTCCCCGCGGATCTTGATGAGCCCGGCGCCGAACTCCAGCCGGAAGAGCAGCCACCGCAGGAGCCACAGCACCAGGACCGGGGCGGCCGTCTTCCCGTTGCCGAGGAAGACCGCGAGGAAGCCGGTCTCCAGGAGCAGGGACTCCCAGCCGAAGCCGTACCAGACCTGGCCCACCTGGACGATCGAGAGGTACAGCACCCACGGCACCGCCCACAGCGCCATCGCCCCCCAGAGCGGCAGGTAGCCGTCGAGGCCGGCGACGAGGGCGACCGAGACGGCCGCGCCCGTCCAGGCCACCCCGGCGAAGAAGCGGTCGGAGTAGTGCAGACGGAACAGGCCGGGAGCCGCCTGCCAGGGTGTGCGGCTCAGCAGCTCGGGCACGGGCAGCATGCCCCGGGCGCCGATCAGGGCCCGGAACTGCAGGGCCGCGGAGAGGAACGCGACCAGATAGATGACGGCGAGCGAGCGCTGGAAGACCAGCCTGCTCAGCCAGTAGCCGTCCGCGGTGAACCAGTCCATCACCGACCAGTATCAGCCCGGCCCGTCGCCTGCGCCGCCGACACGGCCCCGCGCAGCACCCTGCCGAGCCGGCGGGCGTACCAGCGCTGGACCAGCGGCACCACGGGACCGGCCAGGCGCGTGTACCAGGCGTGGGGGCGGGAGAACGCCATGACCGTGAACCACACCGTCCCGTCGTCCGCGAGATCCACGACGAAGCTCTCCTCGCCGCACTCGGGATGCCGCGCCCGGGTGCCGTAGGCGAAGCCGGTGCGGTTGTGCTCGTACGCGGTCCAGACGACTTCGCAGGCGGCGGTGAAGCGCAGCGGACCGACGCCGATCGACACCTCGACCGTGCCGCCGGCCGAGGCCCGCTCGGCCGACGCGTTCACCCGCGCCCCGGCGGCGCGGTGCATGCGCCACTCGGTGACGGCGGCGCCCGCGGTCTCGAAGGCCGCCCGGCCGCGGCCGACCGCGGTCCGGTGGTGCAGGTGGTGGTAGCCCTCGGGCAGCGGCCCAAGACGGGTCGCGCCGACTTCCGGGTAGGTCAGGTTGCTCATGCGGTCCTGCTTTCCGAGGGGGCGGGGTGGTGGAGGCGGCGCCACGCGAACAGTGAGCAGAGCGCGAAGCCCAGCGCGTTGCCCAGTCCGTGGGTGGCGGCCATCCAGGTCAGGGTGGGGTGCGGAAGTCCGGTGGCTTCGCCGAGTGCCCAGCTCAGCGCCAGCACCATGGTGACCACGAGGACGGCGGCGGAGACAACGAGCAACGCCCGGGTGGCGCGGTCCCGGCCGTCGGCGCGTGCCGTGCGCCAGGTCAGCAGGGCGACCGCCCACATCCCCGCGGTGAGCACGCCGGCGCCCGCCAGTTCGGCCCAGTCCCCGACGAAGTAACCGCCGAGGACCAGCAGGGTGCCCAGCGGCACGCTCAGGGCCGCGAACCGGCCCCCGGCCCCGTCCCCGGCGCGGCAGACGAGACCCGCGACGAGTGCGGCGGCGAAGCCGGCGAAGTGGAAGTGCGGCACGGTCAGCGCGAGGATGCCCAGCTCGAAGCCGAGGAGTTCGTGGCCCGAGCGTTCGGCGACGAGGGCGAGCGCGGCGACCGACGGGGTGGCCAGGGCCGTCAGGAGCGCGATCTCCGCGGGGCGCACGCTGCGGGTCCTCGCCACGCGGAGCGGTGCGTGCGCGGCCAGGAGGACCGTACCCAGGGCGTAACACAGGGCGAGTGCGGTGGCGGCGCCTCCGCGCGGCAGCCAGAGCGAGGCGGCACCCGGCACCGCGAAGTACGGCCACAGGCGCCGTATCCGGTCGAGTGCGGGATCGCCGACGAGCCCGAGGCCCGTCGGTACGACCACCAGCATGCCGAGCATCACGATCAGTCCGACCAGTACGGACACCGTGCCCCCATCCCCACGTCGTCCCGCGTCGGTCCATGACCGTACGGGAAACTGAACGCGTTCAATTGTTGCCGCCCCAAGACTAGAGGCTTACTTGAACGCGTTCAAGGCGGGTCGTTCGGTCGAGGAATGGGGCAAATGGTGGCAGAGTTGCGCACATGGATGATCGGGTAGCGGGTGCCCTGTCGCTGCCGGACGACTGGCCCGCCCACCCGGACCTCAGCCTGGCCCTCAACCGCATGGGCAGCTTCGACTGGGATCTGGACAGCGGCCTCCTGCACATGGACCAGCCCGCCCTCGAGGTGTTCGACCTGCGCCCCGACGAGTACGACAACCGCCCCACGTCGCTCGCCCTGCGGGTCCCGGCCGACGAGGCCGTGCGGCTGGACCACATGGTCTCCGAGGCACTCAAGGGCGGTCGCAGCAACTATGGCGCCTACTTCCGCAGGACCCGGAGCGACGGGACCCTGTGCTGGACCCATACCCAGGGCTTCATCCGCCGGGACGGCACCGGCAGGCCCCGTCGCATCATCGGTATCGTCCGCGACGCGACCCAGGAACTCGCCGACTCCACAGCCCGCCGGACCGTGGACCAGGAACGCCGGCGCCGTACCAGCCTGGTCGAGGGCACCACGGCCGCCCTGGCCCACGCGCGCACCGTCCAGGACGTCACCGACGTGCTGAAGAACTCCCAGGGGCTGGCACACCTCGGCGCCACCAGTCTCGTCATGGGCCTCCTGGAGTCCGGGCGCATCCACCTGGTGGCGGACGGCCCCGAGGGGGCCTACGTACCCGGCACCCGGTTCACCCGCACGGACGAGGACTACCCGATGAGCGAGGTGATCCGCACCCTCACGCCCCGCTTCATCGAGTCGGCCGAGGACTTCGCGACCTCGTACCCCATCCTGTGGCCCCACATCAGCCATCTCGGCATCACGGCCGCCGCCTATCTGCCGCTCATCGCCCAGGCCCGTCCGATCGGCGCGCTCGGCCTGCTCTACGGCAACAAGGCGGGCTTCACGGCCGACGAGCGCAACCTCCTGGTGGCGCTCGGCAGTTCTATCGCCCAGAGCCTGCAGCGGGCCATGCTCTACGAGCAGGAACACGATCTCGCCGAAGGCCTCCAGCAGGCGATGCTCCCGCGCCGGATCCCCGAGGTGGCCGGCGCCCAGGTCGCCGTCCGCTACCGCTCGGCGCGACTGGGGCGGGACATCGGCGGCGACTGGTACGACATCATCCCGCTGCCCAACGGCCGCGTCGGGGCCGTCATCGGTGACGTGCAGGGCCACGACACGCACGCCGCAGCCGTCATGGGACAGCTGCGCATCGTGCTGCGCGCCTACGCCGCCGAGGGGCACAATCCCGCCACGGTCATGGCCAGGGCCTCCGTCTTCCTCCATGAACTCGACACCGACCGCTTCGCCACCTGCACCTATGCCGAGGTGGACCCGACCACCGGGGTACTGCAGCTGGTACGGGCCGGGCACGTCGAACCGCTCGTACGGGAGACCGGCGGAAGCTGCCACAAGCTGACCACCGAAGGGGGGCTGCCGCTGGGACTGTCCGCCGAGTTCGGTCAGCTCGAATACCCCGTCAACACCGTGGACCTCGACCCCGGCCAGACCATCGTCCTGTACACCGACGGGCTGGTGGAACTCCCGGGCGAGGACTTCGACGAGGGCATGCGGCTGCTGACGGCGATGGTGAGCGACGGGCCGCACGACCTCCAACGGCTGGCCGACCGGCTCTGCGAGGTCGTCGACGAGCGCGGCGGCGACGACGACGTCGCGGTGCTGCTGCTACGCCGCAGTTCCGCCTACCCGCCCCACCCGGGCGGCCGCCTCCAGCAGCACGTGGCGCAGAACGACCCGGAGGCCCTGACGTCGTCCCGCCACATGATCCGGGCGGCGGTGCGCGCCTGGGGTGCGAAGGACCGCGCGGACGAGGTCGAGCTGGCGGCGGACGAGCTGATCACCAACGCGCTGATCCACACCGACGGCGGCGCGATCGTCACCATCCGGATGCTCACCGGCGCCGGGCGGCGCCTGCGGGTCGACGTCGAGGACCGGTCCAGTGCCCTGCCGCGCCGCAGGGACGCGGGCGAGTCCGGCGTCTCGGGCCGGGGCCTCATGCTCGTCGACCTCCTGGCCGACATCTGGGGAGTGGAGTCACGCGGCAACGGCAAGTGCGTGTGGTGCGAGTTCGTCATCCAGGACCACGTCTGAGCGGGCCGCGGGCCCGCCGTGCCGCATGCGGCCGGGGGAGGCCGACAGGGTCCTCGCTTGCGCGCCTGAGATTTTAACAGTACGTAACATGTCCATGCTTGTCCGTAACCGACCATCAGGGATTGACTGCGATCCCGCAGTTCTCCTGTTGATGACGCGAGGCCCCATTGAGTACCGAGCTACTGGCACCCCTTGATCTGGCTTTCTGGCACCTCGAATCCGACACCCACCCGATGCACCTCGGTGCGCTCGCGGTCTTCTCCCCGGTGCCCTCGGTCGCCCCGCAGGACCTGCTGGACCTGCTCGGCGCCCGCGCCGCCGCCATTCCGCGCCTGCGGATGCGGGTGCGCGACGTGCTGCTGCCGGTGGGCGGCGCGGCCTGGTTCGCCGACAAGGACTTCGACGTGCACCAGCACGTCAAGCGGGTGGTGCTCGACGGCGGCGACTTCATGACCGAGGCCACCCGGCTCGCCGGTGAACTCATGGAGCAGCCCCTCGGACGGGGCCGGCCGCCGTGGCAGATGTATCTGCTCGACAGTTCCGGGGACGGGCCGTTCGCGGTGCTCGTCAAACTCCACCACGCCCTCGCGGACGGGATGCGGGCCGTCGCCATCGGTGCCGGCATCTTCGACCAGATCGCCTCGGCGGGTGCAGGCCGCCCGGCGCGGCGCCGGGCACCGCTACCCCCGCGCCCCTGGCCACCCGGCCCGTACGAGGTGGCGGGCATGGCGCTGGACCGGATCGGGGACGTCGGCCGGGCGCTCGGCGTGGGCGCCTCCGTCGTCCGGGCCAGCCGCCTCGACCTGCGCGGTACGACCGCCCTGACCGCGAGCTCCAGCGGCACCCGGCGCCTGGCCACCGCGGACCTCGACGCCGGAACGGTTCAGCGGATCCGGCGGGCCGAGGGCGGCACCGGCAACGACGTGCTGCTCGCGGTGGTCGCCGGAGCGCTGCGCCGCTGGATGCTCGAACGGGGCGAGCGGCTCCCCGGTGCAGACCCTCGCGCGCTGGTCCCCGTCTCCCGGCGCAGACCGGGCGGCGCGACCACCGGCAACCGGCTCTCCGCCTACCTGCTCGGCCTCCCGGTGGGCGAGCCCGACGCCCGGGAGCGGCTGCGGCGGGTACGCACGGCCATGGACCGCAACAAAGCCGCGGGCCCGATGCGCGGCGCGGGCGCCGTCGCCGTACTGGCCGACCAGCTGCCCGCGCTGGCCCACCGGTTCGGCGCGCCGCTGGCCGGGAACGCGGCCCGGATGCTCTTCGACATCCTGGTCACCAGCGTGCCCCTGCCACGCTCGGCGCTCTCGCTCGGCGGCTGCCCGCTGCGGGCCGTCTACCCGATGGCGCCGCTCGCCCGGGGGCAGGCGCTGGCGATCGCCCTGTCCTCGTACGGCGGGCAGGTGCAGGTCGGTCTCGTGGCCGACGGCAAGGCCCTGCCGGATCTCGGCCGGTTGGCGGCCGCGGTCCACGACGAGCTGCGTGCCCTTGGCGCACTCGTCCCCTCGGTGCCCGCTCCGGCCTGAGGGCGTTCCGCCGGCAGAGGTCGGACTGATCGCCGCACGTTTCCCTGACACCGCCCTGCCGACGGGCTTGACGGCCCGGAGTGATCCGATGAATATTCTGTCCCGACGATGAACGACCACCTGGCGAGGGCGGCACTGGCATGGAGCGCAACAGGCTCGGGCGCAGCGCGGTGGAGATCACCGAGCTGTCCTTCGGCGCGTCGGCCATAGGCAACCTCTTCACCCGGGTCTCACCCGGGCAGGCCGCCGCCGCCGTAGACGCGGCGTGGGAGGAGGGCGTTCGCCACTTCGACACGGCCCCGCACTACGGGACCGGGTTGTCCGAACGCCGCCTGGGCGAGGCCCTGCGCGCCCACTCCAGGGACACCTACACGGTGTCGACGAAGGCCGGCCGGCTGCTCGAGCCGCTGACGGCCGCCGAGGCGGCGGCGTCCGGCGGGCTCTCGGAAGGGTTCGACGTACCCCACACCCACCGCCGCCGCTGGGATTTCAGCGGGGACGGCATCCGCCGGAGCATCGAGGAGAGCCTCGAACGGCTCGGCCTCGACCGCGTCGACGTCGTGTACCTCCACGACCCCGACGACCACGAGGAATCCGCCTTCCGGGAGGGTTACCCGGCGCTGGAGAAGCTCCGCGCCGAAGGCACGGTCGGCGCCATCGGCGCCGGCATGAACCGGACCGCGATGCTCACCCGCTTCGTGCGCGACACCGATGTCGACGTCGTCCTCTGCGCCGGCCGCTTCACGCTCCTGGACGGGAGCGCCCTGGACACCCTGCTGCCCGAGGCCGCCACGCGGGGGCGCAGCGTCGTCGTCGGAGGCGTCTTCAACTCCGGGCTGCTCGCCGACCCGCGGCCCGGAGCGACGTACGACTACGCCGCGGCCCCCGACTCCCTGCTCGACCGGGCCCTGCGCGTCAAGGCCGTGACGGAGAGGCACGGCGTCCCGCTCCGGGCCGCCGCGCTCCACTATCCGCTGCGCCACCCGGCCGTCGCGGGTGTCCTGGTCGGCCTCCGCTCCGCCGACGAGGTGCGCGACGCCGCCACCCTGCTCCGCACGCCCGTGCCCGAGGCGCTCTGGGACGACCTGCGCGCCGAGGGGCTGCTGGACGAACGGTCCCTCCCGGCGGCGGACGACCGCCCGGGAGCCGGCACATGACGGAGCCCCTGCCGGTCGTCGACGCCCACCACCACGTCTGGGACCTCGCCGTACGCGACCAGGACTGGATCAGGGGCGCACAACTCGCCCCCATCCGCCGTACCTTCACCCTCGCCGACCTGGAACCCGAGGCCCGCGCCGCCGGTGTGGGAGCCACCGTTCTCGTGCAGACCGTCACCGTCCCCGAGGAGACCCCCGAGCTCCTCGCCCTCGCCGCGGCCCACGACCTCGTCGCCGGCGTCGTCGGCTGGACCGATCTCACCGCTGCGGACATCGCCGACACCCTCGCCGGCCTGCGGGCCCTGCCCGGCGGCGACCGGCTCGCCGGTATCCGCCACCAGGTCCAGAGCGAACCGGACCCCGAGTGGCTGCTGCGGCCCGACGTCCTGCGCGGTCTCCGGGCCGTCGCGGCCGCCGGCCTCGCCTACGACCTGGTCGTCCGCCCGCCCCAACTTCCCGCCGCTGCCCGTGCCGCGGCGCTCGTGCCAGGGCTCACGTTCGTACTCGACCACGCGGGCAAACCGCCGGTGGCCCGGCAGCGCACGCAGCCGTGGGCCGCCGGACTGCGGGCCCTGGCCGCACTGCCCAACACCGTCTGCAAACTCTCCGGCCTGGTCACCGAGGCCGACCCGCGCTCCTGGACCGTCGACGACCTGCGCCCGTATGCCGACACCGTGATCGACGCCTTCGGCCCCGGACGGCTGATGTTTGGGTCCGACTGGCCGGTGTGCCTGCTCGCCGCTCCGTACGCAGGTGTCCTGGAGGCGGCGCGGGCGCTCACCGGCCGCCTCGGCGAGGAGGAACTGCGGTCCGTCTTCGCGGGCACCGCCCGCCGTGTCTACGGCCTGGGGACGACCTGACCTCGCGCAGTACGCCGTCCGGCAGGCATCCGGCGGGCCGCTGCGGCAGGCTGGTGTCATGCCCGAACTGCCGGAAGTCGAAGCCCTGCGGGACTTCCTCGACGACCACCTCGTCGGCAAGGAGATCGCCCGCGTCCTGCCCCTCGCGATCAGCGTCCTCAAGACGTACGACCCGCCGCTCACCGCCCTGGAGGGCGCGACCGTCACCTCCGTGGCCCGCCACGGCAAGTTCCTGGACATCGGGGCCGGAGACCTCCACCTGCTCGTCCACCTGGCCCGGGCCGGCTGGCTGCAGTGGAAGGACGGCTTCCCCGCGACCCCGCCACGGCCGGGCAAGGGCCCTCTCGCCCTGCGTACGGTCCTCGCGGGCGGCGACGGCTTCGACCTGACCGAGCGGGGTACCACCAAGCGCCTCGCCGTGCACCTGGTGCGCGACCCGGCCGAGGTGCCCGGCGTCGCGCGCCTCGGGCCCGACCCCCTGGCCGACTCGTTCGACCGGGAGGCATTCGCCCGGCTGCTCGGCGGGGTGAACCGGCAGATCAAGGGTGCCCTGCGGGACCAGTCGCTGATCGCGGGCATCGGCAACGCCTACAGCGACGAGATCCTGCACGTCGCGAAGATGTCGCCCTTCAAGCTGACCACCCGTCTCGGCGACGACGACATCGCCCACCTGTACACGGCCCTGCGCACCACACTCCAGGACGCCGTGGAACGCTCCCGGGGTATCGCGGCCGGACAGCTCAAGGCCGAGAAGAAGAGCGGCATGCGCGTCCACGGCCGCGCCGGACAGCCCTGCCCCGTCTGCGGCGACACCGTCCTGGAGGTCTCGTTCAGCGACTCCTCCCTGCAGTACTGCCCCACGTGCCAGACCGGCGGCAAGCCCCTCGCCGACCGCCGTCTCTCCCGCCTGCTCAAGTAGCCGACCGGGTCCTCGCCGCCGGCCGGCGGTGGCTCCGGCGCCCTGGCGGGATCCTGAGAGGGCATGCCCCGGGTACGCGGCGGCCCCGTGGACCACCGAGGCCACCGTGCTCCGGTAAGCCCTAAACTCCGGCCTCATGCTGCGCGTACTGGCCGTCGACGACGAAGAGCCCGCCCTGGAGGAACTCCTCTACCTCCTGCGTGCCGACCCCCGCATCCGGAGCGCGGAAGGGGCCACCGGGGCCACCGAGGCGCTGCGCCGCATCGGTGGCGCCGTCGACGCCGGGCCACAGGATCCTGCGGCCATCGACGTCGTCTTCCTGGACATCCACATGGCCGGCCTCACCGGACTCGACGTGGCGCAGCTCCTGGCCGGGTTCGCCGCGCCGCCGCTCATCGTGTTCGTCACCGCCCACGAGGGCTTCGCCGTACACGCGTTCGACCTCAAGGCCGTGGACTACGTGCTCAAACCCGTCCGCCGCGAGCGCCTGGCCGAAGCCGTACGCCGCGTCGCGGAACAGGTCGGCGAACGCTCCGCGCCCGTCCACGACGCGGCGGCCGACCAGATCGCGGTCGAGCTCGCCGGGGTGATCCGGTTCGTCCCGGTCGAGGACATCGCGTACGCCGAGGCGCAGGGCGACTACGCCCGGCTGCACACCGCCACCGGCAGCCACCTCGTCCGGATTGCGCTCACCACCCTGGAGGAGCGCTGGCGCTCCCGGGGGTTCGTACGCATCCACCGCCGCCACCTCGTCGCGCTGAACCGCATCGACGAGCTACGGCTCGACGCGGGCAGCATGAGCGTCCGCATCGGGGAGGCGCACCTCGCGGTCAGCCGTCGCCACACCCGCGCCCTGCGCGACCTCCTGATGCGGCAGACCGGCCGCTGACCTGCGCCTACCCCGCCGCCGCCCCTTCCCAGGCGGCCCTCGCGCCGCCTACACTCCGAGCCCATGTCCGCAGAGAGCACGCCCCGGCGTGAAGTGGTCACGGGGGAGCCGCGACGGGTGCGTCCGCTGCCCCGCTACCGTGCCCAGTCGGAGATCGACGAGCAGACGGCACTGGGCGGCGCCTACGTGCGCTCGCTGATGCGCAGTCAGCTCCGCGTCGGACTTACCGCCTTCACCGTGCTGGCCCTCGTGGCCGGCACCCTGCCCCTCGTCTTCGAGGCCCTGCACAGCAACGCCGTCGTCTGGGCGGTGCTCGGCTTCGCCACCTATCCGCCGCTCACCCTCACCGCCTTGTGGTACGTACGCCGGGCGGAACGTAACGAGCGCGACTTCGCCAGACTCGTGGAAGGCCGACCCGCACCGTGAGCAGCCCCGCCCACCCGGCACCGGTGGTGGCGGTCGCCCTCGTCGTCCTCGCCACCGTCCTCGTCGGCGGCTTCGGGTTGCGGATCTCCCGCACCACCTCCGACTTCTACGTCGCCTCCCGCACCGTGCGGCCCCGGCTCAACGCCGCGGCGATCAGCGGCGAGTACCTCTCCGCGGCCTCCTTCCTCGGCATCGCGGGCCTCGTCCTCGTGCACGGCCCCGACATGCTCTGGTACCCGGTCGGCTACACCGCCGGATACCTCGTGCTGCTGGTGTTCGTCGCCGCCCCGCTGCGCCGCTCGGGGGCGTACACCCTGCCCGACTTCGCCGAAGGGCGGCTGGAGTCGCGGCAGGTGCGCCGGCTGGTCAGCGTGTTCGTGGTCGGCGCGGGCTGGCTCTATCTCGTCCCGCAGCTCCAGGGCGCCGGGCTCACCCTGAAGATCCTCACCGGAGCGCCGGGGTGGCTCGGCGACGCCCTCGTCGCCTCGGTCGTGGTGCTCGCCGTCGCGGCGGGCGGGATGCGCTCGATCACCTTCGTCCAGGTCTTCCAGTACTGGCTGAAACTCACCGCGCTCCTCGTCCCGGCGATCTTCCTGGTGCTGGCCTGGCGCGGTGACGGACAGCCCCGCGTCAGCTTCGACGACCAGGTGTCCGCCTTCCGCGCCGACCACCCGCTGTACGCGACGTACGGCCTGATCGTGGCCACCTTCCTCGGCACGATGGGCCTGCCCCATGTCGTGGTGCGCTTCTACACGAGCCCCAACGGCCGCGACGCCCGCCGGACGACCGTCGCGGTCCTCGCCCTGGTCGGCACGTTCTACCTGCTGCCGCCGGTGTACGGGGCGCTGGGCAGGCTCTACGCCCCCGAACTCATCCACGGGGGCGACTCCGACGCCGCCGTCCTGCTGCTGCCCGCCCGGGTGATCGGCGGCCTCGGCGGGGACCTGCTCGGCGCGCTCGTCGCGGGCGGCGCGTTCGCCGCGTTCCTGTCCACGGCGTCCGGGCTCACCATGGCCGTCGCCGGAGTGATCACCCAGGACGTCCTGCCCTCGCGAGGCGTACGGCACTTCCGGCTGGCCACCGTCCTCGCCGTCGCCGTGCCGCTGGCAGGTTCGCTGCTGGTCGGCCGGGTGCCGGTGGCCGACGCGGTCGGCATGGCGTTCGCGGTCTCCGCCTCGTCGTTCTGCCCGCTCCTCCTCCTTGGTATCTGGTGGCGGCGGCTCACTCCGCCCGGGGCGATCGCCGGACTGCTGCTGGGTGGCGGCTCCGCGCTGCTGGCCGTGGCGATCACCGTCAGCGGCGCGGTGCGGCCGCCGGGCTGGCCGCACGCCCTGCTGGCCTGGCCCGCCGTCTGGTCCGTACCGGTCGGTTTCCTCGCGATGATCCTGGTCTCGCTGGCCACCCCGGGGCGGATACCGCCGGGCACCAACGCCGCCATGTCCCGCTTCCACCTACCGGAAGCACTGACCTCGGGGAGAGGGCGATGACCGACTTCCCTGCCGGAGGCGGGCGATGACCGGGGCCGGGATCGCCGCCGTAGCCGTGCTCACCCTGCTCCTCTTCGGTACCGGCTTCCTGCTGGGCCGCACGGCCCGGCCGGTGCGCACCAGCGACGTGGGCACCCCCGTCGAACACGCCACGTTCGAGACCCTGCACACCGCCTCCCTGGCCGCCCCGCCGCTGCGCGCCGGGCTGACCGAGGAGAGTGCCCGCAGATCGGCCCGCAGGCTCCGCTCGCTGCTCGGCACCGACGCTCTCTGCCTCACCGACCGCGACCGGGTGCTCGTGTGGGACGGCGAGGGCGACCACCACGGCAAGGACGTGATGCAGCAGGTCCGGGCACTGCTCTCCAGCGGCCGGGACACCGCGTTCCACAGCGACTGCGGGGACCTGGACTGTCCGCTCCGCTGGGCGGTCGCCGTCCCGCTCACAGTCGACCACCGGGTGCTCGGGACGCTCGTGGCGTACGCCCCCCGGGAATCGGCCGTGCTCGCCAGGGCTGCCGGGGAGGTGGCCCGATGGGTCTGCGTACAGCTGGAACTCGCCGAACTCGACCGTTCCCGCACCCGGCTCATCGAGGCCGAGATCAAGGCGCTGCGGGCCCAGATCTCGCCGCACTTCATCTTCAACTCGCTGGCCGCCATCGCGTCCTTCGTACGTACCGACCCCGAGCAGGCACGGGAACTGCTGCTGGAGTTCGCCGACTTCACCCGCTACTCGTTCCGCCGGCACGGCGAGTTCACCACGCTGGCCGACGAACTCCACTCCATCGACCAGTACCTGGCGCTCGTCCGGGCCCGGTTCGGCGAACGGCTGTCCGTGACCCTGCAGGTCGCCCCCGAGGTGCTGCCGGTCTCCCTGCCGTTCCTCTGCCTCCAGCCCCTGGTCGAGAACGCGGTCAAGCACGGGCTGGAAGGCGCGGTGCGCCACAGCCGCATCACCATCAGCGCACTGGACGCCGGGGCCGAGGCCGAGGTCGTCATCGAGGACGACGGCACCGGGATGGAACCGGGGCGGTTGCGGCAGATCCTGCGCGGCGAGGGCGGTGCCTCCACCGGGATCGGCCTGCTCAACGTGGACGAGCGGCTGCGGCAGGTGTACGGGGACGACTACGGGCTCGTCATCGAGACGGGGGCCGGAGCCGGCATGAAGATCACCCTGAGGCTGCCCAAGTACCGTGCGGGCGTCCACGGGTCATGACGCGGCGGGCGGCCGGGCGGAGAGGAACGCCCGGTGCCCCGGCGGCTCGGGCCCGAACCGCGGGGCACCGGGAGGCTCAGTACAGATGGACCGCCAGATGCCCCAGCGGCAGTCCGAGCTGCCAGGCGGGTGTCCACACCTGCACCTCGCCGTCCTGCTCCTCCGCCACGTGCTCCCGGCGCGGCGCACCGATCGCCTCCAGGTCCGCCGCCAGCAGTTCGGTCTCCTCCAGCCACCGCCACGCCGCACGCGCCAGGGCCAGATCGGGGTCCGGCTCCCCGTCCCGGGCCCCGGGCAGGGCCCGTGCGTCCAGTTGCTCGCACACCCACTGCCGCCAGGGCGTGCCGGATGCGGTGAGCAGCCGCAGCTCGTCCACCCCGGCCGCAGCCAGCGCGCCCGGGGCCGCCGTACCGGGGAGGGGGGCCGCCCCGGCGAGGAAGACCGTCAGGGCGAGGGCGTCACGTCCCGCGCGGTACTCCGGCGTCGCCGGCTCCATCAGGTCACCGGTCATGAGTACCTCGTCCGCGACGTACTCGGCGTACAACCAGGCCATCGGGACCAGCAGCCCGCCTCCGGTGGTGTCGTGATGTTCGGGACGCATCCCGTCTCGCCTCTTTCCTCGACTCGGCCCGGGGGGTTCACGCAGCATTGAACCGGGGGCGCGTCCCCCGCGTGGGCAGAAGGGCAGGATCCGTCGGGAGATACGAGGTGTGATGACCGCCGACCGCGGTGACGACCCCCACGTCGTGCGGCTGCTGGGCGCGTACGTGCTCGATGCCCTGACCTCGGACGAGACCGGTCCCGTAGCCCGGCACCTCCAGCGGTGCGACCCCTGCGCCGCCGCCTACGTGGAGGTCGCGGACGCCGTGTGCCTGCTCCCGCTGCTGGACGAGGAGGACCTGCTGGAGTAGCCGGGCAGGTTGCGCGAGAGCAGCCGCAGCGCATAGTACGAGCGGGACTTGACGGTGCCCGCCGGTATGCCGAGGACCCGGGCCGTCTCGCCGACGCTCAGCCCGCGGAAGTAGATCTGCACCAGCACCGCACGGTGTTCCGGGCTCAGCGTCCTGACGGCCTCGCGCACGTCGAGCGCGCGCACCGCCGCCTCGGCGGTGTTCTCCCGGGCGGGGGCGCTCTCCAGGACCGCGTCGCTGACCTCCGGGGGCCGGGCCTGACGGGACCTGCGGGCGTCGATGGCCAGGCGCCTGGCCACGGTGAAGAGCCAGGGGCGCATCGAGTCGTACGGGGCGTCGAAAGCCTCCGGGTGCTGCCAGGCACGGACCAGGGTCTCCTGCAGCAGGTCCTCCGCCCGCTGGCGGTCACCGAAGGTCAGCCCGAGGAGGAAGTGGAACAGGGCCGGCCCGTGCTCCCGCTGCAACTCCGCGAGGGCCCGTTCATCGGTTGTCGCCGTGGTCATCGTGCACGTCCTTTCCCGAGGAGGCCCCAGCCGCCTCGCTCCACCTGGCGTATACGAACGCATCGGGTGGCCGGGGAACAGGCGGTGCACCGAGGTGTGCGGCGAGCGGTCGCACGGAGCGGCGAATGGTGCGGTGAACGGTCGGGAGACAGCGATACGACCGATTCAGGTACTTGAGCACCTTTGTCCTTGACTCGCCGGTATGTATATATGTCTATTCGGATGGCCGAAATCATCCCAACCAGGAGTCGCGCAGATGATGCAACACATCCGACCCGCCACGGTGCTCGCCGCCGCCGCACTGCTCGCCGCAACAGCCTGTACCGGCCAGGCCTCCGCACCGCCGGGGTTCGCGGGGCGGCAGGCATCCGCTGATCGCGGAGCGGGCGGCGGGGGAGCGGACGATGCGCGTGCCTTCACCCTGCTGGCCTCGGGCGACGTCCTCCCGCACTCCTCGGTCATCGACCGCGCGGCCGCCGACGCCGGCGGAAAGGGCTACGACTTCCGCCCCATGCTCAAGGGCGCCGCCCCCCTGGTCCGCGGTGCGGATCTGGCCATCTGTCACATGGAGACGGTCTACGGGAAGAAGGGGGGCCCTTACACGGGCTACCCGTCCTTCCGCTCGCCGCCCGAGGTGGCGACGGCCCTGCGTGCCACCGGATTCGACTCCTGCTCCACCGCCTCCAACCACACCCTGGACGACGGGGCCGAAGGCATCGGACGCACGCTCGACGCGCTGGACCGGGCGGGCGTCGCCCACGCCGGCTCCGCCCGCTCCGCGGCCGAGGCCCGCCGTCCGGCCGTGCTCACGGCCGGCACGGGCAAGAAGGCGGCGAAGGTCGCCCACCTCGCGTACACCTACGGCACCAACGACATCCCGCTCCCCGACGGGCAGCCCTGGGCCGTCAACCTGCTCGACAAGGACCGGATCCTCGCCGACGCCCGCGCGGCCCGGCGTGCGGGCGCCGACGTCGTCGTCCTCTCCCTGCACTGGGGCACGGAGTGGCAGGAGGCCCCCGACGACACACAACGGGATCTCGGCCGCGAGCTGACGGCCTCCGCCACCGCGGGACGCCCGGACATCGACCTGATCGTAGGCACCCACGCGCACGTTCCCCAGGCGTACGAGAAGGTCAACGGCACCTGGATCGTCTACGGCATGGGCGACCAGATTGCCGGCGCCATGATCGACGACGAGGGAGCACCCGCCCCGCGCGGCAACGAGAGCTCCATGGGCCGGTTCACCTTCGCCCCGCCCGACGCACCCGGTGGGCGCTGGAAGGTCACGAAGGCCGAGTTCCTTCCCCAGTGGTTCGACCCCGAGGCCGGGCGCGTCACCGACCTCGACGACCCGGCGGACGACGGCAGGGACCGCCGCCGGGAGATCCTCGACCGCATCAGCGCCGTCGTGCTCAGCCGGGGCGCCGCGCAGGACGGTCTCGTCAGGGGGAAGTGACCCGGGGCGAGACGGGCCCGGGGGTGCCGGGCATCACGGCACGACGGTGACCGGCCACCGTCCGGCCTTCACCAGCCGTACCGCCACCGATCCGATGAACCGGTGCCCGGCCGACTCCGACGCGCCGACCACCACCGCGTCCGCCTTCAGTTCGTCCGCCGCCGTCACGAGTCCGTTGTAGGGGTCGCCGCGGAAGGTGTGGAACTCCCATCGGACGTTCCACGTGTCCTTCAGTCGCTCGGCCGACGTCCTGATCTCGTTCACCAGCCCCTCGGCGACCTCCCCGGTCGCCTCGGCCACCGGGGCTCCCAGAGCGGCGCCGGCTGAAAGCACCGGCTGCACGTAGACGAGGGTGAGCATCGCGTTCTGGCGGCGGGCGAGGCCCGCCGCGTACGCGGCTGCGCGCATCGAGGAGTCGGACCCGTCGATGCCGGCGACGATCACCTTGGGCCCGTCCGTGCCGCGCTCGAACCGGTGTTGTTGCTGGTCTGTCACGGCCACGAGGTTAGCCGCTCGCGTCGGCCGCTTGCGTCCCGGGCCGCCTGCCCGCCCGGAAGGCCCCGCCGGACACCGCGCGGCACTCGCCCCATCGGGTGCACCTCGCCCCTTCCCCGGTGTGGTCGGCGGGCCCGCGGCCGACTCCGTGCGAGCAGTTGGTCATGAAATATGATCAGTTCCCCGTCGGGCGCCGCCCCCTTCTGCGTCTCGCCCTCGCGCTCGGGGCCGCCACCGCTGTCCGCGTGGTCGCCGCCGACCCGGCCCGTACCCCCGTCCGACCCGGCGGCGAGCCGCTTGCCGCGGCCGCCGGCCCCCCGGCGCGTACGCGGGCCGGAGGCGCGGCCTACCGGCTGAGACCCATGACCGGGCACGCCGCCCCCCGTTTCCGGCCCGCGGCGCCACCGGTGCGCACC
This sequence comes from Streptomyces sp. NPDC020780, assembly GCF_044334475.1. Taxonomy (NCBI): domain Bacteria; kingdom Bacillati; phylum Actinomycetota; class Actinomycetes; order Kitasatosporales; family Streptomycetaceae; genus Streptomyces; species Streptomyces sp. NPDC020780. Next base: position 398,738 of record NZ_JBIRTB010000004.1, on the reverse strand, counting down.
CGCCCCTTCGAGGAACTGCCCGAACTCGGGCACGACGCCATGGTGCTCAGTTTCGACGACGGTCCCGACCCCCGGTACACGCCGGACATCCTGGCCACGCTGCGCAGGTACGGCGTCCGGGCGATGTTCTTCGTCTGCGGCTGGATGGCCACCGGCCACCGTGACCTGCTGCGCGAGATGGCGGACGACGGGCACGTGGTCGGCAACCACTCGTGGTCCCATCCGCTGATCCCCGGGCTCTCCCGGCGCGCGATCCGTGACGAGCTGGGCCGCACCAGCGACGTGATCGAGCGGACGCTCGGCGCCCCACCCCTGTGGTACCGCGCTCCGTACGGTGCCTGGAACCGGCACTCCTTCGAGATCGGCGCGGCGATGGGCATGGAGCCGATGGCCTGGACCGTCGACACCTTGGACTGGACGCGGCCGGGAACCGGCACGATCGTCCGCAGGGTCGAGCGGGGCGCCGCGCCCGGCGTCGTGGTCCTCTCGCACGACGCGGGTGGCGACCGGTCCCAGAGCGTGGAGGCGCTGCGCCGGTATCTGCCCTCGCTGATCGCGGACGGCTACCGGCTGACCGTCCCGCACCGCAGCTGACGACGGGCGCAGGGGGCGCCGGCCCGCACGGCCGGCGCCCCCTGGAGTGCCGTGGGCCGCGGTTACCGCGTGTCGACAAGCCGGGCGAAGACCACCACGTTCCCGTCGTACCCGCCGGCCTTCGTGTAGCCGCCGCCGCAGGTGATGACCCGCAGCTCGGCGTACCCGGTGTCGCCGTAGACCCGGGCGCCGGGGAAGTCGTCCTTGTGGAAGACCTCGACGCCGTAGATCTCGAACACCGCCACCCTGCCGTCGTAGCGCTCCACCTCTACCTGCCGGCCTTTGCTCAGAGAGCCCAGACCGTAGAAGACGGCGGGGCCCGCCAGGTTGTCGACGTGGCCGACCACCACGGCCGTCCCACGCTGCCCCGGAGCGATGCCGTTCTGGTACCAGCCCACGAGATTCGGGTCCTGAGCGGGAGGGGCCTCGATCCAGCCGGCCGGGTCCAGGTTCACGTCGACCACGGGCGCGTCGACCTGGATCGACGGGATCTGCACGCGCGAGGCCGGGGCGTACGGGAGCGGCTGGACCGGATCGCCGGCGGCGGGGGCGGCCGTGGCCGGGTCCTGCGGGCCGGCCACGGAGGCCGCGGCGGCGGGCTGCGGCGGCCCGGCAGAGGTGTCCACGCCGTTGCGCATCAGGGCGACGCCCGTGAGCAACACCAGGGCGATCGCGCCCCAGGGTGTACGTCTTCTGCGCTCGCCGCCCCACTGGTCCCGGCCCATGGTTCTCCCTTCGTCGCGACATCGCACAGGCTAGGTGCGCTCGGCAGGGGCGGCGATCGGGGACGGGCGAACGGGTGGCGGGCCGGGCGCCTGCGGAAGAGGGCTCTGCTCTTCGGAGTAATGAGCGGATAAAAGTTCTGACGGTCCGTGACCTGCAGATCCGTCAGATCGACGACACGAAAGACGGCGTGTCGGCTCACCGGGGTGGAGCAGTACCGACGTGCGACGGTCGCCGTCTGTGGTGAGGGTTCGTCATGGGATGCGTTCTCGTCCAATGATCCCGGAGAACAAGACTCCGGGGCGCGCTTCCCGCTGGAGGTTCAACGATGCGTGCTTCACGCGCTCTCGCGGCGACCGCGACCGCATGCGCGGCGGTCGGGCTCGCTGCCCCGCTGGCCGCTGCGGGCGGCGGCCCGGGCAGCAATCCGAGCAACATTCCGACCAATGTCACCGTCCACCCGTCCTCGGTCCACCAGGGTGCCACCATGCAGGTGAGCGCCGAGGGCTGCGGCCGCTCCGGCGGCAAGGTGTGGTCGAACGCGTTCCCGACGGTGAACCTGTCCCCGGGCCGGGTCGGCTACGCCACGGCGCACATCCGGCACAACGCGACCCCAGGCCACTACAGCCTGTCCGTGAAGTGCAACGAGAGCGACAACAACTTCGGGAACGGCGGTGACGGCGGCGCAGGCGGCGACGGCGGTGACCGGGGCGAGGCCGGAGACCGGGGCAACGGTGGTGACCGCGGCAACCGCGGGCATGAGACCGACCTGGTGGCGACGGCCCGCTTCACCGTGCTCCCCGGCCGGGGAGCACAGGGCGGTCTCGGCGGTTCCATCGGTCCGAGCACCGTGGAGATGCAGGTGGGCGGCGGCCTCGTCGCCGCGGCAGCCGTGGGTGGCGCCGTCTTCATCGTCCGTCGCCGGATGAGCGATGCGGCGGCCTGAGGCGGCGAACGTCCCGCCCGGCCCGATACGCCCGTCGCCCCGAGTCCTGGAAGAGGACCCGGGGCGACTGTCGTGTGCGGCAGAGGGGCAGTGCGGTCAGTGCTGGCGGCCGGTGTGCCGCCGTCGCAGGGCGAAGAAGGTGCCGGCCGCGGCTGCCGTCACGAGTGCGGATCCCGCGGCGATCTCGGCCGGACCCACCGGGTCGATGCTGCCGCCGAGTCCTCCCAGCACTCCGCGGGGGGAGGCGGTGGAACTGGTCGTCGGGGTGGTGGCAGCTGTGATGGTCAGGGCGGCCGTCCGCGTGGTGGCGCCGCAGCGGAACGTGACCTGGTAGACGGCGCCCCGCTTCGCCCCCTGGCCGACCGTGGTGGTGGCCGACTTGCCACGCGGGATGGTGACCGTGTCGAACACGCCCGAGGACGCGGTCGCGTCACCGGTGCAGCCCACGGCGCCCAGGGTGACCCGTCCGCCCGGCGCGACGGTCGAGGGAGTGAGGGTCGGCGTGAACGTGGTGGACGTGCCGCCGGTGAGCACCTGGGCCGATGCGGCCGGTGTCATCAGGGCGCAGGCGACGGCGCCCAGCAGAGCGACGGGTGCGACACGTATCGCGCGCATGGTGAATCCTCCGGGTCCCCGAGGAGCAGCCGCGGAACCGATTTCCGCACGGCGTGAGAGATGCACCTCGATGCCCGGAACGCTAGGAGTGTCGTATATGGCCCGCGATCGGGGTCAGGCGAATGGGGCAGTCCTTTCCCCCGGCCGGGGGCAGGACGTGCCCCGGAGCTACCCGCCGGCGGCGTGCGGGAACAGATCGACGAAGGGTGCGGCGGTGGCCGAGATGCCCCGGCCGAAGGGGGCGTCGAAGTCCCAGATGAGGAAGAGCAGGAAGGCGATCAGCACACTGAAGAGGCCCGCCAGCAGCAGTTCACGGAAGGTTCTGCGGATCTGGAGCGTGAAGATCAGCCCGACCGTGACCAGCGCTCCGGTGATCAGGCCGAACCAGACGACTCCCGGCATCGTCGCCCCGGCGTTCTGCCCCCGCGCGCCGCGCGCGTCGTCCGCCGCGGCCACCTGGTCGACCAGAGGCTGGTAGGCCTGCCCCTCGAGGTCCGTCCGGGGGACGTACCTCGTCACGTCGGCCCGTACCCGGTCGAGCAGCCTGGTGCCTTCCTCGGTGAGGGAGCCGTGCTCGGTCATGGCCTTCCACTCGTCGTCGACGACATAGGCCACGTACGCCTCGACGTCCCCGCGGATGCGGTCGCGCACCTGGGATGGGTAGACGGCGGAGCGCGCGCTGACCTCGTGCAGGGCCTGGGCCTCCAGGCGTACCGATTCCTGTGCGGCGCTGCGGCCCTCCCAGACACCCGCGATGGCCAGGCCGAGCACGATCGCGTACACCACGCCGATCATCATCGTCATGTACTCGATGACGTCAGGCGTCTCCGACGGGTCGTCGTCGGCGCCGATCCGGCGGTTGTTGAGGATGGCGATGGTCAGGACGACGGCACAGGCCGAGGCCATCGCGATGGTCAGAACAAGCCATTCCGACATGGGTGCCCTTCACGGTCAGCGGGACGATCGGGGCCGCAGCACTGCTACGGCGAAGACGGCGGGGGCGGTGACCACCAAGGTGAGGGAGATCAGCGAGGTGCCGCTCCTGGAGGCCTTGCGGGCTGCCTTCCGGTAGGTGGGCAGGGTGATCGGCCTGGGCACGGGCGGGGCGGGCCGCGCTGTTGGGGCGGGGGAGGACGGGCGCGAGGGGGGTGGGGGCGGTGGTGGTGGCGCGGGTTCCGGTTCCGGTTCGGGCGGTGCGGGGGCCGGTGGCGGCGGAGGCGAAGGGGGTGGTGGTCTGAGTGCGGGTGGTGAAGGGGGCGGCGGTGGTGGTTCGGGCGCGGGTGGTGAAGGGGGCGGCGGTGACGGTGGTTCCGGCGCGGGTGGCGAGGGGGGTGATGGCGGTGGTGGAGGCGGCGGGGGCGGTTCGGGGCCGGGGACGACGGCCTCGCACTGCCCGTCGCCGGCCACGGCGACGGACGAATCGCCGTCCCCCTGCCCGAGGGAGGCGATCGCGCAGGAGTCACCGGCGGCGGGCGCCGGTACGGCGAGCAGCCAGAGCAGGGCGATGGCGGCCGCGAGCCGCGGTATGCGTGATCCGTACACGCCGGGGAGCATGTTCCCCGCCGTGGCAGGACACGCGGGGGGCCGGACCGATTCGCCCGATGGAGGGTAAGTCCGGCGGTTCGCGTTTGGCCCGGAACCGTGCCCACGGCCAGGGGAAACGCGGGCCCGCGTCCCGGCAGGCGAGGGAAGGGGAGCCGGTATGCGTAGCCAGCGAGCCCCGCGGTCGGGCGAAGCGGCTGTCCTGTCGCTCCTGTGGGTGCTGACGGAGGCGTGCGGTCAGGAGACGGGCGCTTCGTCGGTCTCCGTGGCCGGGGGCGACCTGGGCTCCGCGCAGCAGCGGGCCGACGGCGGCTCCGGCTCGGACAGGGCATCGGTGCGGGGCGGCTGCTACGGCTCGGACGTGCGAGGGGGAGGTGCGCGAAGACCTGCCCGACGGCGCCCGCCGGGAACGACGCGGCGCTGATCGGGGAGCACCGGAGGCACCAGGCCGACGGACGGAACAACCCACGATCACGGACCGGCCGACGCGGCGGTACGCCGAGAACACGGACGGGGGTCCAACGGGCAGGAGGTGGGCGCTTCCTGGTTCGCCGCGGCGCCGTACGGAAACAGCACGGGGGTGAACACCGACCATCCCTCGGCTCGGCGCCGGACGATCTCGCCGGATTTTCGGTCCGGAAAGATCCTGAACTCGGAAACAGCGCCGTCGGCAAGCGGGCACGGCGGTTCACCGCTTCCCGAACGCCTCGGTTCGGCCGAAGAGGCCGGTACGCACGGGTAACCGTCCGGGAAGTGGCCGGTCGTCAGCCATGCGGCTGAGAATGACGTCGGAGGTGTCACCATGAAGGGATGCGTCACCTCCGGCCGCACCGACGTCAGCCAGCGGCACCCGGTCGACTGCCGGCCGGACGGCGACGTCTGCCGGTGTGGGGAAGCCGGGGTCACCAACAGCCGGAGTATCGGCGGGACATGGAAGGCCGTGGCATCCGGTGTAAAGTCGGCCGGCGTCTCGGGGCGGGGTCGGGAAGCCATTTCGTGCCGGTCCGTCGCCGCATGTTCACGGGCAGCGACGGACTCTTGCACATGCCACTGGTGTGTGACCAATAACGGATCTCTCATTCCCGTTTCCACTCGCTCTCCTGGCGACCGGTCAGTAGCCTCTGGACAACACTGACCATGCACATGGCCGGATCGCCGTGGCGACTTGTTGGAGACATCGATGGAGCGTCCCGCCTGGGCACCGCAGGGCATTGACATCTCGGTGCCGAGTGTGTCTCGCATGTATGATTTCTATCTGGGCGGTTCGCACAATTTCGAGGTGGACCGGGAAGCGGCCCGCAAGGCCATGGAGTTCCTGCCGGGCCTTCCCAAGATCATGCAGGCGAATCGTGCGTTTATGCGCAGGGCCGTGCACTACGCGGCCCATTCGGGCGTCAGCCAGTTCCTGGACATCGGCTCCGGCATACCGACATTCGGCAATGTCCACGAAGTGGCCCAAGCGGCCGACCCGGAGGCGCGGATCGTCTACGTCGACCACGACCCGGTCGCCGTCGCCCACAGCCAGGCCGTCCTCGAGGGCAACGAGCGGACCGTGGTCGCCGCCGCGGACCTGCGCGAGCCCCGCACGATCCTGGACGCACCGGAGGTCCGCGGACTCCTCGACCTGGGCAAGCCCGTGGCGCTGCTGCTCGTCGCGGTGCTCCACTTCATCGAGGACGCCGACGACCCGTACGCGGCCGTCGCCGAACTGCGTGACGCGCTGGCACCCGGCAGCCTGCTCATCCTTACGCACGCCTCCTACGAGGGCATTCCGCTTCCGCAGGAGGAGGCCGGTGGCGCGGTCGGTGTCTACCGCAGCATCCGCAACCCGCTGATCATGCGGTCGCGCGCGGAGATCAGCGGGTTCTTCGAGGGATACGACATGGTCGAGCCCGGCCTCGTCTCCATGCCCGACTGGCGTCCCGAGTCCCCCGAGGGGCGGGCCCAGGAAGACCCCTTCGCGTTCTCGGGCTTCGCCGGGGTGGGGCGCAAGGCGTGAGCATTCCCGCCCAGGCGTCCGGCACGCCGGACGCGGAACCGGACGGCCCCGAGGGCCGGCTCCGAAGATTCGCCACCATCTGGAGCCGGGCCATCTTCCCGTCCACCGCCACGTCCATGACCCGCCCGGAGTTCGAGCAGCATCTGCTGCCGCTCGCCAGGGAGTTGGACGCGATCCTCCACGCGCGGCCCTTCGACGCCACGCCCGCACACCGGGTGGGCGGCGCGCTGGTCGCGGCGCATTGCACGGACCCCGACGCGCTGAGCTCCACGCTCGGCGTCATCGACTCCTACCTGGTGCTCTACTGCGGCGGCAACGGCCCGGTGGAACTCTCCACGGAGGACAGCCGGGCCCGGTGCGCGCGCATCCAGCACGCCCTGGCCGGAGGGTTCACACAGGCACTGCGCGAACGCACCCTCGCCGAGCAGGAGGCCATCGCACGCTCGGCGCTCGCCGCCCGTTCGCAGGCCGAACAGGCCCTGCACGCCACGGAGGCACGCTTTCGCGCCGTGTTCAAGGACGCCGCCATCGGCATCGGCATCGCCGACCTGGACGGCAACATCCTGGAGATCAACGACACCCTCACCCGGATGTTCGGCGGGCTCGAGCACCACGTCCGCAGCCACAAGGTGAACGAGTGGGTCCACCCCGAGGACTCGCCGCACGTGTGGAAGTACTACGCCGAACTGGTGCGCGGCGAGCGCGAGCACTACAGCGTCGAGAAACCGTACTACCGCAACGACGGCACCGTGTTGTGGACCAACCTCACGGTCTCGCTGCTACGGGACGCGGAGGGGCAGCCGCAGTACCAGCTCGCCCTCATGGAGGACACCACCGAGCGGAGGCTGCTCAACCTGCGGCTGCGCTACGAGGCCACCCACGACGCGCTCACCGGACTGCCCAACCGGACCCTGTTCTTCGAGCGCCTGGAGAAGGCCCTCGCCCCCAGGGAGGGCATGCGCTTCGGGCTCTGCTACCTCGACCTCGACGGCTTCAAGGCGATCAACGACAGCCTGGGCCACGCGGCCGGCGACCGGCTCCTGGTCGAGGTCGCCGACCGGCTGCAGAGCTGCGCGACCGCACCCGGCGAGATGGTCGCCCGGCTCGGCGGGGACGAGTTCGTGGCCCTGACGACCGGGACCCGTACCGAGGACGAGGTCGACGAACTGGCCGGCCGCATCCTCTCCGCGCTCGCCACGCCCATCCGTCTCGACGGGCGGGAGCTGACCGTACGCGGGTCCATCGGCGTCGTCGAAGGGCCCTCCGGCGAGCGCACCGCCGCCGAGGTGCTGCGCAGTGCGGACATCACCATGTACCGGGCCAAGGCCGCGGGCGGCAACCGCTTCGCGATCGCCGACGCCGAGGCCGACGCCCGGGCCATCACCCGGCACGGGCTCACGACGGCCCTGCCCACGGCGCTGGACCGCGGGGAGTTCTTCATCGAGTACCAGCCGCTCGTGCACCTGCACGACGGCAGCGTGCACGGCGCGGAGGCGCTGGTGCGCTGGTGCCACCCGCAGCACGGCATCCTCGGGCCGGACCGCTTCATCCCGCTCGCCGAGCACACCGGGCTCATCGTGCCGCTCGGACGCTGGGTGCTGGAGGAGTCCGTGCGCCAGGCCAACCACTGGCAGGAGCGGCACACCGACGGAGGCCCCCTGCGGATCAACGTGAACCTCTCGCCGACCCAGCTCCACCACCCCCGGCTGGTCGCCGAGACCGTCGACGTACTGGAACGCTCCGGACTGGAGCCGGGTGCGCTCTGCCTGGAGGTCACCGAGTCCGCGCTGATCGGGGCGGACGACGACCTGCTGAAGCCGCTGCGCCAACTCGCGGAGATGGGCGTCGACATCGCGCTCGACGACTTCGGGACGGGCTACTCGAACCTGGCGAACCTGCGGCGGCTGCCGGTGAGCGTGCTCAAGCTGGACCGTTCCTTCACGCAGGGGATGCAGCACCACCCGGCCGATCCGGTCGACCTGAAGATCGTCGAGGGCATCGTCTCGCTCGCCCACAGCCTGGACCTCGCGGTCACGGTGGAGGGCGTGGAGACCGGCGCGCAGGCGGAGCAGCTGAGGCAGCTCGGCTGCGACACCGCCCAGGGCTGGTACTACGCCAGGCCGGGCGCCCCGGACCGGATCCACTCGCTGCTGCTGGCGGACGCCGTCTGACGGACCGCTCCCAGCCGTCCGGCAGCCGTCCGACGGCTCACGGCAGCCGCCGGACGGCTTCTCCCCTCAGCCGCCGGACGGGCCGGGCCCGCCGGAGGCCGCGGGGCCGGCGGGCGGCCCTGCCCCCAGGAGCATGCGCTGCAGCTCGCGCGCCGCGCGCGGCGGTTCGACGTCGCTGCGGTGCGCGAGCGCGATGGTGCGCCGCAGACCCGGCGAAGCCAGCGTCGTCGTCCGCAGGTCGGGGCCGGCCCGTACGGCGACCATGCGGGGCACCACGGCGATCCCGAGCCCGGCCCGTACGAAGCCCAGTACGGCGTCCATCTCACCGCCCTCCACGGTGAACGAGGGCTCGAAGCCCGCGGCACGGCAGGCGGCGACCGTCAGTTCGCGCAGGTCGTAACCGTGCCGGAACATCACCAGCGGCTCGTTCTCCAGGTCGGCGATGTGCACGGCGCCCCGGCGGCCGGGTGCGGGCCGGGCAGCCGACGACACCACCACCAGGTCCTCCTGCAGGAGCTCGACCGTGGTGAGCGCGGGGGAGGCGGCGGGCAGCGGCAGCACGAGCAGCGCGAGGTCCAGGGCGCCCCGTGCCAGCTCCCGTACGAGGTCGTGGGAGCCGCCCTCCTCGATCAGGAGCCGGATCCCCGGGTGCGCGCCGTGGAAGGCGCGCAGTACCTCGGGCAGCAGACCCGTGCAGACACTGGGGGTGGCGCCGAGCCTGATCCGCCCGCGGCGCAGATGGACCAGCTCCTGCACCTCGTGCCGCGCCGTGTCGGCGTCCGCCAGGATCCTGCGGGCCAGCGGGAGCAGGGCCTCACCCGCGTCGGTGAGGGTGATGTTGCCCCGTGCCCGGCTGAACAGTTCGGCGCCCAGCTCTCTTTCCAGCGCCTTGATCTGCTGGGAGAGAGAAGGCTGGGAGACGTGCACCTCTTCGGCGGCCCGGGTGAAGTGCCGGGCCTCGGCCACGGCCACGAAGTAGGTGAGCTGCTGGAAGTGCATGGGACCGACGATAACCAGCCGCATAGCCGTTGCCTATGGACATGACTCGTTTCATGTCTTGGACTGATGGCGCCCCGCGCCCCTAGCTTCGTGTCCATGGCATTGGCAACGCGGACGGACCGACGGCCCCCCATGACGCGTACGCTCTGGGACTCGTCCGTCGGCAAGAAAACGATCATGGCCGTGAGCGGCCTGATCATGCTCGGTTACCTGGTGGTGCACATGCTGGGCAACCTGAAGGTCTTCTTCGGATCCGACGAGTTCAACCACTACGCCCACTGGCTCCGCACCCTCGGCGAGCCCTTCCTGCACTACGAGTGGGCACTCTGGATCATTCGCGTGGTGCTCGTCGCCGCCGTCGTCCTGCACGCCGTCTCCGCCTACCAGCTGAGCCGCCGGGACCTCCGGGCGCGCCCGACGGCGTACGTGCACAAGCGGGCGCGCGCGAGCTACGCCACCCGCACCATGCGCTACGGCGGCGTGATCCTCGCGCTGTTCATCGTCTGGCACATCCTGGACCTGACCACCGGCACCGTGCACCCGGGCGGTTTCCAGCCCGGGCACCCCTACCAGAACGTGCTCGACACCTTCTCGACCTGGTACGGCAACGTCGTCTACATCGTCGCCGTACTCGCCCTCGGCCTGCACGTCCAGCACGGCTTCTGGAGTGCGGCGCAGACCCTCGGCGTGGGCAACGCGACCCGGGACCGCGTGCTGAAGACCCTCGCCAACGTCCTCGCAGTGGTGCTGACGGCCGGATTCGTCTCCGTGCCCGTCGCCGTCATGACCGGAGTGGTGAGCTGACATGAGCGACTACACGAACTACCGGACCGGCGAGCCCGTCGTCGACTCCAAGGCCCCTGAGGGCCCCGTAGCCGAACGCTGGGACACCCGCCGCTTCCAGGCCAAGCTCGTCAACCCGGCCAACCGCCGCAAGCACACCGTCATCGTCGTCGGCACCGGACTGGCCGGCGGATCGGCCGGCGCCACCCTCGCCGAACAGGGCTACCACGTCGTCCAGTTCTGCTTCCAGGACTCGCCCCGCCGGGCCCACTCCGTCGCCGCGCAGGGCGGCATCAACGCCGCGAAGAACTACCGCAACGACGGCGACTCCGTGCACCGGCTCTTCTACGACACCGTCAAGGGCGGCGACTTCCGCGCCCGCGAGTCCAACGTCCACCGCCTGGCCCAGATCTCCGTCGAGATCATCGACCAGTGCGTCGCCCAGGGGGTCCCCTTCGCCCGCGAGTACGGCGGACTGCTGGACAACCGCTCCTTCGGCGGGGTCCAGGTCTCCCGCACCTTCTACGCCCGCGGCCAGACCGGACAGCAACTCCTCCTCGGCGCCTACCAGGCGCTCTCCCGCCAGATCGCCGCGGGCAACGTCGAACTGCACGCCCGTACCGAGATGCTCGACCTGATCGTCGTCGACGGCAGGGCCCGCGGCATCGTGGCCCGCGACCTCGTCACCGGGAGGATCGACACCCACTTCGCCGACGCGGTCGTCCTGGCCAGCGGCGGATACGGCAACGTCTTCTACCTCTCGACGAACGCCATGAACTCCAACGCCACCGCCGTCTGGCGCGCCCACCGCAGGGGTGCGTACTTCGCCAACCCCTGCTTCACCCAGATCCACCCCACCTGCATCCCGCGTACCGGCGACCACCAGTCCAAGCTGACGCTGATGAGCGAATCGCTGCGCAACGACGGCCGCATCTGGGTGCCGAAGGCGAAGGGGGACCAGCGGCCCGCCGACCAGATCCCCGAGGACGAGCGCGACTACTACCTGGAGCGCATCTACCCGGCCTTCGGGAACCTGGTGCCCCGCGACATCGCCTCCCGCGCTGCGAAGAACGTCTGCGACGAGGGCCGCGGCGTCGGACCGGGTGGCCAGGGCGTCTACCTCGACTTCGCCGAGGCCATCCGTCGGATGGGCCGGGCCGCGGTCGAGGAGAAGTACGGCAACCTCTTCGACATGTACGCGCAGATCACGGCGGAGAACCCGTACGAGACCCCGATGCGCATCTACCCGGCCGTGCATTACACGATGGGCGGGCTCTGGGTCGACTACGACCTCCAGACCACCGTTCCGGGACTCTTCGCGATCGGCGAGGCCAACTTCTCCGACCACGGGGCCAACCGGCTCGGCGCCTCCGCCCTGATGCAGGGCCTCGCCGACGGCTACTTCGTCCTGCCGTCCACCATCAACGACTACCTCGCCCGCCACCCGCACAGCGAGGAGATCGACGACCGCCACCCGGCGGTCGCCGAGGCCGTCGCCGAGACCGAGGACCGCCTGAACCTCCTCCTCGCCGTCGACGGAGACCGCACCCCGGACTCCTTCCACCGCGAGATCGGCGCACTCATGTGGGAGTTCTGCGGCATGGCCCGCACCGAGGAAGGGCTGCGCACGGCCCTGGACCGCATCCCGCGGATCCGTGAGGAGTTCTGGCGGCGCATCAAGGTGCCCGGCACCGGCGAACAGCTCAACCAGTCGCTGGAGAAGGCCAACCGTGTCGTCGACTACCTCGAACTCGCCGAGCTCATGTGCCTCGACGCACTGCACCGCGCCGAATCCTGCGGCGGCCACTTCCGTGAGGAGTCCCAGACCCCGGACGGCGAGGCCGCCCGCAGGGACGCGGAGTACTCCTACGCCGCCGCCTGGGAGTTCGGCTCCACCGGCGACGCCCCCGTCCTGCACAAGGAAGACCTCGTCTTCGAGTACGTCCATCCCACCCAGCGGAGCTACGCATGAAGCTCACCCTGCGCGTCTGGCGCCAGCAGAACGCCGAGACGCCCGGCGCCATGGCCACCTACGAAGTCGACGGCATCTCGCGGGACATGTCGTTCCTGGAGATGCTCGACACCCTCAACGAGGAGCTCATCCTCGGTGGGGACGAGCCCGTCGCCTTCGACCACGACTGCCGCGAAGGCATCTGTGGCGCGTGCAGCCTCGTCATCAACGGCGACGCCCACGGCCCCGAACGCACCACCACCTGCCAGCTCCACATGCGGTCCTTCCAGGACGGCGACACGATCGACGTCGAACCGTGGCGCGCCTCGGCCTTCCCCGTCGTCAAGGACCTCGTCGTCGACCGTTCGGCTTTCGACCGGATCATCCAGTCCGGCGGATACATCTCCGCCCCCACCGGGACCGCACCCGACGCGCACGCCACCCCCGTGCCCAAGCCGGACGCCGACTTCGCCTTCGAGCACGCCGAGTGCATCGGCTGCGGCGCCTGCGTCGCCGCCTGCCCCAACGGATCGGCGATGCTCTTCACCTCGGCGAAGATCAACCACCTCAACGTCCTCCCGCAGGGCGCACCCGAGCGGGAGACCCGGGTCCTCGACATGGTCGCCACCATGGACGAGGAGGGCTTCGGCGGATGCACCTTGACCGGGGAGTGCGCCACGGCCTGTCCCAAGGGCATTCCGCTGCCGTCGATCGCCGCGATGAACAAGGAGTGGCTGCGGGCCACACGCAAGGTACGCCGCTGATCCCCGCCCGGCGACGGGAGCGAGGCCGTCACCCCGGTGACCGGGCAGGACCCTCCCGCCAGGTCACCGGGGCGGTCGCTGCTCAGTCCGTCCGCAGCGCCTTCGCCAGGTAGGGGGCCGTACGGCTCCCCACCGCCCTCGCCACCTGCTGCGGGGTGCCCGTGGCGACGACGCGTCCGCCGCGGTCCCCACCGCCCGGACCCAGGTCGATCACGTGGTCCGCGCCGGCCACCACCGCCATGTCGTGCTCCACGACCACCACGGTGTCGCCCGCCTCGACCAGACCGTGCAACTGCCGCATGAGCACCTCCACATCGGCGGGATGGAGGCCCGTCGTCGGCTCGTCCAGCAGATAGAGGGTGTGCCCCCGGCGGACGCGCTGCAGCTCCGTGGCCAGCTTGATCCGCTGCGCCTCCCCGCCCGACAGCTCCGTCGCCGGCTGGCCGAGCCGCAGATAGCCGAGCCCCACGTCCAGCAGAGCCCGCAGGCTGCGCTCCGCCGCGGGCGTCCCCGCCAGGAACCCGGCCGCCGCCTCAACCGTCAGGTCCAGCACCTCCGCGATCGTGCGGCCGCGCAGGGTGACCTCCAGGGTGGGCGGGTTGTACCGCGCACCGTGGCAGTCCGGGCAGGGTGCGTACGTACGGGGGAGGAAGAGCAGTTCCACGGAGACGAACCCCTCACCCTGACAGGTCTCGCACCGCCCGCCCGCCACGTTGAACGAGAAGCGGCCCGCTCGGTACCCCCGCTCCCGTGCCGCCTCCGTGGCCGCGAACAGCTTCCGTACGACGTCGAACAGCCCGGTGTACGTGGCCAGGTTGGAGCGGGGCGTACGGCCGATGGGCCGCTGGTCCACCTGTACCAGCCGGTCCACCGCCTCCAGCCCCTCGGCCGACGCGCAGTTGTGCGCCACCCGAGCGCCCGGGTCCTCCGCGGTGTCCGCCGCCCGCCGGTCCGCGAGCACCCCCGCCAGGACCTCGCCCACCAGGGTGGACTTACCCGACCCGGAGACCCCCGTGACGGCGGTCAGCACTCCGAGGGGGAACGAGACGTCGACACCCCGCACATTGTGCAGCCCCACTCCGTACAGGGTGATCCGGCCCGCCGGGGTGCGCGGTCGCCGTGCCGGCGGCGGCTCCTCGTCGAACAGGAATCGCCGGGTCGCGGACTCCGCCACTCCGGCGAGCCCCTCCGGCGGCCCGCTGTGCAGCACCCGGCCCCCGTGCTCGCCCGCCAGCGGTCCCACGTCCACCAGCCAGTCGGCCCGGCGCACCACGTCCATCTGGTGTTCCACCACGAAGACCGAGTTCCCGGCCTCCTTCAGCCTGCCGAGGACGCCGAGCAGCGACTCCGTGTCCGCGGGATGCAGGCCGGCCGACGGTTCGTCCAGCACGTAGACGACACCGAAGAGCCCCGAGCGCAGCTGCGTGGCCAGCCGCAGGCGCTGCAGCTCCCCCGAGGACAGGGTCGGGGCCGTGCGGTCCAGGCTGAGATAGCCCAGTCCCAGCTCGGACACGGGCTCGATCCGGGCCAGCAGATCCGCCGTCAGCACACGCGCCGTACCGTCGCCATCCGCCGCGCGCAGCACCTCGGTGAGGGTCGCGAGAGGGAGCGAGACGAGGTCGGCGATCGTGCGGCCCGCGAAGGTGACCGCCATCGCCTCGGGGCGCAGTCGGCTCCCGCGGCACACCGGACACGGCTCGGCGGTGAGAAAGCGTTCCGCCTTCGCCCGCAGCGTACGGCTGCGGGTATCGGCGAACGTGTGCAGCACGTAGCGCCGCGCACTCATGTACGTGCCCTGGTAGGGGCGCTGGATACGGCCCGCCTCCCGGACCGGGCGGACGGTGACCACCGGCTGTTCGTCGGTGAACAGGATCCACTCCCGGTCCCGCGGATCGAGCTCCCGCCACGTCCGGTCGACGTCATGCCCGAGGGCGTCCAGCACATCGCGGAGGTTCTTGCCCTGCCACGCACCCGGCCAGGCCGCGATGGCCCCTTCCCGGATCGACAGCGACGGGTCGGGTACCAGCAGGTCCTCGGTGGTGCGGTGGATGCGCCCGAGGCCGTGGCACTCGGGGCACGCTCCGGCCGCCGTGTTCGGCGAGAACGCGTCGGAGTCGAGCCGTCCGGCCCCCGGCGGGTAATCGCCCGCACGCGAGAACAGCATGCGCAGGGAGTTGGACAGGGTGGTGACCGTGCCCACCGACGACCGTGCGCCCGGCGCCGACCGGCGCTGCTCCAGGGAGACGGCGGGCGGCAGACCGGTGATCTCACCCACGTCGGGCGCCCCGACCTGGTGGATCAGCCGGCGGGCATAGGGGGCGACCGACTCGAAGTAGCGGCGCTGGGCCTCGGCGTAGATCGTCCCGAAGGCCAGAGAGGACTTTCCCGAACCCGAGACGCCCGTGAAGACCGTCAGGGTGTCGCGCGGGATGTCGACGTCCACGGCACGGAGGTTGTGCTCACGGGCGCCGCGCACCCGGACGTACGGATCATGGGGGGTGGGCATCGGCGGCAGGGCTCCGTAACGGTCGGCGGCGGACACGGCTGTGCCGGTGATCCTTCCGCATCGCCGGACGCGCAAGGACCACCGGCCGGTAGGTGCCGTGGGCGTGCGGTCCTACACCATGGGGTCCATGCCCCGGCCCTGCATGCCGCTCTCCTTCTCGCTCTGCTCGCGCAGGCGGCGGGCCTTGTCCTGGAGCCGCTGACGCTGGTCCGGGTCCGTGGCGCGCTCCGCGGCCTCCTTCAGTTCCTGCGCCTTGGCGCGCATCTGCTGGGCACGGCCGCCGGGCTCTCCTGCAACGCTCATGATCACTCCTGCATCTGTGGGGGAGCGGACAGGACCAGGGAAGCAGCGCCCGCGCCGCCGTGCATCCCGAACGGCCACCCACGGCGATCGCCGCAGCTGGGCGCCGGTCCCCGGCCCGGTGAAAGACGATTCGGTCCGGGCGCGGGGGGTACGCGGGAAGCGACCACCGATGGCACGGGACAGGAGGCGGACCATGAGTGAGCGCCGGCCGAAGGCAGCCGCGGACACGGGCGGGAAGGACCCCGGCACCCCCCTTCCCAGGGACATGCCCGACCAGCAGATACAGGAGGGCGAGGACCCGCTGGACGTGCCCGTCCTGCCCAGGACGCCCGGGCAGGACGCGGAGGAGGGCGGAGGCGAGGGTACCGACGCGGAACTGCCCGACCTGGACGAGTCCGGAGCGGGCCGCGGCAAGCCGCGCCAGGCGGGAGTCCATCCCGAGCATCCCGCACCGGACGAGCCGCCCGGCTGAGAGAACCTTCCCGGGGTTGCCGCCGGGGCGCGCGGGGGCGGCCCGACGCCCTCCTGCGAGGCGGGCCACCCGGCCGGGAAGATGACAGGATTGACGCATGGACGTGTGGCGCAGGAACCGGGTGACCGTGACAGGCCGCGAGGACGGCCCGGTAGTGGTGCTCTCCCACGGATTCGGCTGCGATCAGAACCTGTGGCGGCTGGTGGTGCCGCTCCTCGAGGACCGCTTCCGGGTCGTCGTCTTCGACCACGTGGGAGCGGGACGCTCCGACCTGTCGGCCTGGGACGCGGAGAAGTACTCGACCGTGGAGGGGTACGCCGAGGACGTCGTCGCGGTCTGCCGGGAGTTCGCGCCCGTGCCCGTGACGTTCGTGGGACATTCGGTGAGTGCCATGATGGGCGTGGTGGCCTCGGTGCGGGAGCCGGCCCTCTTCGAGAAGCTGGTCCTGCTCACCCCTTCGCCGCGCTACGTCGACGACGCCGGTTACCGGGGCGGATTCAGCGCGGAGGACATCGAGGAACTGATCGACTCGCTGGAGAGCAACTACCTGGGGTGGTCGGCGACGATGGCTCCGGTGATCATGGGAACCCCGGACCGTCCGGAGCTCGGCGAGGAGCTGACCAACAGCTTCTGCCGGACAGACCCGGAGATCGCGCGTGTGTTCGCACGAACGACGTTCCTCTCCGACCACCGCGCCGCCCTGGCCGGCGTGACGGTGCCGACCCTGGTCGCCCAGAGCGCACGGGACGCCATCGCCCCGCCCGAGGTGGGTGCCTACGTGCACGCCCACATCCCGGGCAGCGAGCTGGTCACGCTGGACGCGACAGGCCACTGCCCTCAGCTCAGCGCCCCGCGGGCCACGGCCGACGCCATCGCCTCCTTCGTGCTGGAGCGGTGATGGAGGGTACGGGGGCCGACGGGACCGGGGCGGGCCGGGACACGGCAGGCGCGGAATCCGAGCGGGCGGAACTGGCGGCTCTGCTGGGCGACAACGCCGAGGACCTGTACGAGAACGCGCCGTGCGGGTATGTCTCCACCCGGTTGGACGGCCGGATCGTCAAGATCAACGGGACGCTGCTCAAGTGGCTCGGCATGCGACGCGACGAGGTCGTGGGTCACAAGCGGTTCTCCGACCTGCTCACCGTCGGCGGCCGGCTCTACCACGAGACGCACTTCGCCCCGCTGCTGAGCATGCAGGGCGAGGTCAGCGGCGTCGCCCTGGACCTGGTGGCCGCGGACCGCGGTGTGCTGCCCGTCCTGGTCACGTCGGTCGTCAGGTCGGGCGCCGACGGTGAGCCGCTACTGATCCGCACCACCCTGCTGGACGCCCGCGACCGGCGCGCGTACGAGCGGGAGCTGCTGCGGGCCCGGCGCGAGGCCGAGCACGAGCGCGCACGCCTGCAGCGTCTCGCGACCACCCTGCAGCGTTCGCTGCTGCCCCCCGTCCTCGTCCCCGTGCCCGGTCTCGACGTCGCGGCGCACTATCACATCGCCTCCTCGGACGAGGTGGGCGGCGACTTCTACGACCTCTTCCCCCTGGCGTCCGGCAGTTGGGGTTTCTTCCTAGGGGACGTCCGGGGCAAGGGGGCCGAAGCGGCGGCCGTCGCCTCCCTCGCCCGCTACACCCTGCGCGCGGCGGCCGTCTACGACAACGACCCCGCCAGGGTCCTGGGCGCTCTCAACTCCGTGCTCACCGACGGGGAGAACCAGGACGACGAGCCGCGCTTCTGCACCGCGATCTTCGGCCGGCTGGCTCCCGAGGGCGAGGAACGGGGCTTCCGCGTCGCCCTGGCGAGCGGCGGCCATCCGCCGGCCGTGCTCATGCGCGCCGACGGGAGCGCCGACTTCCTCCCGACCCCGGGAGGCCAGCTGGTCGGCGTGCTCCCGGACGCGGACTTCACGGGCACCGTCGTGCATCTGTGCCTCGGGGACACGCTGCTGCTCTACACGGACGGCCTGACCGAGGCGCACACCGCCACGGGCGGCGGCCGGTACGGGGACGAAGCCCTGCTGGAGTTCACCCGGGCCCTGGCGCCCACCTCCGCCCCTGCCGCCATCAAGGCCCTGACCGCGCTTCTGGACTCCCTCGGCCAGGGTCTCGATGACGACACCGCGCTCCTGGCCCTCAGCGTGCCCGCCGCGCCCGAGCCCGCCGCGGGGAGGCCCGGCAGCCGGGAACCGTGAGGCGATCCATTCGCCTGCCAGGTCCTGCGGGACAGCCTTTAGGGTGGGCCGTGTGAGAAGAGACGACGCCCTGCCGCTCGCCGTGTTCGACCTGGACGGAACGCTCGCCGACACCGGTCACCGGCAGCACTTCCTGCGAGGGCGCCGACGGGACTGGGCCGCGTTCTTCTCCGCGGCCTCCGACGACCCGCCGCTGGCCGAAGGCGTGAGCCTGGCCCTGGCAAGTGCCGAGGAGTGCGAGGTCGTCTACCTGACCGGCAGGCCCGAGCGCTGCCGCCGGGCCACGCTCGCCTGGCTGGAACAGCAGGGGCTGCCGCGCGGCAGCCTCTTCATGCGGCGCGACGACGACCGGCGGCCGGCCCGCCACACCAAACTGGAGATCCTGAAGCGGCTGGGCCGGCAGCGCGAGGTGCGGGCTCTCGTCGATGACGACGAGCTGGTCTGCGACGCGGCCGAGCGGGCCGGTTTCACGGTGGTGCGTGCCCGGTGGGCCGTA
Source organism: Streptomyces sp. NPDC020780 (assembly GCF_044334475.1). Lineage (NCBI taxonomy): Bacteria > Bacillati > Actinomycetota > Actinomycetes > Kitasatosporales > Streptomycetaceae > Streptomyces > Streptomyces sp. NPDC020780. The sequence goes on along the minus strand of NZ_JBIRTB010000004.1, from coordinate 379,690 downwards.
CCCTCTCCCGAACTGAAGGATGCACAGGAGCGCGAGGGGCGTACCTGACGGCGGCGACGGCCGGCCGTGCGAGCGGCGTACGGGGTCAGGCCGTCTCGTCGAGCCGGAAGCCGAACGCGAGCCCCACCTGGCAGTGGGCGATGCGGCCGTCCTCGATACGGCCGCCGACCCGCGTCATCCCGAACCGTTCTGCCCGTAGGACGAAGGCGGTCACGTCGCGGGCCGGCAGGAGACGGAAGCGTGAATGGTCCACGAGTGCCGGTCAAGCCGGCCCCGGCGACGATGAGCTGCGGGGCGGGTCCCGCATTCCTCACGCCCCTCGAAATGTGAGGGCTCCGGCGTGGGCTGTCACGTGGCGTGGGTGCGGAGGTTTCTGCGATCTCGGTGACGCGCGATGTGTGAGCGGGCATCACCTCTTCCTTCCGTGGGCCCGCGGCGCCTCACGCCGTCGGTCCCGTGCGAGGCGCCGACGGCGCCCCGCGACGTCACGCGGACGGACTTCGGCCCGGGCCGGGCCTTGACCTGTCGATTGGTCCATACCAAACTCCCAGTCATACGCCCGTGCGAGCGCCGCCCGCAGTCCCCCCACCCGGGTCCTGTCATTCCGTCGTGCCGTTTCGCAGAAGGTGACCCTCGTGAAGATCCGCATACTGGCCGGAGCCGCCGCGCTCGTTTCCACCGTGGTGCTGGGCGGCTGCGGCTACCTCCCCGGAGCCGGTGACGACAGCCGCACGGTGACGGTGTGGCTGATGAAGGGCAGCGTCTCCCAGGACTTCCTGGACCGGTTCACCGAGTCCTACGAGGAGGAGCACCCCACCGTCCAACTGGAGTTCGTCATCCAGGAGTGGGGCGGCATCGGGCCCAAGGTCATGAAGGCCCTCGCGGGCGACGAGGTTCCGGACGTCATCGAGGTCGGCAACACCCAGGTCGCCCAGTACGCCGAGACCGGTCAACTGCGCGATCTTACGCTGGAGACGATGCGCGACCTGGGTGGGGAGGACTGGCTACCCGGCCTCGCGGAGCCGGGCAGCGTCAACGGCGGTCAGTACGGCATCCCCTGGTACGCCGCCAACCGCGTCGTGATCTACAACAAGGACCTTTTCGAACAGGCGGGCATCACCGCGCTTCCGCGGACCCGTGAGGAGTGGATCGAGGCCACGGAGAAGCTGGACGGCGCGGACCGGCAGGGCATCTATCTCGCCGGCCAGAACTGGTACGTCCTTGCCGGGTTCATCTGGGACGAGGGCGGTGAACTGGCCGACGACCGCAGTGGGGACTGGGAGGGCGCCCTCCACTCGCCCGCCGCGCTCAGAGGCATGGAGTTCTACAAGCGGCTCCAGGCCCTGGGCGACGGCCCCGAGGACGCCGACGAGCAGACGCCCCCCGAGACCGACGTCTTCGCCGAGGGCAACGTCGCCCAGATCATCGCGATCCCCGGCAGCGCGGCGCTCATCGAACAGCGGAACCCCGAACTGAAGGGCAGGCTGGGCTACTTCCCCGTACCCGGCAAGAGCGCGGAGAAGCCCGGAGCCGTCTTCACCGGCGGATCGGACCTGATCGTTCCGGAGCACGCCGACGCACGCGGCGAAGGCGTCGAGGTCGTCAAGGCGCTGGCGGGCGAGCAGTGGCAGACGGAACTCGCCAAGGCGATGAGCTACGTGCCCAACAAGCCCGCCCTGGCCCACGTCATCGAGGGCCAGGAGGGAACGGCCGCGATGGCGCAGGGCGCCACCCAGGGCCGGGCGACCCCCAACTCGCCCCACTGGGCGGCCGTCGAGGCGGACAACCCGATCAAGCCCTACATGACGGCGGTGCTGGAGGGCGGGGACCCGGCGACGGAGGCGAGGAAGGCGTCGCGCCGCATCACCTCCACGCTCATCTCCGGCTGACCCTCCGCACCCACGCCCGTCCCCGCCCGCCCCGGTCCGGCCGGTACGCATCCGCTACCTCACCGAGGACACGGACACGGCGGGGGCCGCCGCCTTCGTCGGGGACGCCCCGCTCGCCGTCTCGCTGTGGAGGGTGGTCACCGCCGAGATCCACCTCCTGCCGCCGATCCCCGCGGGCTGCGGGCCCGGCAGGCGCACGCCGGCGCGCGCCGCTCAGGCGGCCGTCGCGAGCGACAGCGCGAAACGGCCCTCCGTGTCCGTCCACCACTGATCCAGTCGCAGTCCCGCGGCCGCGAGCTCTCCGCGCACCCCTTCCTCGCGGAACTTCGCGGAGACCTCCGTACGCAGTTCCTCCCCCTCCTCGAACGTCACCACGAGATCCAGCGCCCGGATCTTCACCGTCAGCGCCCGCCGGGCCCGCAACCGCATCTCGATCCACTCGTTGTCCGGGTCCCAGACGGCCACGTGGCCGAAGTCGTCGAGCTGGAAGTCGGCCCCCAGCTCGCGGTCCACCACCGTCAGGACGTTCTTGTTGAAGGCGGCCGTCACCCCGGCCGCGTCGTCGTACGCGGCCACGAGCGTGGCCTCGTCCTTGACCAGGTCCGTGCCGAGCAGCAGCCCGTCCCCGGGCGAGAGCCGCGCCCGTACGGAGCGCAGGAACTCCGCGCGTTCCCCAGGCAGCAGATTGCCCAGCGTTCCGCCCAGGAAGGCCACCAGCCGGGGACCGGGGCTGTCGGGCAGCTCCAGGGCGTGCGTGAAGTCCGCGACGATCGCGTGCACGGAGAGCCCGGGCCGCTCGGCCAGCAGAGCCCGGGCCGCCCCGGTGAGGGCGCTCTCGCTGACGTCGACCGGCACGTAGGTGTGCAGTGCGGGCATGGCGTCCAGCAGGTGCCGTGTCTTGTCCGAGGACCCGGACCCGAGCTCGACCAGGGTCCGCGCACCCGAGGCCGCGGCGATCTCACCGGCGCGGGCGATCAGGATCTCCCGTTCGGCCCGCGTCGGGTAGTACTCGTCCAGCCGGGTGATCTCCTCGAACAGGTCGCTGCCGTGCGCGTCGTAGAACCACTTGGGGGGCAGCGTCTTCGGCTGCCGGGTCAGACCGTCCAGTACGTCGGCGCGCAGCGCCGCGTCCGTCGCGTCAACCGGCAGGGTACGGGTCAGCAGGAAGGGACTCACGCGGTGGGCTCCTTGAGCGGGGTCAGCGATACGTCGGTGTCCGTCGCGGCCAGCAGTGTGCGGTCCGCGACCTCATGCCAGGAGGGGTCGTCGTCGTACGGCTCCGAGGCCACCACCGTGCGGCGGCGTCCCGGTTCGTGGAGGTACCAGAGCGTGTCGCCCCAGGCCGTCCCCACGATGGCGGAACCGTCCGTCACCAGCAGGTTGAGGCGTGAGCCCGGCGCCGCGTCCGCGACATCGAGCACGGTGCCTGCGACCGCCCGGGCCAACTCCTCGCCCTCGGCCACCCGGTGCAGCACGAGCGCCCATATCAGCGCCGAGTCGCTCCGCGCCGCCAGGGCGAGCAGCCGGTCGGGCGGCAGGGTGCCGGCCTGTCCGGCCAGCGAGCCGGGCCAGCCACGCACCGCGCCGTTGTGGCTGAACAGCAGACTGCCATCGGCGAACGGCGCCGCGGCGGCCTCCCCGTCCGCCCCGGCGAAGGTCGCGTCGCGGACGGCGGCCAGCAGCGCCGTGCTGCGCACCACACGCGCCAGATCGGCGAAGCCCTCGTCGCCCCAGACCGGCCCCTTGCGGCGGTAGCGCCCCGGTACCGGATCACCGTCCGCGTACCAGCCGACCCCGAAACCGTCCGCGTTGACCGTGCCGTGCTTCTGGTACCGGGGTTCCCAGGACTGGCGCACGAGCGAGTGGGCGGGCGCCGAGACTATCTCGCCCAAGGCCACCGGCGTTCCCACGTAAGCGACGTGACGGCACATCAGGCGTCCCTCGCCGTCCGGAAACCGGCGAAGATCTGCCGCCTCACCGGCAGGTCCCAGTTGCGGAACGTACCTCGGCAGGCCACCGGGTCCACAGCGAAGGAGCCGCCGCGCAGCACCTTGTGCTCCGGCCCGAAGAAGACCTCCGAGTACTCGCGGTACGGGAACGGGGCGAACCCCGGGTAGGGCAGGAAGTCGCTCGAGGTCCACTCCCACACGTCCCCGATCAGCTGCCCCGCGCCCGACGGGGACCGGCCCGCCGGATACGCCCCCGCCGCGGCGGGGCGCAGGTGGCGCTGACCCAGGTTGGCGTGCTCGGGTGTCGGGTCCTCGTCCCCCCAGGGGTAACGCCGCGAACGTCCGGCCGCCGGATCGTGGCGGGCGGCCTTCTCCCACTCGGGCTCGGTCGGCAGCCGGCGTCCGGCCCATCGCGCGTACGCGTCGGCCTCGTACCAGCTGACGTGGAGCACCGGCTCGTCCTCCCGGACCGGTTCGGTCACCCCGAAGCGCCGGCGTAGCCACTGACCGGCGTCCCGGTACCAGAACAGGGGGGCGACGAGACCGTGTTCGCGGACCATCGCCCAGCCCTCGGGGGCCCACCAGCGGTCGTCCGTGTACCCGCCGTCCTCGACGAACCGCCGGTAGGCGCCACAGGTGACCGGAGTGGTGTCGACGTAGAACGCCGCCACCTCGCGCCGGTGTGCGGGCCGTTCGTTGTCCAGTGCCCAGGGCTCGGTCGACGTCCCCATGGTGAACGGTCCGCCGGGGACGAGCACTTCGGCCGGCAGGGTCATGGCGTCGGTGGGCCCCGGCGGCTCCGGGGCGTGCAGCACGGCCGGTCCGCGACGCAGCTGGTGGGTGACGAGCATCGTCTCGTCGTGCTGCTGTTCGTGCTGCGCGATCATGCCGAAGGCGAAGCCCGCCCGTTCGAGCGGGCGGCCCGCGCCGTCGAGCACGGCGCCGTCGAGGACGTCCAGCGCCCGGCCGCGTACGTCGGCGGCGTAGCCGCGGGCCTCCGCGGGCGGTAGCAGGGGCAGTGAGGGCCGACTGGCGCGGGGGTGCTCGAACGCGTCGTACAGCCCGTCGATCTCGGGGCGCATCGCCTCACGCCCTCCCACGGCGCGCAGCAGCCACAGTTCCTCCTGGTTCCCGATGTGCGCCAGGTCCCAGACCAGGGGAGACATCAGCGGTGAGTGCTGGGCGGTCAGATCGTGGTCGTCGACGCTGTCGGTGAGCAGCGCGGTGCGCTCGCGGGCGGTCAGGAGCGCGGCCAGGGCCCGCCCGCGCAGCGCCTCCGTGTCGAGTTGCAGGTCGGTCGGGATGCCGGTGCTGCCGGTGTCGGTCATCGGACCAAACCCTTTCCGTGCGGGGGTACGGCTCCGGCCTCGGCCGGGTGGGGAAGATCGTCGCCGGGGCATCGGCCCCGGGCCACGTAACGGTCGGTGAACGCGGCGACGGTGTCCATGACGTGCCGGCTCGCCCCGACCCTGGGCAGCGCCTCCAGAGCCGCCGCGAAACAGGCGGCGGCCGCCGAGGAGAGCTCCGGACCGCTCATCCCGTCCCGCGCGGCGGCGATCCAGAGAGGGTTGCGGGGTGCGGCCGCGTACCCGGCCGTCTCGGCCAGGGGCTTCACGGTGCGGTACACGGTCTCCGCCGCCTCCGGGTCGTCGAGGAGTGCCGTGGTGACGGCCAGGGGCACCAGCCAGCCGTCCTCCCCGGACTGGGCGTCGATCATGCGCAGTTCGAGATGCCCGCGGGGGCGTACCGGCGGGAACAGCGTGGTGACGTGGTAGTCGAGGTCGCCGCGCACCGGCGGTCTCGGCGCCCCCGTGCGGATCCAGTCCCGGAAGGACAGCTTCTCGGGTACGGCCCAGGGGGCGTCCCCCTCGCTCCGGACGCACATGACGGGGGAGTCGAGGACATGGGCGGCCCACGCGTCACGCGGCGGACGCCCGGTCCGGGGGGCGAGCGCCCTGGCCGGATCGAGATCCGTCCACAACGCCTGCCGCGTCGAACGCCAGCCGGTCCGCCGCCCCTGCCGGAAGGGCGAGTTGGCGAACGCCGCCACGAGGACCGCGCCGAGCAGGTGGCCGAGCTGCCAGCGCCGCCCGTAACCCAGCGGACCCGGTTCCTCCTCGCCGGCGTCCAGGCAGACCTGGACGGACGCGGTCGTGCACATCATGGCGCGGCCGGAGGCCCCCGAGCGGTCGAGGGCGGCTTCCATCGCGGCGTAGCGGGGCTCCTGGAGCAGCCGGCGAGGGGGATGCCAGGGATCGACGCCGAGACCGGCCGGCACGAGTCCGGCCCGGCCGAGCGTGTCGCGTACGAGGGCCAGATCGGCGGCCATGGTGTCGACGCAGGCCATCAGGGAAGGGGCGGGCCGGGAGCTGAGCTCCAGCTGACCACCCGGTTCGAAGGTCAGGGCCGCGTCGAGCGGGACCGCGCGCACGGCGTCGGCTGCGGCGCGCAGCCTTTCGGGCGGGACGGCGAGCTGGGGACGTTCACGGTCGTGGATGAGCCATTCGAGTTCCACCCCTACGGTCCGGGGCGGTCCCGTCTTGAAACATATGCCGCGCAACAGGTCCTCCGCGTCGTCCTCGCCGAGGGGCTCCGCCTCGACGGGCGGGCCGTCATCACCAGGGGTGTCCAGGGGCATGCCGGGCCTCCTTCTCGGGTGCTTCGCCTTCCACCCAAACCCGTAGCGGGATTTCGCACAAGGGTGCCTTCGCGGCGCGGAAAACCGGTTGCGTCCATGCCGCGGGGGAGTCCAGCATGCCCCGTATGCACCACACGGGGGCGCGCCCATGAGCGCACGGCTGCGCGGCATCGCGCGCGAGACGGAGGACATCGTCCGGGCCGGGCGCTACCGCACGCCCGCAGGGCGGGAGGTGTCGATCGAGCGCGCCCTGACCACGGCACTCTCGGGGACCCGCCTGTACGGTCCGGAGCCCGTGCACGTCCCCGTGCTGGACACCGGCCGCGTCCCGGTCGTCGAGGTGACCGCCGAGAGCAGCCTGCGGGCGGCGCAGCGGATGACCGGCGCGTCACCGGGCAAGGTGGCCGTACTGAACCACGCATCCGCCCGGAACCCGGGCGGCGGTTACCTCAACGGCGCCCAGGCCCAGGAAGAGGCACTCTGCCGCGGCTCCGCGCTCCACTCCACACTGCTGCGCGCCCCGGAGTACTACGCCCACCACCGGGCCGAGCGTTCCGCCTTCTACAGCGACCGGGTCATCCACTCGCCCGGCGTGCCCGTCTTCCGGGACGACCGCGGCAGGCTCCTGGAGAACCCGTACACCGCCGGGTTCCTGACCTCGCCCGCACCCAACGCCGGAGTCATCCGCAGACAGGAGCCGGACCGGGCGCACCGCATTCCGGCGGCGCTCGCGAGCCGGGCCGAACGGGTGCTCGAGGTCGCCGCCGTACGCGGTTACCGGCGGCTGGTGCTCGGCGCCTGGGGGTGCGGGGTCTTCCGGAACGACCCGGCCGAGGTCGCAGGCGCCTTCCGCGCGCTGCTCACCGACGGCGGGCGGTTCGCGGGCCATTTCGAGCAGATCGTCTTCGGCGTTCTGGACCGCAGCCCCGGCTCCGCCACCCGGGCTGCCTTCGCCCGGGTCTTCGCCGCTCAGCTCCAGCCGTAACGTTCCCGCAGCCGCCCCACCACGCGATCGAACCTGCCCCGGTCGAGCGCACAGGCCTCACGGCGCATCCCGTCCTCCCACACCCGCAGCACCCGGTCCAGATCCACCCAGGACGGCCGGCCGGAGCTGTCCCACGGGCCGGCGCCCAGCGCCACCCACTCGTGGTCCCGGTCGTGCTGCTTGCTCGAGAGCTGTACGGCGAGCAGGGTGCCCGCCGCCTCCCGGGCCACGACGAGAACCGGCCGGTCCTTGCCCCGCCCGTCGTTCTCCTCGATGGGCACCCAGGTCCAGACGATCTCGCCGGGATCGGGGGCGCCGTCGCGGTCCGGTGCGTACGAGGTGCGCACCGGCCCCACCTCGAGGGGGTCGGCCTGCGAGGTGGCGGCGGGGCCGCTGCGGCCGGGGAAGTCGGACGAGGGGTTGCTGCTGTGGTCGGTGCTGGGGCTGCCATGGTGATCGATGCGCTGGAACGTCATCGCAACACCGTAGAACCCGCCCGGGGCGATGCGTGGAGCGGGTCCGGCCGTCCGCGCGCCGCTCCCGCTCCGGGGACCGGGCCCCGGCCCACGGGTGGTGCGGGCGGGTCTGGAAGACTGCCCGACGCGATGAGCCAGTTACCCGAGCAGCCCTGCGACCTCTCCGTACCGACCAGCGCCGACGTGGCGCGGCTCGCCGGAGTCTCCCGGGCCACCGTGTCCTACGTACTGAACAACAACACGACCGTGCGGATCAGCGAACCCACCCGGCTCCGGGTCAGGGAAGCCGCCTCCCACCTCGGCTACGTCCCGCACGCTGCGGCCCGCAGCCTGCGCGCCGGCCACACCCGGATGGTGCTGCTGCCCACGGCGCACGTCCCGGCAGACCCACTCCACCAGCGCTTCCTCGCCGACCTGCAGACGGATCTGCGGCGCCTGGACTACACGGTGGTGCAGTACGGCACCGTCGGCCTCGACGCCGACGAGGCGGCCAGATCCTGGGCCGAACTCCGCCCCGTGGCCGTCGTGTCCCCGGCCGCCATCACCCTCACACCGCCTGCCATCGGCGTGCTCACCCGCTCGGGCGCCAAGGCGGTCCTCACTCTCGGGCCCCAGCCGGTGGAGGGCGCGCACGCCCTGGTCACGGACCAGCGCGAGGTGGGCAGTTGCGCGGTGCGGCACCTGCTCTCCCGGGGACGCCGCCGGATCGGGGTCGTCATGCCCCAGGATCCCGGCCTGGCGCTGTTCGCCGAGCCGCGGCTGGCCGGCGCCCGCCGGGCCGTGGAGGAGTCGGGGGCCGACGCCCGCGTCCAGCCGCTGCCGCTGCGGTACGAGGAGGCGTCGGCCGAGGCGCTCGCCGGGCGGTGGCGGAGCCTGGGACTGGACGCCGTGTTCGCGTACGACGACGAGTACGCCATGCTCCTGATGAGGGCGTTGCAGGACGCCGGGGTCCTGGTGCCCGCCGAGACGGCGGTGATCGGTGCCGGCGACCTGATGCTCGGCAGGCTCCTGCGGCCCCGGCTCAGCAGCGTCAGGACGGAGCTGGCGACCGCCCAGCCGCCCGCGGAGCTGATCGACCGGCTGGTCCAGCACTCCGGCGGCGCCCCGGAACGCCATTACCTGCTGCGAGCCGCCGTCGTCGTACGCGAATCCAGCTGAGCGCACCGGTGGGGCGTCACGACGTGCACACCCCGCGGCGGATGTCTAGCGTCGTCGGCATGAGCCATCCGCAGAGCTACGAGATCCTGCTGTTCCCGGAGCACGAGGAGTCGGACGCCGACGTCCACGCACCTGGCACAGCCATCCGCTCGGGGGTCGTGGCGGCCACCGGGGAGACGGGCGCGTCGGGCTACCCGCGCTACGCGGGGGACGGCATCGAAGCGGACATCGATCCCTCGACGCACACCGTCGAGGCGCTGCTGGTGGACGGATGGGAGTTGGACTACGCCCTCACGGTCAGGATCGCCGAGCGCATCGGCGGCCCGGATTCCGAGGCGGAGGCCGATGGGGAGCGGCAGACCGCTCCGGACCCTGAGGCGGACCCGGCCGGGACGGAGCGGCCGGAAGACGGTGCGGCGTCGCCCCCGGACGGGCAGCCCGGCGCCGGCTGACCGGCCTTCCGCACTCGCCGCTCTCCGCACCCGCCGTCCTCCGCGCTGCCCGCGCCGCGTCCGGCTGCCTTCCGGACGTGTGCGACGATCCCCGAACAGGGCCGCTGCGGACCTACTGCGAGTCCTGCCGGGCCTCCTGGGCCTGCTTCTGCGCCTCGACGGACTTGCGTACCTCGTCCATGTCCAGCTTGCGGGCCTGCCCGATGACGTCCTCGAGCGCGGCTTCCGGCAGGGCCCCGGGCTGGGAGAAGACCGCCACGTTGTCACGCACGATCATCAGCGTGGGAATGGACCGGATCTCGAAAGCGGCCGCGAGCTCCTGCTGCGCCTCCGTGTCGACCTTGGCGAAGACCAGATCGGGGTGTCGCTCGGACGCCGAGTCGTAGACCGGCGCGAACTGCCGACACGGACCGCACCAGGAAGCCCAGAAGTCGATGAGCAGGAAGTCGTTGTCGCTGACGACCTGATCGAAGTTTTCCTTGGTGAGCTCTACGGTGCTCATACTCTGATACCTCTTCCTGGGATCCGTCAGGTCCTGTCGGGCACAACGGTGCCGCCCCCGTCCGTATTCCGCCTGCCCATGTGGCCCCCGCGCACACCCGCGACGACACTGATCCCATGACTGATGCCATTACCGAACAGAGCACCGAGTACGACGTCGTGGTCATCGGGGCGGGTCCCGTGGGCGAGAACGTCGCGGACCGCGCCAGGGCTGCCGGACTGAGCACCGCCGTGGTGGAGTCCGAACTCGTCGGCGGCGAGTGTTCCTACTGGGCGTGCATGCCCAGCAAGGCGCTGCTGCGCCCGGTCGTCGCCCGGGCCGACGCGCGCCGCGTCCCGGGGCTGAGCGGAGCGGTCCGGGGCCCGCTCGACGCGGAGGCGGTCCTCGCCCACCGCGACGAGGAGACCGCCCACTGGAAGGACGACGGCCAGGTCGCCTGGCTGGACGGCATCGGAGCCGACGTCTACCGGGGCATGGGCCGGCTGACGGGTGTCCGGCGGGTCTCCGTGACCGCTCCGGACGGATCGCGGCAGCACCTCACCGCGCGTCACGCCGTCGCCGTCTGCACGGGCAGCCGGGCGGTCGTCCCCGCCGTTCCCGGAGCCGCCGACGTCCACCCGTGGACCAGCCGAGAGGCGACCGGTGCCAAGGAGGTGCCCGGCCGCCTGGTCGTCGTCGGCGGGGGAGTGGTCGGCGTCGAGATGGCCACCGTCTGGCAGGGCCTCGGCGCCCAGGTGACGATGCTCGTCCGCGGCGAGCGGCTGCTGCCCAGGATGGAGCCCTTCGCCGGCGAACTGGTCGCCGAGGCGCTCACCGAGGCCGGCGCCCGCATCCTCACGGGAGTGTCGGCCACCGCCGTGCGCCGGGCCGGCCACGACGGTCCGGTCACCGTCGAACTGGACAACGGGGAGCGCCTGGAGACCGACGAGATCCTCTTCGCCACCGGGCGGGCCCCGCGTACCGACGACCTCGGCCTCGACACCGTGGGCCTGGAGCCCGGCTCCTGGCTCGCCGTCGACGACAGCTGTCTCGTCGAGGGCAGCGACTGGCTCTACGCCGTCGGCGACGTCAACCACCGTGCGCTCCTGACCCACCAGGGCAAGTACCAGGCGCGGATCGCCGGAGCCGCGATCGCGGCCCGCGCCCAGGGGACGCCGACCCTGGACACCGACCGCTGGGGCGCGCACGCCGCCACCGCCGACCACGCGGCCGTCCCCCAGGTCGTCTTCACCGACCCGGAGGCCGCCTCGGTCGGCCTGACCGCCGCGGAGGCGGAGGCGGCGGGCCATCGGGTACGGGCCGTCGACTACGACCTGGCGTCCGTCGCGGGGTCCGGCCTCTACGCGCAGGGGTACAAGGGGCGCGCCCGGATGGTCGTCGACCTGGACCGCGAGATCCTGCTCGGCGTCACCTTCGTCGGCCCGGGCATCGGGGAACTGCTGCACTCCGCGACGATCGCCGTCGCGGGCGAGGTCCCCCTCGAGCGGCTCTGGCACGCGGTCCCCGCGTACCCGACCATCAGCGAGGTCTGGCTGCGGCTGCTGGAGACGTACCGGGGCTGAGGGCAGGCGGGACCGGGCAGGGGAGTTCCGCCGACGGCACCGCCGGCGGCTGCTGACCCGGGATCCGCGCGACCGCTCCGGCCGGTACGCCCCCGGCCGGAACGGACGAGGGACGTCCCACCGCCGTCCCGGCGTGTCCCCGCACGGGAAGGGGGCAGGGGGAGACGATGGAGGTTGCCCGGACACCGAGGCGCCGGGTGCGGGGCGGACGGAGGCGTGCGTGAGTCAGCGGGTGGCGGCCGGGCGGAGCCGGAAGAGGAACCGGGGGGTCGTGCCCGCTGCCGTCCCGACGGACCCGTCGGGCGGCGGGGCGGAGGGAACGGCACCGGACGGACGGCGCCGCATCCCTCGCACGGACGTCGTGCTGCGCGATCCCCGCCTGGTGGAGGCGGCTGGGCGGGTCGGGCACGACGTGGTGAAGGCGGCGGTCCGCCGGGCCCAGGAGCGGTCACGCGAGGGCTCCCTGCCGCCCGGCGACGTGGCCGACACGGCGGTCGCCCTCCTGCCGCGCACGCCGAGCGGGCTGCGGCCGGTGATCAACGCCACCGGTGTCGTGCTGCACACCAACCTCGGGCGGGCCCCGCTGTCGGCGGCGGCCGGTCAGGCGGTGCGGGACGCGGCGGGCCCCACCGACGTCGAGCTGGACCTGGAGTCCGGAGTACGGGCCCGCCGGGGCCGTACCGCCCTGGCCGCGCTCCGTGAACGCGTGCCGTCCGCGGCCGCCGCGCACATCGTCAACAACGGGGCCGCCGCGCTCGTCCTGGTGGCCACCGCGCTCGCCGCCGGCCGCGACATCGTCATCAGCCGGGGGGAGATGGTCGAGATCGGGGACGGTTTCCGCCTGCCGGACCTGCTGGTGTCCACCGGGGCCCGACTGCGCGAGGTGGGCACCACCAACCGCACCACCGTCGCGGACTACGCCGAGGCGATCGGTCCGCAGACTGCCTTCGTGCTGAAGGTGCACCCCAGCAACTTCCTGGTCACCGGCTTCACCAGCGCCGCAGACGTCGGTGAACTGGCGGCGCTGGGCGTGCCGGTCGTCGTGGACATCGGCTCCGGACTGCTGGCCCCTCACCCGCTGCTGACTCAGGAACCCGATGCCCAAAGCCAGTTGACCGCGGGGGCGTCACTCGTCACCGCGAGCGGCGACAAGCTGCTGGGCGGACCGCAGTGCGGGCTGCTCCTGGGTGCCGAGGACCTGATCCGTGCCGTGTCGCGCCATCCGCTCGCCCGGGCCCTGCGGGTGGACAAGCTGACCCTGGCCGCACTGGAGGCGACCCTGCGCGGGCCGGGGACCCCGACCGGTGCGGCCCTGGCCGCCGACCCGGCGCTCCTGGCCCACCGTGCCGAACGGCTGGCCGCCGTGCTCGCCCCCGCGTGCCCCGATGTCCTGGCCGTCGGGAGCACCGCGACGGTGGGCGGCGGCGGCGCACCCGGTGTGACCCTGCCCAGCGCCGCGCTGTCGCTGCCCGAACGGTATGCCGCCGCGCTGCGCACCGGCCCGGTACCGGTGGTCGGACGCATCGAGGCGGGGCGGTGCCTGCTCGACCTGCGAGCGGTGCCGGCCGAGGACGACGAGCGGCTGGCCGACGCCGTGCGAGCGGTCACGGAAAGGTAGGCGGCATGCGGGTACTGGCAACGGCCGGCCATGTCGATCACGGCAAGTCCTCGCTGGTGCGGAGGCTGACCGGCATGGAGCCCGACCGGTTCGAGGAGGAACGCCGACGAGGACTGACCCTGGACCTCGGGTTCGTGTGGACCCGCCCGGAGCCGGAGGGCACCGACGGGGAGCGCCTCGCCTTCGTGGACGTGCCCGGACACGAGCGCTTCGTCGCCACCATGCTGGCCGGCGTGGGCCCCGTACCCGCCGTGCTGTTCGTGGTGGCAGCCGACCAGGGCTGGCAGCCCCAGTCGCAGGAGCATCTGGAAATCCTGCACGCCCTCGGGGTACGCCACTGCGTGCTCGCCGTGACCCGCAGCGATCTGGCCGATCCCGGACCCGTGCGGGCGGACGCCCTGAAGCGGATGGCCGCGACCTCCCTCGGTGCGGTCCCGTCCGCCGCGGTGAGCGTCGTGACAGACGAGGGGATCGGCGAACTGCGCGCGACGCTGGGCCGGTTGGCCCGGTCGCTGCGCACTCCGGACGCCGCCGCGGACGTGCGGCTGTGGCTGGACCGCGCCTTCACCGTGCGCGGTCACGGGACGGTCGTCACAGGAACCCTGGGCGCCGGCACCCTGCGGGTCGGTGACCGGCTGACGACGGGGGACGGCACCACCGGGGTGAGGATCCGCGGGCTGCAGTGCCTGAGCGAGAGCCGGGAGGAGGTCCGCGGGGTGGCACGGGTCGCGGTCAACGTCCACGGAGCCCCGGAGGGATTGCTGGGCCGGGGGCAGGTGCTGCTGGCCCCCGGCCGCTGGCTGCTCACGGCCACGGCCGACGTGCGGGCCGCCGGCCCGCGGGCAAGGGACCTGCCCCGGTCCCAGACACTGCACATCGGCAGCGCCGCGGTGCCCGTCACCGTGCGGCCGCTGGGCGAGGACACCGTCAGGCTGACGCTGGCGCGTGAACTGCCCCTGCGGGTCGGGGACCGGGCCGTACTGCGGGAGCCGGGCGGGCGCCGTGTGCCCTGCGCGGTGACGGTACTCGACGTGCGAGCCCCCCGGCTGACGCGGCGGGGGGCGGCCCGGACCCGGGCCGCCGAGTTGGCGGACGTGACCGGCCGTCCGGACGGCACGGCCGAACTGCGGCGGCGCGGGATCGTCCGGCGACCGGAACTGGAGGCCATGGGCGTACCGGCTCCCGTCCCGCCCGTCGTCGGGGACTGGCTGGCCGATCCGGCTCACTGGGCGGCGCTGCGGGAGCGGCTGACCACCGAGGTGGAGCGGCACGCTGCCCGGCACCCCCTCGATCCCGGACTGCCGGCGGAGGCGGCCCGGCGCCTGCTCGGCCTGCCCGACCGGGCACTGGTCGACGGGCTCGCCGAGAGCCCAGGCCCGAGAGAACTACGCTCGGCCCAGGGGCGGTTGTATCTTCCCGACCGCACGAAACCCGTTCTCCCGCCCCCCGCCCTGGCCGCTGTCGAGGCTGTGCGGCAGGAGCTCGGGCACGCGCCGTTCCGCGCCCCGGACGCCGACCGCCTGACCGAACTCGGACTGACCCGCCGGGTGGTGGCGGCCGCCGTCGAGGCGGGCATGCTGCTGCGGGTCGGCGACGGCATCGTTCTGCTGCCGGGAGCGGACGCCCGGGCGGCGGACGTACTGCGCGAGGTACCCCAGCCGTTCACGCTCAGCGAGGCACGGCAGGCGCTGGACACCACGCGCCGGGTGGCCGTACCCCTGCTGGAGTTCCTGGACGCCCGTGGGTACACCGAGCGGGTGGACGACCGGCGACGGCGCTGCCGGGGTGACCGGGACAGCGGAGGCGGACGGGAATCGAACCCGCCTGCCCGAGATCCTCGGGCACCTCGGTTTTGAAGACCGGGAGGGCCACCAGGCACCCACACGCCTCCATCGCCCGCCCAGGGTAGCGGACGGCCACCGTCGCACCGGGTAGTGCCTCGCCGCCGCGGCGACACACCGCCGGCCCTGCCCGCCCACCTCACCTCACCCCACCGCCATCCCCTCGACCCAGGAGAACCGGACATGACCTCGCCCGCCGGAACCCGCGTACGGCTCACCCAGTTCGCCCACGGTGGCGGCTGCGCCTGCAAGATCCCGCCCGGCGAGCTGGAGGACGTGCTCGGCGGCCTGACCGCTTCGCCGGCGGCCGCGAGCGGCACCCGGCTTCTGGTCGGGCTGGCCACCGGAGACGACGCGGCCGTGGTCGCCCTGCCCGCCCGGGACGGCCTGCCGGGACAGGCGGTGATCTCGACCGCCGACTTCTTCACGCCCGTCGTCGACGACCCGTACGACTGGGGCCGCATCGCGGCGGCCAACGCCCTGTCCGACGTCTACGCGATGGGAGGCCGTCCGATCCTGGCCGTCAACCTGCTGGCATGGCCTCGCGACGTGCTGCCCATGGACCTCGCGCGGGACGTGCTGCGAGGGGGGCTGGACATCGCCGCGGAGGCGCACTGTCCGGTGGGCGGCGGGCACAGCGTGGACGATCCGGAACCCAAGTACGGGATGGCCGTCACCGGACTGGCCGACCCGGACCGGCTGCTGCGCAACGACGCGGGCCGGCCGGGCACCCCGCTGTCCCTCACCAAGCCCCTCGGGCTCGGTGTGCTCAACAACCGGCACAAGGCCACCGGCGAACGCTTCGAGCAGGCCGTGGCCACCATGGTCGCACTCAACCGGGACGCGTCGGCCGCGGCCCTGCAGGCCGGGGCGACCTGCGCCACCGACGTCACCGGCTTCGGCTTCCTCGGCCATCTGTACAAGCTGGCCCGCGCCTCGGGCGTGACGGCCGTGGTCGACACCGCAGCCGTGCCCTACCTCGACGGGGCCCGGGAGGCGGTACGCGACGGATACGTCAGCGGCGGCACGCGGCGGAACCTCGCGTGGGTGGGGCCGTTCACCGACTTCGGCCGCACGGACACCGGTACCCGGCTCCTCCTGGCCGACGCCCAGACCTCCGGTGGCCTGCTGGTGGCGGGGGAGGTGCCCGGGGCGCCGGTGGTCGGCGAACTGGTGCCGCGCGGCCCGTACCCCGTCGTCCTGCGCTGAAGCCGCCCCGGCCCGCTCAGAGTTCGGTGCCCGTCCGCTCGTCGATGCCCGCCCGCGCCCGGTAGGCCCGTACCAGCTCCAGGGCGGCCGGCCCCCGTGGGCGGCGCCCCGGCCGGATGTCGACGGCGAACGCCTTGGTCTCCTGGATATGCGTGTTCGGGTCGAGTGACATGTGGATCAGTTCGTTGGCGGCGTCTCCGGTCGTGTAGCCATTCGGCCCCCAGTGGTACGGCATCCCGACCTGGTGCAGCGTGCGGCCCTGCACGGTGAGGGGCGCCATCCGGTCGGTGACCAGGACCCGCGCTTCGATCACCCCCCGCGCGCTCACGACCGTCGCCCAGCCGGTGTGCTCCAGTCCGCGTTCGGCCGCGAGCCCGGGGGAGACCTCGCAGAAGAACTCGGGCTGCAGCTCGGCCAGATAGGGCTGCCAGCGGGACATGCCCCCGGCGGTGTGGTGCTCGGTGAGGCGGTACGTCGTCGCGACGTAGGGGAAGACCTCCGACCCGGGCTCCTCGCCGCTGGGCTGATAGCGGTTGTCGGGATGCGGGGGCAGGAGATGCCGTACCGGATTGCGCTGCTGCCCGTACAGGAGGTTCGGGAACGGTGAGTCCTGCGGCTCGTAGTGGGTCGGCAACGGGCCGTCGGTGAGTCCGGACGGCACGTACAGCCACGCCTTGCCGTCCGCCTGCATGATGAAGGGGTCGATGCCCGAAAGTGCCTCCGGGCCTTTCGCCCCGGGCGGCGGCCGGTGATCGGGAGACCGGTCGGCCTGGAAGTCCGGGATGTCGTGACCGCGCCAGGAGCCCTCCTCCTCGTCCCACCACACGAGCGCCTTGCGCTCGCTCCACGGCCTGCCCTGCGGATCGGCCGAGGCCCGGTTGTACAGGATGCGGCGGTTGGCGGGCCAGGCCCACCCCCATCCGGCGGCCACCCAGTCCTGCTCCCGGCCGGGAGTGCGGCGGGCCGCCTGGTTGACGCCGTCGGCGTGGACCCCGCAGTAGATCCAGCAGCCGCAGGCGGTGGAACCGTCGTCCTCGAGCTGCTGGTACGAACTCAGGGGGACACCGTCGGCGTCGTGCCCGTTGATCTCGGCCAGGACGGCCCCGGCGTCGGGCTCGGCGTGTTCGCCCCGGGTGGGATAGTCCCACGTCAGGTCGAGGAGCGGCCGGTCCATGGGGTCGGTGGACCGGGCCAGCTTCTCCCGGACGAGCCGCCCGAGGTGGTAGGTGAACCACAGGTCGCTCCGCGCCTCACCGGGAGGTTCCACGGCCTGATGGTGCCATTGCAGCAGCCGCTGGGTATTGGTGAAGCTGCCTTCCTTCTCGGTGTGCGCGGCGGCGGGCAGGAAGAAGACCTCGGTGCCGATGTCCTCCGTCCGCATTTCCCCGGTCTCGATCTCGGGGCCGTCCTTCCACCACGTGGCCGACTCGATCAGGGAGAAGTCCCGGACGACGAGCCAGTCCAGGGCGGCCATTCCCAGCCGTTGCATCTTGGCGTCGGCGGAACCGACCGCGGGGTTCTCGCCCACGAGGAAGTAGCCCTTGCAGGTGCCCTCCAGCTGGGCCATGACCGTCTCGTACGTGGAGTGCGAACCGGTGAGCCGCGGCAGGTAGTCGAAGCAGAAGTCGTTCTCCGCGACGGCTGCGTCGCCCCAGTACGCCTTGAGGAGGCTGACGAGGTAGGAGCGCATGTTCCCCCAGTAGCCCTTGCGTGTGGCCTCGGCCCGGACGAACGCGTCGAGGTCCTGCCGCTGGTGGGCGTGGGGCATGGGGATGTACCCGGGGAGCAGGTTGAACAGGGTGGGGATGTCCGTGGACCCCTGGATGGAGGCGTGTCCGCGCAATGCGAGGATCCCGCCGCCCGGCCGGCCGATGTTTCCGAGGAGTGTCTGCAGGACCGAGGCAGCGCGGATGTACTGCACGCCGACGGTGTGCTGGGTCCAGCCGACCGCGTAGGCGAACGCGGTCGTCCGCTCGCGCCCGGAGTTCTCCGTGACCAGCTCACACACCTGACGGAAGAGGTCCCGCGGGACACCGCAGGCCTCCTCGACGACCTCCGGGGTGTAGCGGGCGTAGTGGCGCTTGAGCACCTGGAAGACGCACCGGGGATGGCTGAGTGTCTCGTCCCGTTCCGGCTCACCCTCCCCGAGGTCGGCGCCGCCCGAGCCGTGGGACTCGCCGCGTGCGGCCTCCGTCACCGAGCTGCCGCCGGTGCGCTTCGGGTACTCCTGGTCCCGCTCGCCCGACGCCGCCTGCATCTCCGTGCCCTGGTACTGCCAGCTGCCGTTGTCGTAGCTGCGGCTCTCCGGATCGAGACCGGAGAAGACGCCGTCGAGGTCCTCGGCGTCGCGGAAGTCCTCCCGCAGGATGACCGGCCCGTTGGTGTAACTGACGACGTAGTCACGGAAGTAGCCGTCCGTCTGCAGGACGTGGTTGATGATCCCGCCGAGAAAGACGATGTCGGAGCCCGCGCGCAGCGGCACGTGCACGTCGGCCAGCGCACTGGTGCGGGTGAACCGCGGGTCGACGTGGATCACCTTCGCGCCGCGTGCCTTGGCCTCCATCACCCACTGGAACCCGACCGGATGGCACTCCGCCATGTTCGAGCCCTGGATGACGATGCAGTCGGAGTTCTGCAGGTCCTGCTGGAAGGTGGTCGCGCCGCCGCGGCCGAACGAGGTTCCCAGACCGGGAACGGTGGAGGAGTGTCAAACACGCGCCTGGTTCTCGATCTGTACCGCTCCCATGGCGGTGAACAACTTCTTGATCAGGTAGTTCTCCTCGTTGTCGAGCGTCGCCCCGCCCAGGCTCGCGACTCCCAGCGTGCGCCGGGTTCGGGTTCCGTCGACCTCCCACTGCCAGCCGGCCCGGCGAGCCTCGATCACCCGGTCGGCAATCATGTCCATGGCCGAGTCCAGGTCGAGCCGTTCCCACTCGGTGCCGTGCGGGCGACGGTAGAGGACGCCGTGCTCGCGTGCGTCGCCGGTCGTCAACTGCAGACTGGCCGAACCCTTGGGGCACAGCCGGCCGCGCGAGATGGGGGAGTCGGGGTCGCCCTCGATCTGGGTGACGCGTCCGTCCTCGACGTAGACGTTCTGTCCGCAGCCCACCGCGCAGTAGGGGCAGACCGACTTGACCACCCGGTCGGCAGAGGCGACCCGGGGAGTGAGCCGCGCGCTGGTTCCGCTCTTCGCCGCGGCTCCGCGGCCCAGCGGGTCCGTACCCGTCAGCTGCCGGTAGACGGGCCAGGAGTCGATCCAGGTGCGTACGCCCATGACGTCTGCCCTTTCGGTGAGGCCGTTGCCCGGCGGGTGCCCGCTCTCCGTCCGTTCACACGGCGACGGCCCGGAGCTCCGGTTCCCCGGCGGTTCCTCCTGCGGAGCATCCTCCCGCATTCCCCCGGCTACGGCACGTCCGGCCGGGCTCGGCTGCCGTATGCCGTACGCCGTCGCCTGAGCGTCTCCAGGCCGATCAGGTGACGTACCGCAGGGCCCGTCGCAGGACATCGGCAGCAGCGGACGGGTGACGTCCTCTGCCGACGTGGTCGCCGCGGAGGCCGGTCGCCACCGGCGCCGAGGGGCCTGAGGCAGGGGAGGCGGGCCAGTAGATCCTCGCTGCGCAACAAGGGTCGGGCTTAGGGGTTCTCGGCGTCGATCACGGTGGCGATGGCGATGCTGGACGAGGAGGCGAAGGTGTCCGGGGCCGGGCATCTCGTGTTCCTGTCCCTGGCGGAACGGGCCCGGGCGTCCTGCCGGGAGGGCCGGGTGACCGAGGACCAGGCCGCAGCGGAGGAGGAGCGCCGCCGCGAGGGAGACGTGTAGCGGTGGGGTCCGCGTTCCGCCGGCTCGGGCGCCGGGCGCCGGTGGGGCGACGACGTCGTCCCCGTACTCCGCCCGCCGCGTCCGGTGGACCGTTGCTCGGCGGATCGTTACAGCGGCACGTCACCGGCAGACGGAAAGGGGTGCGGCGACGTGGCCGGAGGTACCGGAAGAGGGGGCTCCGAAGCGGTGGGCGCGTCGGGGACGGGAGATCAGGACCGGGGGCCCTCGGACTCGGACCCGAGCTCCCCGGGCCGCGACCGTGCGTCGAGGCGCTCCCGCTGCGGTACCACCGTGTACCTGGGATCCTCTGCGGACACCACCCCGGCGTGGAAGACGCTGAAGCGCAGGGCAGCGGAACCGGCCAGCAGCGCCGTGCCTGCCACGGCGGCGAGCACACGGCCCCGCCCACCGGCGTAGCCCGCCAGTGCGGCCCCTCCGGCCGTGAGGACCTCCGACACACGCAGCAGTCTGTGGGGCCTGCCCTCGGCGAACGGCTCGGCCGCCTGCCCCATGCGCCCCTTCATCACCTGGAACGCGCCCAGTTCCAGCGCGGCCCCGAGGACGGCCATGCGGCGCGCGGGACCGGACCGGCCGACCGGCGCGCAGGCCAGAGCGAGCCCGGCGGCCGCGGTGGCGCCGGACCCGGCGAACACGAACGGCATCTCCCGGTAGCCCTCGTGCCACGAAGGCACGGCGGTGTCGGAGAGCAGCACAGCCGTGTAGGTGACCACGGCCGGGCCCAGCACGGCTGCCGATGCCGTGGCGGCCGCACCCGTCAGGCGGTAGCGCCCCGCGACATCGGTGGCGGCGGCCACCACCGTGAGCGGTGCGTAGGCCGCGAGCAGCCAGGAGCCGAGGTTCATCGGGGAGGTGGGCTTGAAGACGCGCAGCATGTTGACGAACCGGGCGGGTCGGCCGAGGTCGTGCACGAGTGCCGCGAGCGAGAGGGAGATCGCGCCCGCCGCCCCGAGTTTCGCCGTCCGCGCCAGGGCGGGGCGGTCCGTCACGTGCGCACCCGCGGCCAGCAGCGACGAGGCTCCGGCCAGGCCGCCGAGATAGAGATACCCCGCGATGTCCAGCGGTTTCCACCTCGGCTTGTTCAGGATCGGTTTGCCGTAGTAGGAGGAGAACTCGGCCTCGGGCACCATGGCCCGCTCGCCCCGCCCGCGGCGGCGGCGCCGGCGCCCCGCGTGTTCCCCCGTGGTGGCGTCGCGTCCGGGGCGCGCGCCCCCGACGCCCGCGCGGGTCACGTCCGAACCTTTCACCGGGACCTCCTGGCGAAGCTGACGACCGCGAGCGCGGCCAGTGAGGCGGCGGCCGCGGCCGCGTGCCGCCACATGGCGGGCAGATCACGTGTGGTGACGACCGGGTCCGGCGGCAGGCCGTAGACCTCAGGCTCGTCGAGCAGCAGGAAGAACGCCCCGTCGCCCCCGACCCCGTCCTGCGGGTCCTCCCCGTACAGGCGGGCGTCCGTCACCCCCGCGGCGTGCAACTGAGCGACCCTGGCCGCCGCCCGCTCCCGCAGTTCGTCCAGCGGGCCGAACTGGATGGACTCCGTCGGGCAGGCCTTCGCGCACGCCGGTTCCATACCGACGCCCAGCCGGTCGTAGCACAGCGTGCACTTCCAGGCCCGGCCGTCCTCGGGGCGCTGGTCGATGACGCCGTACGGGCAGGCGGGGACGCAGTAGCCGCAGCCGTTGCAGATGTCCTCCTGCACGACGACCGTGCCGAACTCGGTGCGGAAGAGTGACCCGGTGGGGCACACGTCGAGGCAGGCGGCGTGGGTGCAGTGCTTGCAGACGTCCGAGGACATCAGCCAGCGCAGCTCACTCCGCCCGTCGGGCGCGACGGGGGAGATCTCCCCGGACGGTGCCCCCGCGGGTGCTTCCGCGCAGCCCGGGCCGGGGGCCGTCGCTCCCGGGCCGGGCGCGGAGGGTGTGACGCCCAGGCCGCGGGCGGCAGCGAAGACGTCCACGGTGTCCTGGCCGGTGCCGGGTTCCTGGCCGCCCAGGGGTTTGCGCTGCTCGATGAAGGCCACGTGCCGCCACGTGCTTCCGCCGAGCCCCTGGGTGTTGTCGTAGGACATTCCGGTCAGTTCCAGCCCGTCCTCGGGAATGGCGTTCCACTCCTTGCACGCCACCTCGCACGCCTTGCAGCCGATGCACACGGAGGTGTCCGTGAAGAACCCCACGCGCTGCGGAGCGTCCTGGTACCCGGCGGCTCGTGCCACGTCGGGTTGCGGGCCGGACAGCAGTCCGTCGTCCGCGACCGCCCTGTCCGCTCCGCCCCCTGTGCCGTCCGTCATGGCCGGACCTCCTCGCTCATGTGGTGGTGGCGTCACGCTTCTCACCGCGCCCCGGTCCGCACGGGTCCTACCCGGCGCCGCTGCCGTCCTCCGCCGCCGGGGCGACGACCCGCCCCTCCGGCGGAAGGGACTGGTGAGGACGGGCGCCGTGGCTGTGGAGAGCGTGCCCCGCCGGGACGACCTGTGACGGGCCGACCGCCTGCGTGACGACTTCCCACCGGAGCCGGAGCCGGAGCCGGTAGCCGCCGGCCGCGTGCGGTGACCGCGTGTGTTCCGCCTGCCGCCGGTAGGAAACCGCCACCGTCCGCTGCCCTCCTGCCTCGCCTCGCCGGCCGCCTCGCCGTGTCCGGCTGCTCACCGATCGCTCGAGCCTCCCACGGGTTCCCCCGGTGCGCACGGCCGAAACGGCGGTCCCCGGCAGGGGGCGGGCCGGAGACCCGGACGGGCACCACGCGCTCCGGAGCGCTCCGCGTGACGCGCCGAGCTGTCCGGGCCGCAGAGGCGCAGGCGTGTGCGCCTCCGTACGGCGGCCACGTCCCTTCCCGCACCGTTTGCACCCGGAACGGCGGGGTACGCGGCCGGGCATCGACATCCCCGGTAGAAGAAAGGACCTCGTCAGGGGCCACGGAGGAGACGTCATCGCCGAGCTGACCACGGATCACCGCGAGGTCGACGAACTGTTCGCGAAGATCGAAGCACTGCCCCCGGGGGAGAAGCGGCGCAAGCAGTACGCGGACCAGGCCGTCATCGAGCTGGTGCGGCACTCGGTGGCCGAAGAGGCGTACCTGTACCCCGCGGTGCGGGAGTTCCTGCCGGACGGTGACTCCCTCGCCGACAAGGAGATCGAGGAGCACGCCGAGGCCGAACGGACGATGAAGGAACTCGAGGGCACCGAGGCGGGCGACGCCGAGTTCGACCGCCTCATCGGGCACCTGATGACGGAGATCCGCTCGCACGTGCGCGACGAGGAGGACAACCTGTTCCCCCGGCTGAGGAAGGCGGCCTCCCCACAAGAGCTGGCCGATCTGGGCGACAAGGTCCGTCGGGCCAAGAAGACCGCCCCGACCCGTCCTCACCCCTCCGCCCCGGACACCCCGCCCGCCAACAAGCTGCTGGCTCCGGGCACCGGCATGGTCGACCGCCTCCGGGACGCTCTCACGGGACGCGGCAAGGGCTGACGGCGGGTTCCGCGGCCGGGGGTCCCCACGCCGATCGCGGTGACGGCGTACGGGACGTTCCTCCCCTTGAGTGAGGGATGCGCCGAGTGCCCTGCGGGTAGGTGCACGTGCGGCGGCCCGCGGTCCGGGCCGGCGCACGGGCCATGGGGGCCGGCATGTCGTCACCTTGTCCAACCCCCTCTCGCTGACGGAGGAGTCAGTACGTGGAATCAGGCGAGCACGAGGGACATGACGACCACCGGGCGCAGGTGATCGTCGTGGGCGCGGGCCCCGCGGGATCGGCCGCGGCGCTGTGCCTGGCACGCGCGGGTGTGGAGGTGGTGCTGCTCGAGAAGGGCGCCTTCCCCCGGGACAAGGTGTGCGGGGACGGTCTCACCCCGCGCGGTGTGCAGCAACTGGTGCGCATGGGTGTCGACATCGACGCGCCGGGCTGGACGCGGACCAAGGGCATGCGGTGGGTGTGCCAGGGGCGTCAGGTGCACATCGACTGGCCCCGATCGGGAAGTCAACCGGACTTCGGCCTCACCCGCTCCCGGCACGACTTCGACGACATCCTGGCCCGGCAGGCCGTGGCCGCCGGAGCACGCCTCTGCCTGGAGACGAAGGCGACCGGCCCTCTGACCGACCGTGCCGGGCGCATCGTCGGGGTGAGTGCCGTCGCCGGACGGGACGGGAAACCGGTGACGTACCGCGCCCCCGTGGTGATCGCCGCCGACGGCGCCTCCGCCCGCACCGCACTGGCCATGGGCCTCCAACGGGACCGGAGCAGGCCGGTGGGCACCGCCGCTCGCCGCTACTACCGTAGTGAGGCCCGCACCCACGACCCCTACCTGGAACTCTGGGCCGACCTGCTCTGCTCCCGTACCGGGCGCGACCTGCCGGGGTACGGGTGGATCTTCCCGCTCGGTGACGGCCGCGTGAACGTGGGCCTCGGCGCCCTGCCCCACCGCGGCCACGGCCCGGTCGATCTGCGGGCCACCATGGACCAGTGGCTGACCCGGTTGCCCCCGCAATGGGGACTGAGGGAGGAGAACGCCGACTCGCCGCTGCGCAGCGCAGCGCTGCCGATGGGGTTCAACCGCAGGCCGCAGTACCGCCGCGGTCTGCTCCTGGTCGGGGACAGCGGCGGCATGGTGAGTCCGTGGAGCGGTGAAGGCATCGTCCAGGCCATGGAGGCGGGTGAGGTCGCTGCCGAGACCGTCGCTCTCGCTCTCCACCGCCCGGGCGGCCCCGGGCGTGAACAGGCCCTGCACCAGTACGCGAAGGAAGTCGACCGCCGCTGGGGGCGCTACTACCGGCTCGGCAACACCGTGGCCGACCTGGTGCTCGCCCGCTACGGCTACCGGCCGCTGCTCAACCGCCGTGTCATGGCTTCGCCCGCTGTGGTCCGTACCCTCGCCCGGCTGCTGACGCACGGGACGGACGCACCTTCCGACGACCTGATCGACACCGTCGTCCGCGGCCTCGTCCGGATGGTGCCGGCGCCGGGCCCGCGCGCGCGAGCCCGGGATGCGCGAGGCGTGGACGCGGGCGGGCGGTGACCCGTGACGGCAGAGGCGCCGAGGCCGCCTGGTACATCCGACCAGGGCCTTGCCGTGCGTATGATTCCCCCACCTGACCAAACGTCATGAAAGGGAATTACTGTGCCTTCTCGCCTCAATCCGTACATCAGCTTCTCCGGTGACGCACGGCAAGCCATGGAGTTCTACCAGGGCGCGCTGGGCGGCACTCTGACCCTGAACACCTTCGGTGAGATGGGCGGAGTCGGCCCCGGCCACGACGACAAGATCATGCACGGCCAGCTCGAGACGGCCGGCGGGTTCGTGGTGATGGGGGCCGACAACCCTCCGGGGGCGGAACACGAGCCCGGCACCAACATCGCGGTGAGCCTGAGCGGGGACGACCCGGAGGAGCTGCGCGGCTACTGGGACAAGCTGATCGACGGCGCGGTCGTGTCCATCCCCCTGGAGAAGCAGATGTGGGGAGACGTGTTCGGTATGTGCACGGACAAGTTCGGCATCCGATGGATGGTCAACATCAGCGGCCGTCGAGACGCTTGAGGAGCTGGGCTCACCGGCCCCGTCCGGCGCACGCCGGGCCTCCGCGCTCCCGCACCGAGCGCCGCAGCGAGGGCGTCGCCCGGTGCCGTCATGTCTTCACTGCCGCACCTCGCGCTTCGTTCCCCGTCACCGGCCGGCATCGGAGACACCTCCTGAGCCGGACCGGTGCAGCCCTAGAATGCTGCCCATGCCGGACACCTTTCCCCGCCCTGAGCCGTTCACCCGGCGGACCGCTCCCGCAGTGCTCGAGGACCTGCGGGCGCGGCTGCGCGCGACGCGCTGGCCGGACGCCCCCGAGGACGCCGGGTGGTCGCTCGGCACCGACATCGCCTACCTGCGCGAACTCGTCGCCTACTGGGCCGAAGAATTCGACTGGCCCGCGCAGGAGGCAGCGTTGGCCAGGCTGCCCCGCTTCCGGGTGCCGCTGCGCGGACTCGGCATCCACTTCGTGCACGCCCGGGCAGCCGCACCGGCCGGAACTGCCCTGCCCCTGGTTCTCAGCCACGGGTGGCCGGACTCCTTCTGGCGCTACTCGAAGGTCATCCCGCTCCTCACCGATCCCGGCGCGCACGGTGCGGACCCCGCCGACGCGTTCGACGTGGTGGTACCCGACATGCCGGGTTACGGCTACTCCGACCGGCCCTCCGGCCCGCCCCTGGACTCCATCGCCGTCGCCGGTCTGTGGGCCGGACTCATGGACGTACTCGGCTACGCACGCTTCGGCGCGGCGGGCGGCGACATGGGCAGCCACGTGAGCCGCTACCTCGGGCTCGACCACGCCGACCGCGTCGTGGCCGTCCATCGCACCGACGGTGGCCTGCCCGTCTTCCACGGCGACCCGGCGGAGCTCACGCCCGAGGAGCGGGCCTGGATCGAGAGCACCGCTGCCTGGGGCGCGTCCGAAGGCGCCTACGCCGCCATGCACCGGACGAAGCCGCAGACCGCGGCCGTGGGGCTCAGCGACTCGCCGGCCGGCCTCGCGGCCTGGATCGTGGAGAAACTCCAGTCATGGAGCGACTGCCACGGTGCCATCGAGCGGAGCTTCACCAAGGACGAGATCCTCACGAACGTCATGATCTACTGGCTCACCGGGACGATCGGCTCCTCCATGCGCATGTACCGCGCGAACGCCGCCGTCCCTCCCGCGCAGCACGCCCGCCGGGTCGAAGTGCCGTCCGGCTTCTCGCTCTTCGCCGGCGACGTGGTGCGCCCGCCCCGTGCCTGGCTGGAACGCTCGGCGAACACGGTGAGCGTGACCGAGCCCCTGCGCGGCGGACACTTCGCGGCGTTCGAGGAGCCCGAACTCTACGCGGAGGAACTGCGGGCGTTCTTCCGCCCCTACCGCACGGCTCCGGCGGTCTGAGAGCCCGCCGCCACGACCGGACCCGGCCGGCCCCCGCAGGCATGCAGGCCCGCACACATATCCCCCTCCATGCTCGCCCAACTCCGTCGGCCCGCAGGGGTATTCGGTCAGGCCGGGCACGGATGCCCCCGGGCGGCATCCGTGCCCGGCCTGACCACCGGTACCGCGTGCCCGCGGTGCCGGAGCGATCCGGTGAGGCGGTAGATTCGGACCATGCGATCACAGAGTGGCTCGGCCCCTCGTCGGCCGGAGGGGCGGGGCAGGCTCCTCGCCGTGAGCGACCTCCACGTCGGAATCGCCGACAACCGCCCCCTCGCCGACAGGCTCCACCCCACGTCCGACGAGGACTGGCTCATCGTCGCGGGAGACGTCGCGGAGCGGGCGGAAGAGGTGGAGAGCACGCTGGCGCTGCTGGCGGGACGCTTCGCGCACGTGGTGTGGACCCCCGGCAACCACGAACTGTGGACGGTGGAGCGGGACCCCGTACGGCTGCGCGGGCAGGCCCGGTACGAGCACCTCGTCCAGGTGTGCGCGGAACTGGGCGTGACGACGCCCGAGGACCCCTATCCCCTGTGGCACGGAGCCGGCGGACCCGTCGCCGTAGCTCCGCTGTTCCTCCTGTACGACTACACGTTCCGCGTCCCCGGAACGGCGACCAAGGAGGAGTCGCTCGCCCGCGCGCACGCGGCGGGCATCGTCTGCACCGACGAATACCTGCTGCACCCCGACCCGTACCCCACCCGGGACGACTGGTGCCGGGCACGGGTGGCACGGACCGAACAGCGGCTGGCCGCGCACGATCCGGACATCCCGCTCGTCCTCGCGGGCCACTGGCCGCTGTTGCGCGAGCCCACCTCCGTCATGTGGTACCCGGAGTTCGCCCAGTGGTGCGGCACGGAACTCACCGCCGACTGGCACCGCCGCTTCAACGTGGCGGCCGTCGTCTACGGCCACCTCCACATTCCGCGTACGACGTGGCACGACGGCGTCCGCTTCGAGGAGGTCTCCATCGGCTACCCCAGGGAATGGCGCAAGAGGGGCCACCCCCGTGGCCTGCTGCGGCAGATCCTTCCGTACGAGGGCGAGCAGCCCCCGGCTCCCGAAGAAGAGGCGTCATGATCGAGCGGCTGCTCCCCGCCGAAGTGGCCTGCGCGGACACGTACGAGACCGAGGCTCCCGCGGGAACCCTCTACCCGGAGGAGGCGGCTCTGGTCGCCACGAGCGTGGCCAAGCGCAGACACGAGTTCGCGGCCGTACGCGGCTGTGCGCGGCGGGCCATGGTGGCACTCGGCCTGCCCCCGTCCCCGGTGCTGCGCGGCCACCGGGGCATGCCGCTGTGGCCCGAGGGGTTCGTCGGAAGCATGACGCACTGCGAGGGCTACCGCGCCGCGGTACTGGCCCGGGCGTCGGACGTGCGCGGGCTGGGGATCGACGCCGAGCCGAACGAACCGCTCCCGGCCGGTGTATGGGAGGTGATAGCGCTGCCGTCCGAGAGGGAACGGATACCCCCGGCGGCCCCGGACGCGGCGCATCACTGGGACCGGTTGCTGTTCTGCGCCAAGGAGAGCGTCTTCAAGGTCTGGTTCCCGCTCACCCGGGTCGAACTCGGCTTCGACGAGGCCGACATCACCTTCCACCGCCGTACGGAGAACGCCTCCGAGGGCACCTTCACCGCCGAACTGCTGCGCACCGCACCCGGGATGCCGCACTCGCTGCGGGGCAGATGGCTCATCGACGACGGCTTCGCGGTGACTGCGATCGCGCTTCCGGCCGCCTGACCCGGTGCGGTGCGGCCATGTCAGCCGAGAGGCCGGCCGCACCGCAGGTTCCACCGTCCCGCCCGGCCGCTGAGTTCGGTGAGGCTGAGCGGCGCCACGTCCAGTCGCCAGAACGCCGTCACGGGGAGGGCCAGGGCGTGGACCACCGCGGCGCGCACGACGGCGGGTTCGACCACGGCCAGCACCCGGCTCCCGGCCCCGGCCGCCGCGCTCCCCGGCACGTGGACCGCCCCGGCGGCGGTCGCGTCGAGGACTTCTCCGACACGGGCGGTCAACTCCAGCAGCGACTCCCCGCCGTGCGGAACGGCAGAGGGGTCGGCCAGCCACTCGGACACCGCCTCCGGCTCCGCGGCGCTGACCTCCGACAGCCGCCGCCCGCTCCAGCGGCCCATGTCCCAGTCCCCGAGCCGGGGTTCCGCACGGGCGGCGAGCCCGAGGGCTTCGGCTGTCTGCCGGCACGGCTCGGAGGGGCCGTACGCGTACAGATCGGCGGCGGGCACCTCGCCGGCCGCCGCGGCCGCCGCCCGGCGCATCCCGGCCGCGTCCAACGGGGCGTCGTGCGCGAAGCGCGCCTCGCGTACCCCCGAGTTCAGGGCCGGTGCGATCAGCATCACCCGAACCGTCATCCTCCGGCTCCCCTCCTCGAACAGCGGCCGCACAGCCATCTCGCCCCAGGGGACCACAGGCGGCATCACCCGCCATTCGCGGCCCACGCACCGTGGCGGGGGCGGACTCGCAGGCGGTATGGTCACGGCAACCACGACGAAGGTGTGACGGAAGCCCGGTGAGAGTCCGGCACGGTCGCGCCACTGTGTACCCGTATCGCTGCGGGAAGTCAGACCCGGCATCTTCGTCTCAGGCACCACGACAGGGACGCGTGTTCCCGCAGGAGGTTCTGCCATGGCTCAGTCAGCCGCCCCCACCACCGTCGCACCCGCCATCACCCCCATCTCGGCCAGGGCCATCGCCCCCTGGGCCGTCTTCTTCGGCATCCTGATGCTCGTCCTGCTCTACTTCGTCGGCGCCGAACAGGGGGCCACCGCGGTCATCTCGGGCGAGGCCGTGCACGAATGGGTCCACGACGGCCGGCACCTGCTCGGATTCCCCTGCCACTGAGAACCGGCGGCCCAGGGGAACGTCTCATGAACTCCGTACCGGTCCGAGCCCTGCTCGTCCGCGGCATGATCGCCGGCCTTCTGGCCGGAGTGCTCGCCCTTGCCGTGGCCTACTTCCTCGGCGAGTCCCACGTGGACGCCGCCATAGCCCTGGAGGAGTCGCACGCCCACACCCACACACACGAACACGGCGAGGAACTGGTCAGCCGTACCACGCAGGCCACCGGCGGGCTCGCCACCGGCGTCCTGGTCTTCGCCGTCGCCGTCGGCGGCATCGCGGCACTCGTCTTCTGCTACGCCCTGGGCCGGATCGGCGCCTTCGGGGCCAGGGCCACGGCCGCACTGATCGCCGGAGCGGCCCTCCTGACGGTGTACGTCGTGCCGTTCCTCAAGTACCCCGCCAATCCGCCGGCCGTCGGCGACCCCGACACGATCGGGCAGCGCACCGGGCTCTTCTTCCTGATGATCGCCCTCAGTGTCCTGCTGGCGGTCGCGGCCGTCCTCGGGGGCAGGCGCCTCGCCCAGCGGCTCGGCAACTGGAACGCGACCGTCGCCGCCGGTACGGGCTACGTCCTGGCGATCGGGCTCGCATACGCCTTCCTGCCCTCGTTCGACGAGGTCGGCACGGACTTCCCGGCCACCCTGCTGTGGCAGTTCCGGCTGTCCACACTGGCCGTCCAGGCCACGCTGTGGACCGCTTTCGGCCTTGTCTTCGGCTACCTCACGGAGCGGTTGCTGGGGGCGGGGGCGGCGGGTACGGCAGCCCGTCCGGTCCCACGCGGGGCCGGGGCCGGGGCGGGCTGAGGAGCCGCGCTGACGGTTGAGGACTGTTCGCGGACGCACCGATCGCGGACCTGGAGATCGCGGATGCCCTGCTCGCGGACGCAGAGATCGCCGGAGCCTCGAGCGTGGGCGTCCGCACGACGAGGGGTCCGCCGGGAATACCCGGCGGACCCCTCCGTCACGGTGGTTCCAGCGGTGCCGCGTTCTGGGTCGCGTCGGCTGCTGTGACCGCCCGGCCGGGCCGGGAGTGGGAAATGCCCGGTTCGCAGTGGCCGCGCGTCCGGTCGGGAAGCCGCCACATGTCCGGTCCTGGTGCCGCCGCGTGTCCGGTCTGTGGGGCATGGCGTGTCCGGTCCGGCATGTCTGTCCGCCCCGTCGCGTCCGGGCTGCGTCTGCCGACTCCGCCGAGTCGCCGCGTCTGCCGCTCGCGCAGAGTTGCCGCGCCTGCCGCTTCCAGTGCCGTCGCCGTTCACCGTAGGTGCGTGATCGGACCCCATTCGACGCGGTAGTGCTTCAGCCGGTCGTCGACGGCGACCAGCCGCATGCCGGCGGATGCCATGACCCGGTGTGACCCGATGTTGTCGAGATCGGCGTCACCCTTCACCGAGACGACTCCCTGCGAACGCGCGAACGCGAGCAGCGCCCTGAGGGCTTCGGAGGCGTAACCGCGTCCCCGCGCTGAGTGGACCAAGCCGTACCCCACGGTGACCTGGCCGGCCGCGTCCGGCCGGCCGTGGAAGCCCGCGCCACCGATCGCCAGCCCGTTCGAGCGGAGGCGTATCTCGTAGGGGCCGAACGGCTGGGAGCCGCCGATGCCCTCACAGGTCTCCAGGAACCGGTGCGCCCCGTACCGGTCGCCGGCGGTCGGATAGCCCGGCGCCCACTTCGCTCCGGCCGGTGGTTTCTTCTCGTCGCCGTGCTCCACAGCCGCGGCCTCGGCAGCGGTCAGCGGGTGCAGGATCAGGCGGGTGGTCGAGAGGTTGTCCATGCCTGCCGGAATACCATCTGCGAGGGGGCAGGCGCACCCGGGTCTTCCCTGCCGGTCTCTCCTGCCGAGCCGGAAGGTGATCCCGCTCCACGCCTGGTCACGGATGCCGACTGCACGAGGCCGGCGTCGCTGCTCCAGGCATGACGCGCCGCGGGGCATGGCCGAGGTCGTGTCCCGGCCGACCCCGCCCGCCGGATCGACGGCCAGGTGCCGCGGGCCGGCGCCGTCGTCCGATGGCTGCGGCCCGACAGCCCGGCCACCTCGTCGCCCCGCCTGCCACCGTGAGCTCGGCCGCCGGGGTGGCTCCGGCCACGTCCGGGAGGAGGCGGACACTGCCGGACCGTGACAGGGCGGCGGGGGAGGAGGCTCGGCCTCCACCCCCGCCGTGAACCTGTCAGCGCTCGGACGGCCCCCGAAGGTGCGCGTCCGGGCCGAAGTCGCCGGTCATGGCGGCGGCGATCCGCAGGTACGCCGCCGCCTCCGCCTGCCTGCCCTGTCGCTCGAGGGTGCGCCCCAGCATGAGCTGCGCGTAGTCCTCGACAGGGTTCAGCCTCAGCACCTCACGCAGCTCCGTCTCGGCCTTCGTGAGCCGCGCCGAGTGGTAGTAGGCACGTGCCAGCAGCAGACGCGGCGCGACCTGCTCCGGGGCCTCCTCGACCAGCCCGCCGAGGATGCGCGCGGCGGTGAGGTACTCCTTCGCCTCGAAGAACAACTGCGCCCGGTCCCAGCGGTCGGCGGGGGTACCGAACTCGTAGTACGTCTCGCTCACTTCTCCTCCTCGGCCATCATGTCCAGCACACCCGTCAACCGGAGGGCATAGTTTAATATTCCACTAAATTCTTGGCGTGGGGACCGTTGCTCCGCGTCCGCACGGGAATAGGTTGAACGCCATGAGTAATCTCGATCGTCAGGCCGCGCTCTCCGTCTGTGGCGGCCGGGGGTTCGTCGTCGCCGAACCGGTGCGTGAACTCCTCACCCCACGCCACGTGCAGCTCGGCGAGTCCACCGAGGTCCGCAGGCTGCTGCCCAACCTGGGACGCCGCATGGTCGGCGCGTGGGCGTTCGTGGACCACTACGGCCCCGACGACATCGCCGACGAGCCCGGCATGCAGGTGCCGCCGCATCCCCACATGGGCCTGCAGACGGTCAGCTGGCTCCATGACGGCGAAGTTCTCCACCGGGACAGCCTGGGCAGCCTCCGTACCATCCGGCCGAAGGAGCTGGGCCTGATGACCTCGGGCCGGGCCATCAGTCACTCCGAGGAGAGCCCGAAGCCGCACGCCAGGTTCCTGCACGGCGCCCAGCTCTGGGTGGCCCTGCCCGACGCCGACCGCAACGTCGAACCGCACTTCCAGCACCACACCGACCTCCCCACGGTCACGGCGCCGGGCCTGGAAGCCACGGTGATCCTCGGTGAACTCGACGGCGCCAGGTCGCCCGGCACGGCCTACACCCCGATCGTCGGCGCCGACCTGGCCCTGACCTGCGGCGCCGAGGCCCGGCTGCCCCTGGACCCCGACTTCGAGTACGCGGTGCTGTCGATGTCGGGTGAGGCCGAGGTGGACGGTGTGCCGGTGCTCCCCGGTTCCATGCTCTACCTCGGCTGCGGGCGCTCCGAGCTGCCGCTGCGGGCGGGCTCGGACGCGGGCCTGATGCTCCTCGGCGGCGAGCCGTTCGAGGAGGAGATCGTGATGTGGTGGAACTTCGTGGGGCGTTCGCACGAGGAGATCGAACAGGCCCGAACGGACTGGATGACCAGCACACGGTTCGGGGAGGTGGAGGGGTACGACGGAGGTCGGCTGCCCGCTCCTGAACTGCCGCCCGTGGCGCTCAAGCCGCGCGGAAGGGTGCGCTGACCCGCACCCTCGCCCGGCGCAGCCTCACATCATCAAAAAGGACGAGGGCCGACTACGCCGAAGCCCTCGGGACGGACGGAGCTTGCAGCGTCGGTCGCCCTCCCGGGTGATGATCAGCATGGGGACCCACTCCACGCGTGCGTGCGGCAGGTCGATTGCGGCAGGATGGGTGACCAACGAGGCCCCCGAGCAACGTGATTGAGACGTCAGATAGTCGTGCGGCTCTCCTGCCGCCTTCAGCTGGTGGAGGAGGGAATCAGCCGCAGTCCCGTCGTCGTGATGGCCGCCCCGGTTACGTCCGAGATCGAAGCCGGCTCTTCCCTCAGGCAGCACGGTGAGGCGTCGTACGCGGGACCGGGTCCGTGCATGACGCCTCACCTGTTCAGGACATCAGCCCCTGACGGGGCCGCCGTTGATGGCGACGCGCCGGCCGTAGCGGGCGTAGGGGTAGTAGTCGTACGTCGCATGGTGCTGGACGCACCGGTTGTCCCAGAAGACGAGCGTGCCGGGGGTCCAGCGGACGCGGCAGTGCAGGACCGGCCGACGGGCGATGATGTCGAAGAGCAGGTCGAGCAGAGCCCGGCTCTCGTCGGCGGAGAGTTGCGGGATGCGGCTGGTGTAGGCCTTGTTCACGTAGAGCAGTTTGCGGTCGGTCTCCGGGTGCCGGGCGATGAGAGGGTGCTCGCTCCTGGGGATGACGTAGTCCGCGGGTGGCGTGTACCCCGCCAGAGCCTGCGCCCCGTCGTGTATGGCGGTCAGCGGGTCCAGCAGGGCGCGCATCGCCGGTGAGAGCATGCTGTAGGCGAGGTGCATATTGGCGAAGAGCGTGTCACCGCCGCATCCGGGCTCGGGTGTCTCGGTGATGTAGAGCATCGAGCCCAGCGACGGTTCGGCGTCGGCGGTGCCGTCCGCGTGCCAGCCGTTACCCGCCACGTCCGCCGCGGCCGACGTCGTGCGGATCTCCAGGATGCACGGATCGCCGCCGGGTGGCGGCGGGTTGACGGGTCGCGGTTCGCCGAAGGCGGCGGCAAAGCGCTTGTGGTGCTCGGTGGTGATGCTTTGATCGCGGAAGACGAGGACGTGATGGTCGCGGAAGGCGGTCCGGATCTCTTTCAGTTGCTCCGCGGGGATTTCCTGCGACAGGTCGACGCCCGAGACTTCCGCTCCCAGAACGGGAGTGATCCGTTCGACGGTGAGCGTGCGGTAGGCGTGCACGGGACGCGTGGTCACCGCTTCCAATGCTTCGAGTTCGTATGACTCCATGCCATCCTCCAGAGGTGGGGCGGGGTTCACAGGTCAGTTGTCCCGCGGATACCGGCGGCACAGGGGGACGCCAGCGTCGACCTGATGGTCGCGGCCACCGTGTCCACGTGGGGTGCCGCGACGATGCCGTAGTGGTCCGTGGGCAGATAACTGCGTACGGCGGACGGGGGCAGGCAGTCCGTCCACTGCCCGTCCAGGTCCTGAGGGTCTGCGGGAGTGGGGATGCCCGCCGTGGGGTGTTCGGCCAGCCACAGATATGTGGGGACGGAGACGATCGGCCGTACGTGGTGTTCCCCAAGGCTGCGCAGGTTCGCACGGCAGCAGCGGGCCAGCCTCTCGGCGTACGCCCGTGCCTGCTCGGTCGGCAACGAGGAGGCCCCCGCGCCGAGTTCGGCGGCGAACACCTTTTCCAGGTGAGCCTCGGCGTAGGAGGTGACCAGTGCTCTTGCCTGGGGCGGTGGCGGATCCAGCAGGTAGAGCGCTTCCAGCGGCCGGCCGGCCGACTCGGCGAGGCCCGCCATCTCCATCGCCACGCGGGCGCCGTAGGACCATCCGGCCAGGTGAAGCCGGTGGGCCGGTCCGCCGAAGCGCTCACGCAGCGCAGCGTCGTAATGATGGGCCCGCTCGGCCAGTGACCACGCCGGCACTCCGGCATCGCGGAGTGCCGGATCGGCTATGAGACACACTGTCGGTGCGGTTCCGAGCGCCGCCACCAGCGAGCGGTAGGCCTGGATGTCTCCGCCCACGGGGTGCACCAGACACAGGACGGCCGAACCGGTTCCCTCCTGCCAGAGGTCGAGGACCACCCGGGAGGCACGTGCGGCCGTCTCAGTGGTGGGCCCGGCGCAGGTGAGGGCCGCCTCGATGTGTTTCAGGATCTCCGTGAGACTGACGCGGTGGCTGAAGGAGGCCAGGTCGACCTCGACGCCGTAGTCGTCCTCGATCCGGGCGACCAGGCTGATCAGTGTGAGGGAGTCGGCGCCCAGGTCGTAGAGGGAGTCCTCGGGATCCAGCTCGTCCACGCCCAGCAGGTCCTTGACCATCCCGGCCATGGCGTCCGCTCGCTCCCTTGAACCGCCGGCGAAGGCGCCCTCTTCTCCCTCTGCCGGGTGCACCGATCCGGAGCGTGAGGGCCGGGCCGCGGTCCCGGCAGGTGCGTAGAAGGCCCGTGAGGCATCGATGTCGGTGGTGGACACGAGGAGGTGAGGGAGTTGCAGGGCCAGGGCGTGGGCGAAGACCGCTTTGCCCTCTTCGACGGTCAGCCCGACTGCGAGGTGCGCCTGATGGCGGCTGTCCGTGTTCAGAACCCGGGTCGCCATTCCGGTCTCGCGCCAGATGTCCCAGCCGATGCCGATCCGGACGGTCGTCTCCGTGTCGGAGGCCCGGTGGTGGGCGAATCCGTCGAGGAGACTCGCGCCGGCGGCGTAGTCGCTCTGGCCGACGCCGCCGAGCAGGGCGGACATCGAGGAGCAGTAGACCGCGATCTCCGGGCGGAAGGCTTCGATCAGGTGCTCGACGACGAGTGCCCCTCTCTCGCGGACCGCGGCGGCGTCGCGCATCGCAGCGGCGTCACGTCGTACGAGCAGCCCGCCGTGTCCGAGACCGGCCGCGTGGACTACTCCGTCCAGCCGTGACGTGTGGGCGGCGACGACCTCCGCCACTTCGTGGACGGACAGGGCCGCGAGATCCGCCGGGACGAGGCCGACGCGGTCGCGCCATCCGCTCAACTCCTCGGGCAGCCGTGGGTCTCTCGACAGCAACAGGACCCGTCCGCCGGTGTGTTCGAGCAGCCAGGCGGCGACGGCGCGGCCTATGCCGCCCGTGCCGCCGAGCACCAGGTGGACGCTGTCAGCTCCGGCCGGGACGAGGGGCGGCGTACCCGCCGGCTCCGATACCGCTGTCGTGCCCTGCCGCCACCAGTAGCCCTGGCGCAGCGCGAGCTGACGCGGTAGGGCCGGCCCGCCGCGATGAGCGTCCTCATGTGTCTCGGCGACGATCGAGGCCACGTGTCCGGCCCAGCGGGTGAGGTCGCCGTCGGGGAGGTCGAGCCAGTGGCCGTGCAGGACGGACTCCTGATGGGCGACCTCGACCGTCCCGGCGAGGAGCGCCAGTTCAGGTCGGTCC
The DNA here is from genome assembly GCF_044334475.1 of Streptomyces sp. NPDC020780. Lineage (NCBI taxonomy): Bacteria > Bacillati > Actinomycetota > Actinomycetes > Kitasatosporales > Streptomycetaceae > Streptomyces > Streptomyces sp. NPDC020780. The sequence continues at coordinate 342,778 of NZ_JBIRTB010000004.1, read as the reverse complement.
ACCGTCCCCGTCACAGGCCTGGCGCCGTACGACAGCCACCACACCCGAGGGGAGCCGGTTCGCCCGGTCAGCGCCTGGGCCAGGGCCGCCGTGCTGTCGACGCAGGTGTGACGGGCGTGTTCCAGGGTGCCGGGACCGACCGGCCCTGTCACGTCGAAGGGCAGGGCGTGCACCCACGCCATGTCGGCACAGGCTGGGACGCCGTCCTCGGACAGCGCGTCCAGCAACCGGCGCAGGGACGCCGGATCGGCAGGGTCCACGTCGTAGGCGTCCGGTCCTCTGCGGGCGAAGGCGCCTGCCGTGCGCACCCGTATCACTCGCCGTGCCACCGCTGTGAAGGGGGCGAGTGCTGTTCGCGGGGTGTTCTCGGAGGCTACGACGACCACGGTGGGCGCGCGGCCGGCCCGCACGGTGGTGTCCGCGACGACGGCACGGCGCAGCCGGACCCAGTGCGGTTGGTGCAGCCAGTTCTCGCGTGACAGCCGCCGGGGTGTGGCGGCCGGAGCCTCGCGCGGCTCCTCGGGCGGTCGGCCGAAGTCGTATTCCGCCAAGGAGAAGGACGGGGGCGGGAAGTCCCAGGGCGCCGGTGCGGAGCCTGCGCCCCAGTCGACGGAGTGCCCGGCGGCCCAGTCCTCGGCGAGCTCCTGGGCCGTGCGACCGGCCGCGGAGACCGTTACGGCGTCCGGGTCCGCGGTCCCGGGCGGCATCTCTCCTGTGGCCACCGCGCGCAGCCACCGCACGGCCGCGGCGGCGTCCGTCGCGGTTGCCGCCGTCCGCAGACGGTGAGCGACCCGCCCGGCCTGAAGATGACGCAGAACCAGCTCGTGCTGGTTCGGGCGCAGTTGAAGATAGTCGGCGATCCGAGCGGCGTCGGAGGCGAGGGCGTTCGCGCTGGAGGCCGACAGCACGAGGCACGTGGGCACCTCGCGTGCCGCCACTGGTCCGGGCGCGGTGTCCTGCTCCACGATGACGTGGGCATTGGTGCCGCCGATCCCGAAGCTGCTGACCGCGGCGACCCGTTCGCGTCCCCCGGGCCAGGGCGTGGCCTCGGCCGGGACGTAGAAGGGAGTGGGATCGGGACCGATCTCCGGGTTGAAGGCGCGGAAGTTGAGATGGGGCGGGAGCGTTCCGTGGTGCACGGCGAGGACTGCGCGTACGAGGCCCACCACGCCGGCGGCCGCGCCCAGGTGGCCGAGCTGGCTCTTGACGGAGCTCAGAGCACAGCGGCCGGACTCGCTGACGTCGAACGCCTGCCGTAGCGCCCCCACTTCGATCGGGTCGCCCAGCCGGGTCCCGGTGCCGTGGGCTTCCACGTAGCCGAGGTCGGCGCCCGTGCGTCCGGCGCGGGCCAAGGCGGTCCGGATCACCTCGCGCTGTCCGGCCAGTGACGGCGCGGTGTAACTCATCTTGGCCGCACCGTCGTTGTTGATCGCGGAGCCTGTGATCAGTGCGTAGACGGTGTCGCCGTCGTGCCGAGCCTGCCGCAGCGTCTTGAGTACCACGACACCGACGCCGCTCGCGCCGACCGTGCCGGTGGCGTCGTCGCTGAAGGGGCGGCAGTCGCCGTCCGCGGAGAAGATGTGCTGCGGGCGGTAGCGGTAGCCGCCGGTCAGCCCGGGGTCGATGAGTACTCCTCCGGCGAGCATGACGTCGGCTTCTCCCTGCCGGAGCAGCCCGGCGGCGAGGTGCACGGCGACCAGAGAGCTGGAGCAGGCGGTCTGGGCACTGAAGGCGGGGCCGGTCAGCCCGAGGTGGTACGCCACCTTGGTGGCCAGGAAGTCCTTCTCATGGTGCAGGGCGAGCTGGAAGCCGTCGGGCAGGCGCTCGGGGTCTGCCTCGCGCAGCAGGGACTGGAAGTAGGTGTTCTCCCCTGCGCCGGCCACCAGGCCCACCCGGGCTGCCGAGGTGTCCGCCACTCCGGCGTGTGCCAGAGCCTGCACCCCGGCCATCAGCAGGTGCCTCTGCTGGGGGTCCATCAGACGGGCCTCCTGCGGACTGATGCCGAAGTGGCCCGGGTCGAAGTCGAGCATGCCGTCGAGCGTGCTGTGCGCACCGACGACTCCTTCCGGCGCGTCGATGCGGCGGATTCCGGTGGCGCCGGAGACCACGAGTTCCCAGAAGGCGGCCAGGTCCGGGGCGCCGGGTACCCGTACCGCCATGCCGACGACCGCGATCGGCTCGTTGGGGCCGGTGGCACCGTTGTCCTTCTCGGCCGACGGGGTGACTGGCTGCGGGTCGGTGAGATGGCGGGCCAGGGAGCGGACGGTGACGTGCTCGAACAGGTCCGCGACACTGAAGCGCAGACCGAGCGCCGTGGTGCAGCGCAGGTGGAAGCGCATCAGGGCGAGACTGGAGGCCCCGGCCTCGAAGAAGGTCTGGTCCGGTGCGATCGACGACCCGGTGACCTCCTCGAAGGCGGTGGTGAGGCGTTCCTCCGAGGCCGACAGGCCCGTGCGGGCGATCGCGGAACGACGTATCTCTTCCCCCGGTGCCCGGACGACCGCCTGCCGGTCCAGCTTGCCGCTGGGCGTGCGGGGAAGCCTCTGCAGCCTGCGGAAGCGGTCCACGCGTACGTAGGACGGCAGAAGGACCGACAGATGCGCGGTCAGGTCGTCGGCGGACGGTGCTTCGCCACGGATTTCCAGGCCGGCCGTCAACCGGTCTCCCTCCCGTGCGACGACCGCGTTGACGACCGCCGGATGGCGCAGCAGGGCCGCCTCGACGGAGCCGAGTTCAAGCCGGTGCCCGCTCAGTTTGATCTGCTGGTCGTCGCGGCCCGCGTGGTGCAGCAGGCCCGCCCGGTCGAAGAACGCCAGGTCACCGCTGCGGTAGAACAGGCCCGCGCCGGGGAGTTCGACGAAACGGGTGTCGTCGGGTGCGGTTTCGTCGAGGTAGCAGCGGGTGGCCATGGTGCCGCCGATCAGCAGTTCGCCGGTGCACCCGGCCGGGACCGGGTCGCCCTGGGCGTCCACCACGCGCAGATCGGCGCCTGCCACCGGGTGTCCGATGGCGGGCCGCTCGGGCCATTGCTCGGGATCTCCCTCCAGGCACAGGGCGCTGACCACATGTGTCTCGGTCGGCCCGTAGTGGTTGAACAGGCGCGCGCCGGGAAGACCGGCGAACCAACGCCGGATGCTGTCGGTGCACACCAGCTGTTCACCCGCGGTGACCACGTCGCGCAGCCGGGAGGGATACCTGTTCAGGCGGACGGCGTACTCGGCGAGCAGGTGCAGGGCCACGTAGGGCATGAAGATCCGCTCGGCGCCCGTGGATTCCAGCCGGTCCAGGAGCGCGGGCGCGTCCTGACGCCACTCGGGCCGTACGAGATGGAGGCTGCCACCTGTGCACAGTGTCCCGAAGATCTCCTGGAAGGACACGTCGAACGCCAGCATCGAGAACTGCTGGGTGGCCGCGGGGCCGGTCAGGCCTCCGGGGCCGGACTGCCACCTGATCAGATCGCACAGAGTGCGGTCGTGGATCTGCACCCCCTTGGGGACGCCTGTGGAGCCGGAGGTGAACAGTGTGTACAGGGGGCGGGTGCCGTAGTGTCCTGTCGCTCCGGCCGTGCCCCGGTCATACGTGCGCTCGTCGTACGAGGCATTCGTGCCGTCGCCGTCGCCCGGTGAAGGGTCGGCGGGTGCGACGAGGTGCCGTGCCACCCCCTCCGGGAGCAGCGTGTCCAGCGCCTGCAGGCCGTCCTGTGTGGTCAGGACGCACAGCGGGTCGCTCTGTGCCAGTACGCGGCGCAGCAGGTCGGCGGGGTAGGAGGGGTCGAGGGGGACCGCGGTGACGTTCAGCCTTGCCAGTGCCAGCAGCGCCACCACGTGTTCGGCGGAGGGGGCCAGGTACAGGGCTGCCCTGCACGGGCTGTCGTCGGCCGGGATCGGGTAGCGGCCGGCCAGTTCCGTGGCGAGTGCTGCGGCACGGGCGTCGAGGGCCGCGTAGCTCAGGGTGACCCCGTCGGCCGTGACGACGGCGGGGGCCTCCGGGGCGAGGGCGACCTGCCGGCCGAAGCCTTCGGCGATCGTGGTGTAGCCGGGTGCCGGGGCGGGCCCACGCCCGTGCTCCGGAAGGGATCGCCGGTATCGCGCGACGAGTTCGCGAGCGGTGCAGCTGCCACCGGCCGCGAGCGCGTCCACGCCCCGCCGGAACAACTCCGCCATCGCCTCGACCTCCTCGCCGGTGAACCGGTCCTCGGCGTACTCCCACAGCACGTCGAGTCCGTTCGCATGCTCGACCACGGAGACCGTCATCGGGCACTTGGCCTCCGAGGCCGCCCACCACAGGGGTTGCTGGGCGCAGCCGGGCAGCCGCAGCGCCCCGAAGTCGGTGTTCTCCAGGACGAACAGGAAGTCGAACGGTGTGCTCTCGACCACCCCTTCCCAGCCGGTCAGCACGTGTGTGAGCGCCACGTCCTGGCGTTCCAGAACCTGCCCTGTGTCGGTTTTGGCGCGGGCAAGGTGTGAGCGCAGGTCCGCACCGGGCACGACGGTCAGGGGCAGCAGCACGGTGTTCGCCATCATGCCCGCGCTGTTCTCGAACTCGTGCACCGGGCGGCCCGCGACCGGAGCGGCGATGCGCGGGCGGACCAGGCCGGTCACGCCGTACAGGCACCAGGTGAACACGGTCAGCAGGACCTGGAACCGGGTCAGTCCGAACGCAGAGCACAGCTGGTCGACCTGGGCCCGCCGCAGGACGTCGAGCGATGTGTGCAGCAGGTGCGCCCGCGGTGCCGGGCCCGCCTCCCCGGCCGGCAGCGGCTCCTGCGGGTCCTCCAGATCCTGGTAGAACGAGAGCAGTGCGTCGCGCTGCACCCGGTAGGCCGTACTCGCGAACCGGTCACTCTGCCAGACGGCGAAGTCCAGCGGGGTCGGAGCGGGTTCCGCGGGCCGGGCGTCTTCGGCGTAGGCGGCCGACAGGTCGTGCAGCAGGATGCTCAACGACCAGCCGTCCACGGCGATGTGGTGCAGGTGCAGCAGGAGCGTGCCGCCGCCCTCACGTGGCAGCCAGCAGGCTCTGAGCATGCGGGGGACGGCGAGGTCGAACGGCTCGCTGAAGAAGGTGTCGGCGAAGGCGCGCGCTTCGTCCTCGTCCCAGCACTGCTGGGGGCCGGGCTCGTGCCAGGGGTCGTACGGCTCGCAGACGGTCTGCTCGAGCCCGTCCGGTCCCAGGCCGAAGCTCGTCCGCAGCGCCGCGTGGCGTACCACCAGACCGCGCAGGGCGCGCCGGAGGGCAGTGGCGTCGACAGGACCGTCCACGCGGTAGGCCTGGTTGACGGAGTAGGCCCGGGAGTCCGGAGTGCGGCGCTGTACCAGCCACAGCCGCTCCTGCTCGCTGGTCGCGGGCGCCGAGCGGGCACCGGAGACCACCGGCGCCCGCACGGCGCTCTCCTCACCCGAGGAGACCGTGACGAGGGACCGGGCGACGGCGGCCAGGTCGCCGTGGAGGACGGCCGCCGGGGTCAGCTCGCGGCCCCATCGCTGTCGTACGGCGAAACAGAACCGAAGCGCCTTCAACGAGTCACCGCCGCTGGCGATCCACCGGTCACCGAGCCCGAGGCCGGCGGCGCCGAGTATCTCCTCGGCCAGCTCGACGACCCGGCGCTCCGTCTCCGTCGCGGCCGGTCCTTCGGAGTCGGAGGAGGCGGGCCGCCAGGGCCGCTCGGCCTGCCGCAGCAGCGTGGCCTCGTCGACCTTTCCGTTGGCGTTGAGCGGCAGCCCGGCCACGCGATGGATCTGGTGCGGCCGCATGTAGGTGGGCAGGTGGGCCGTCAGGTGGCTGTCGAACTCCTCGTAGGACAGCTCCTGGCACAGGACGACGAACGCCAGCAGTTCGCTGGGCCCCTCCCGGCCGGCACGGCGGGTGCACACGTGGGCCCGCTGGACCGCCGGGTGGGTGAGAACGCGCCGTTCCACCTCACCGGGCTCGATCCTGAAGCCGCGGACCTTGACCTGGCGGTCGGTTCGTCCGACGTAGACCACCAGACCCTCGTCGTCGGCCCGTGCGAGGTCACCGGTGCGGTAGTGCAGCTGCTCGCCACCGTCGAGCCACGGCAGCCGTACGAAACGCCGCTCGGTCTCCTCGGTGAGGTTGCGGTATCCGGCGGCGAGTCCGGCTCCGCTGAGCAGGAGTTCGCCGACCTCACCGGGCGCGGCTACCCGCTCCTGGCCCGGTACGGCCAGGACCGCGCCGGTCTGCGGCAGCGGTCGGCCGATCGGCACCACGTCCCCGTCGAAGTCCTGCGGGATCGGATGGCACAGGGCGAAGGTGGTGGACTCCGTCGGCCCGTATGCGTTGAACAGACGCGTGCCGCTGTCGGCGTTGTCCCGGTACCAGCGACGCATCACCCGGGCGTCGAGCTGCTCACCGCCCACAAGGACCTCGCCGGCCGCGGCGAAGCAGTCCGGCACAGCCGTGACCACCGCGTTGAACAGCGACGTGGTCATGAAGACGGTGTCCACGCGTCCGTGCCGCAGGGCCGCGGCGAGCCGCTCGGGAGTCTGCACGTCCCCGTCGCTGAGGATCACGCAGCAGCCACCGGTCAGCAGGGGCACCCATACTTCGAAACTCAGCGCGTCGAAAGCCGGATTGGCCAGGCAGGAAAAGCGCCGACCAGGATCGACGCGGATGTAGCCCGGTTGTGCCAGTCGCCGGACTCCGGCGTCACGGACCTCGACTCCCTTGGGCTGCCCCGTTGTTCCGGACGTGTAGAACAGGAAGGACACCTCGCCGGGGACGGACGGTGCCTCTACCGCGCCGGCGGCGTCCACACATGCGGGAAGAAGGGTGTCCGCGGTGAGGGCCATCACGTCCTGCGGCAGCCCGGTGACACTCTCGGTCGTCTGACACACCAGGGCGACCGCGGCGGAATCCCCGAGGATGAAGTGGCGGCGTTCGGCAGGGCTCTGCGTGTCGAGCGGTACGACCTGCGCACCCAGCCGCAGCACGCCCAGCATCACGCAGACCAGCCGCCACGACCGCGGCAGCGCCACCGCCACGGCCTGCCCCGCGGTGACGCCCTGGCGCCCCAGTTCCTGGGCGACTGCGGCGGCTGCCCTGTTCAAGGTCGCGTAGTCGAGGATGACGTCGCCATCGACCACCGCATCGGCGTGTGGTGTGAGAAGAGCCCGGCGGTGAATCTCATGGGCCGTCCCGGTAGGGGCGCCCACGTGTTCGGCCACGTCGGTGGGGGATGTCTCGACGCGCGGTTTCATCGTGCCTCCGACGTGCCTGAAGGTGTGGTGCGTTTCGTCTCGCCCTGACCGGGTCCGGTGGTCAGCCGGTCCAGTTCTGCGGTGAGGACGGCGGCGACGCGGGGTAGTTCGTCGCTCTCCAACATGTCCCAGTGACCGCAGGCGACCGGCTCGACCACGAACTCACCGTTGACACGACGCCGCCAGAACGCGCGTACTCGAGCGGCAGCACCCTCGACGTCCGCGTCCTCCACGACCGTCGCCTGCATCAGTACGACACGGGCGGGTGAATCGGGTACGGCGTAGTCGCGCGTCGTCTCGCGATGGTGGTTGTACACGTTCAGGTACCGGGCCACCTGGTCGTCGTCGATACCCGGGTACATGCCGTTGAAGCGCACCAGTTTCTCCCTGAACTCCTCCATGCCGACCGGCGCGATCGCGGTGCGCTGCTCGTCGTCCTCGGCACCGTGGGTGTCGAGGAGGACCACGCTGACCTTTCCGTGTCCGGCCGCCATCATGCTGCGGCCCATCTCGTAGGCGATCAAACCGCCGTAGGAGAGCCCGCACAGCACCACTGCCTCGTCGGGACGGGGGTCGACGAGCCGCAGATATTCCTCGGCCATCGCCTCGATACCGGGCAGGGTGGATTCGCCGGGATTGATGCCGGGCGCCTGGAGCCCCACCACGCCGACCTCGTCGGGCAGTTCGGTGGACAGTGGCAGGTAGCAGAACGCGGTTCCGCCGGCGGGGTGCACACACACCACGCGCTGTCCGCTGCCGCCCGCCCGCAATTCGACCAGGCTGCTGAGTTCCGAGGACTGCGCGGCCTCCCCGCCGCCCGTGCGCACCCGCTCGGCGAGCGTCTCGATGGTGGGGTGCAGCATGACGGCCCGGACGGGCAGGACGACGCCGAGTTCCTCCTGGACCGCGGACGCCATCTTGATCGCCGAAATCGACGTGCCGCCCAGTTCGAAGAAGTTGTCACCTATGCCGATGTCCGGGTGCAGCAGCACCTCGCGCCACACCCGGTACAGCGCCATCTCGACATGGTCGCGGGGTGCGGCCGCGTTGACCCGCCCCGCACGGGTGGCGGTCGCGACGCGCAGCACCTCCGCCCGGTCCACCTTGCCGCTGCGGTTCAACGGAAGTCGCGGGAACTCTGCCACCACGGCGGGGATCATGTAGTCGGGCAGACGGTCCTTGAGGGCCGCACGCCACTCGTACGGCATCCGCGCACCTTCGGCGTCACAGCCCACGCCGGCGACGAGGTGGGGGCCGCCGGGAGTGTCGCGATCGGCCAGGACGACGGCCTCCCGCACACCTGGGACCGCCAGCAGTGCCGCCTCGACCTCGCCGGGTTCGACACGGAAGCCGCGCAGCTTGAGCTGGTCGTCGCGGCGGCCGACGTACTCGGCGTTGCCGTCCGGCAGCCAACGCGCCAGGTCGCCGGTGCGGTAGAGGCGTTCACCGGGGACGAACGGGTCGGGCACGAAGAGTTCGTCGGTGAGGGCGGGGCTGTTCAGATATCCACGGGCCAGACTCGCTCCACCGAGGTAGACCTCCGCGGGAACTCCCACGGGTACCGGGCGCATCCGGTCGTCGAGCAGGTAGAGGCGCGTGCCACGCAGCGGCCGTCCGATGGGACACGGCCGCTCGTACGGCTGTGGGTCGGTGTAGGCAGTGGAGTAGAGCGTGGCCTCGGTCGGGCCGTAACCGAAGCAGATGCGCAGGGAGGGCAGCAGCTCGCGCATGCGGTGCAGGGTGCTCTCGGGCAGGGATTCCACTCCGGTGAGGAGCTGACGCAGGCTGGATCCGGCCAGGCGTGTGGCAGGATCCTCGCCGATCCACAGGACGTAGGAGGGAGGCAGGAACGCCTGGACGACCCTGCGTTCGCGCATCCATTCCATCAAAGCCCGCGGGTCTCCGCGTAGTTCGTCGGGAACCAGGTGGAGCACGCCGCCGGTGGTCAACGGGACCAGGAGTTCGTGCACCGACGCGTCGAAGCCGATGCTCGACCAGGCCGACGACGCCTCACCGGGGGCATCCCCCATGAGTTCATACCAGTGGTCGAGGAGATTGACGACGCTGCGGTGCGTCACCGCCACGCCTTTGGGGCGGCCCGTCGATCCCGAGGTGTAGATGACGTAGGCGAGCCGGGTCCGGTCCGCGTGGAGGGCAGGCGCCTCGTCGCGCGTCCCCTCCGCCTCCACCGTCGCCAGGGGTTCCCAGAGCTGTCCGTCGTCGTCCGCCGAGTCCTTCTGGTCGGTCAGGACGAGGACCGCTGCGGCGTCGCTCACCATGGCGGTGAGCCGCTCCGGAGGCTGGCCGGGGTCGAGGGGCAGATAGGCGGCTCCGGACTTCAGGATCCCGAGCACACCGATGACGAGTTCGGCCGAACGTCCGGCGTGCAGGCCCACCACGCGATCGGGACCGGCACCGCGCGCGATGAGCGCGTGGGCGAGGCGGTTGGCACGGCGGTCGAGTGTCGCGTAGTCCAGCTCCACCTCGTCGGCCATCACCGCACACTGCGCGGGTCGTTCGCGGACCTGCACGGCGAAGCGCTCCAGCACGCCCGGCGACTCGGGGCCGGTCACGGTGGGCCCTGTGCTGAAGGTGGCGAGGAGAACCTTCTGCTCGTCCTCGTCCAGCAGCGTCAGGTCGGCGATCTCGGCGTCGGGTCGCTCGGTCATCAGACGCAGTACGCGGAGGAACTGACGTACGTACCGCTCGATCGTCGTCCGGTCGAAGAGCGCCACCGCGTAGTCGATCTCCCCGGTGAGGCGTCGGCCCTCGTCGGCCAGGGCCAGGACCGTGTCGAACTTCGCCGGCACGTGGGCGGCGTCGTGCCGCAGCTCGACGTCCACGTGCGGAAGTTCGAGTTCCCTCCGCATGGAGGGAACCCAGGCGAACATGGTCTGGAACAGGGCCGTGTAGGCGGGACTCCGCGGTGGGTTGACCAGTTCGACGACTCGCTCGAAGGGGAGATCGACGTGCCTCAGGGCGTCCCGGATCCGCTGGTTCACCTGCTTCAGGACATCCTTGACACTGGGTGAGCCGGAGAGGTCCGTGCGCAGGGCGAGGGTGTTGACGAAGAAACCGATCAGACCCTCCACGTCACCGCGCCGGCGGTTCGACGTGGGGGCGCCCACCACGATGTCCTCCTGCCCGGAAAGCAAGGACAGCAGTACGGACCAGCCGGTGAGGACGGTCGCGTAGAGGGTGACATCGTTGTCCGAGGCCAGTGTGCGCAGGGCCCGCGTGAGGCTCTCGTCGACAGTCACCGGCAACCGGGCGCCGCGGAAGTCCTGTTCGGGCGGGCGGGGCCGGTCGGTGGGCAGGGAGACCACAGCCGGTGTCGCGGCCAGTGCGGAGGTCCAGTAGTCGGCCTGGGAGACCGGCTCGTCTCCGGACATCCACTCCCACTGCCAGCGCGTGTAGTCGCTGTACTGCCACATCAGTTCGGGCAGCGAGACCTTCTGCCCCTGTTGAAGCGCGGAGTACACCTGGCCCAGCTCCTTCAGCAGCAAGGACCGGGACCAGCCGTCGAAAACGATGTGATGAACCGTCAGGATTATTACGTGATGGTCCGGTCGGAGCGCCACCAGGCAGCCGCGCGCCATGGGCTCCTCGCCCAGGCGGAAGGGGGCGCCCTCCACCTCCCGCCGTATGCGCGTGAGCCGTTCGGCCGCGTCGGGCAGTCCCGTCAGATCCTCGAAGGTCACCGGGAACCGCGTGTCCGGCGGATCGACCACCTGAAGTGCCGTCCCCTCCGAGGGGACCAGCCGGGTGCGCAGGGCCTCGTGCCGGGCCGCGAGCACATGAAGTGCCTCGACGAGCAGATCCCGGTCCAGTGGTCCCCGGAGATCGAAGGGCATGGGCTCGTTGTAGGCGGCGCTGGCCTCTCCGTCCATGCACGCCATGACCCACAGACGTTCCTGCGCCAGCGACAAAGGCGCGCAATTCTTCTCGTCACCGGAATGATTACTGGCTGCGTTGCGGGGTAAAGACACGAATTGTCCTTCACGAGAAAGAGAGCGCGACAAGAAGCAGTGGTGACGTTCCCCGGAGTCGCTGGAATGAAGTCCGGAACGTATACGCGTAAACAAGGTGCATTCTGAAAAAATGCCTACGCTTTCAGGACATTCGGCGGGATCCCGGTCGGTGCATTCGACTGAACGGCCTGCTCAGCGCTCCGTCCGTGCTGTGGTGGCGGACCATGCCGAGCGCTTCCCGGTGCAGGTCCCGAACCGGACTTGCGCGGACTCGGCGGAGTATGGCGCGGGCGTCCGGGAATCGTCACCTGTCTGCCCAGGCTCCGTAAAGTTGCGCGAGGTGTACGAGGAGTAACGGTTGCGTGCGCTTCTGTCCAATTCGGCCGTCCGTGCGGTGGCTCATTTGCGTTGATGCTATGTGGGCTCGGATTAGATGGTCAACCGTGACCAACGCCACACGCATTCAATGGCGGAATGCTGTTTACGCTCCGCGTGTGCATCAAGGGATCTGACCGAAGACCGCGGACTGCGGGGGACACGTTCGTGGGCCTCGCCCTGCCGCGCTCGGCCGACCGCGCGGTGGCCGGTATCGCCGTTGCCGGGGGCGCCCCGACGGCTGCCGCTGACTGCGCTCCGCCACCGCACCGGCCCGCTCGTCCCCGCCGTCCGGCAGCGCCCTTCAACTCGCCATTCGATCAAGGGGAAGAGGCTCAGCGTGTGACAACGTTGATCGCGGCGTCTGCGCACCTGTCCGACTCGCGGAGGGTCGGACAGGTGTGCACCATGAGAGTGAATGTGCGCCATCGTTTCCGGAGGTGAACCGTCATGGCTCTTCCTGTCGTACACAGCAGGCCCGGCCGAATCATGGACCGGCCTTTCCCCTCGCTGGGCTGGGGGGAACCGGCCTCGGTCGACGACTTCTTCGAACGGATGAACCGCTTCCTGGGGGCCGTCGGTGCCGAGGAAGCCGGCGATATGTGGTCGCCCCTTGCCGATCTGCACGAGACGGACGAAGCCTACGTGGTCGAGGCGGAACTGCCTGGAATCGACCGTGACGACATCGATGTCGAGCTCAGCGACCGGGAGCTGCGCATCACCGGGGAGTACAAAGTGCGCGAGCGCGAGGGCGTTCTGCGCCACAGCACGCGGCGTGCCGGCCACTTCGCGTTCCGGGCCCTGCTTCCGGCGGACGTCAAGGCCGACGAGGTCACGGCGGCTCTGTCCGACGGGGTTCTGACCGTCACCGTACCCAAGGCCAAGGCCGCCAAGGCGCACCATGTGGAGATCGATCAGGCCTGAGGGATGTCGGGCGCCGCCCGGCAGACCCCACTGACACCGGACCGGTACGGGGTCGGCCGAGCCCCGCCCGGTCCGGTGTCGACGACTTACGGCACCTGGGCAGGGGCGCGGGGGCAACGCCCGCGATGGTGGACACGCTCGGTTCGTGCGGCGTGGGCGCCACGAGGGCGTGACGATGCCGGGGATCACCGGCGTCTGTCCGCCCGGGCGGAAACCGCTGCGGGCGCAGCGGATGCCTGCGTCGTCGCGGGCGCTGTCCGGGCGAACGCCCGTACCCGGGAGACCGCGGGTATCCGTCGACGCTTCACGGCTTCCACGCCGGGGAGGGTTCAAGAGGGGAAGGGGTGGAGGCCCCGCGCCCGGTGGACTCCGTGCGAGCGGGAGCGTACTCCGCCCGGGAGCGGGTACACGCAGGGACGGCACACGCGACGACGCGTTGCCCGCATCCGGCGTGATCGATCACCGAAGGAGAACCTGCTGTGCTGACACCCAGTCCTCAGGACCTGCGAGTAGCTCTGGCACGTTACGCCGACGCCCGTATCGAGGACGCGCGCCGTTCCACGGACGCCACGGTCCGAGCGGTCGAGGACGCCACCCGCACCCTGTGCGTCATGACCGGCACCCGGGAGATCTCCGAGGCGCTCCACGTCGCCGACACCAGACTCGGTCTGCGTGCCGCCGGCGCCTCCGGCAGCCAGTCCCTGACGGGGTCTCAGCAGGACAAGCGCCTTCGGGCCGCCTGATCGGCCGTCTCCCGTTCCGCCGTCGGCGGCGCTCCTGCGCCCACCGGTCGGGACACACTACGGCGCCACCGTCATGCTGCCGGTGGCGCCGCGTCATGTCTACTGCGCGACGGTGACCAGGGATGCGTAGTACGCGCCCAGCGAGCGCAGGTAGAAGAGGTCGCCGGTGTCCTGATCGCGCTCGAAGCGAGGGGCGTCCATGATCTCGTCCTTGGTGCACGCGACCGTGATCACGCGCGCGGAGTCGTCGACGGCTGTCACCAGACCCACCGGTACGACGACGCTCCTGCCGAACTTCCAAACCCCTGCGTCGACCACCAGGTGGTCGAAGCCGGGAACCTGGGAGACCCTGACGACAGTGCCCAGACCGCCGTCCTGGGTCTCCACTCCGTAGTCGATCACTTCGTCGCCCAGTGCGCGGTTCAGATGTGCCGGGCAGTCCCAGACCGTGTCCATTGTCGCCTCCTCACGGCGGCCGTCGAATCCGGCCGCGGGACTTCCATATGCCCCTGCATTCGGAGCTGAAGCGGCCCGGGAGCCGCCCTCTGCTCGATTCACTCCGATGCGCAGGCCCGTACGTTTCGACAGGGCCTCGGCCCCACCCGGCTGCCCGGCCGCGCGGGCGTCCACGCCGGCGGCGGCGGACTCGGTCAAGACGACCTCCCGCCCTCCGCTCGTCCCGCCCGCCGAGAACCCGTCAGCCTGACCGGGGGACCGGTGGCGTCCCCGCCGAGCCCCCGCGGGCGGCCCGCGCCACTTCGGGTACCGCGCGGGGTGCGCGTCACAGGTCCGACGACACGATCACACGACCGACCGACGCCGGATCGGTCGAACGACAGCCCGGGCCGCCGCTCTCGGTGCGCCCTCTGCCGACCTGGCTGTATAGGGTGTCTTCCGTGCCTGGCGAGACTGACCTGCGACGACTCCTGACCCACATGCGGCCCGAGATGAATCCGGGGCGTTACGTGTTCACCACCGTGGCCGGTGGCATCCCGCCCGGGGTGACTCCGGTCGTCACAGTGGCCGAACTCGAAGGTCTCACCCTGGTGCTGCGGCAGGAGGAGGCCGATGCGGCGGGCCTGAAGTACGACTACGTGGCCGGGTGGTTGGTCCTGCGAGTGCACTCCGCCCTGGACGCGGTGGGCCTGACCGCCGCGGTCGCCCACGAACTCGCGCGGGCCGGCGTCAGTTGCAACGTGGTGGCCGGATTCCACCACGACCACCTCTTCGTCCCGTACGAGGCGGCGGAGCGTGCCATGGAACTGCTCGAAGGGCTCTCCCGGAGATCCGCGGCAGGCGTCGCGTAGTAGCCTCAGTGGTTCTCCGGGAAGGGCCTTCGAGGTGCTCGGGACGAACGATGCCCCGGCCCCTGCCGGGCGGCGCTCCGGGCCCGTACGTCCCCTTCCCGCCGTCGGGAGAGGACTGAAGACATGACAGAAAGCGTGCGTACCTCGGAGACCATCGAGGTGGTGGGGGCGCGGACCAACAACCTCCGCGATGTCACCGTGAGCATCCCCAAGGGGCGGGTGGTGGCCTTCACCGGGGTCAGTGGCAGCGGCAAGACGTCGTTAGCGATCGACACCCTGCACAGTGAGGCCCAACTTCGCTACCTGGAAGGGCTGTCGCCGTTCGTTCGGCAGTACATCACCCAGCGCAACCGCCCCAAGGTGGACCGGGTCCTCGGTCTCGGCGCCACCCTCGCCGTCGACCAGCGCCGGCTCAACCGTAACCCCCGCTCCACCGTAGCCACCATCACCGGCATCGACGGCCACCTGGGACTGCTCTACTCCCGGCTGCCCGGCATCGGCCCGGACGTGATTCCCGGCGACGGCCATCTCAGCACCGCCCACTTCGACCGGCACAGCCCGGAGGGAAGCTGCTCCGACTGCCACGGCGTCGGCGGACGCTGGCAGGCGCGGGAAGAACTCGTCATCACACACCCGGAGTTGCCCCTCTTCGACGGAGCCTCCCCCTGGTACGCGAAGTGGCGCTCCGGCGAACACGCCTTCATTCCCGCACTGGCCGAGAAACGCGGTGTGGACCTCGCCCAGCCCTGGCAGTCGCTGCCCGAGGGCTTCCGGCACAACGTGCTGTACGGCACGGGTGACGAGAAGATCGAGGCGACCGTCGAGATGCCGAACAAGAACGAGACGTCCTCCTGGACGTACACCTCCAGCGAGCCGTTGCGCGGAGCGCTCGCCGAGGTGGAAAGGGTCTTCGCGAACGCGGCGACACCGAGCGCCAAGGAGCGCTACCTGCCGTACATGCGGAAGATGCCCTGCACCACCTGCGGAGGCACCGGTTACGACGCGATCGCCCGGTCGATCCAGCTCGGCGGGCTCGCCTACCCCGAACTGCTGGAGGTCGACGTCCGTGAGGTACGCGCCTGGGGCGAACGGGTCACCTCCGGCCTCGGCACCGGCCAGCGCGCGGTCGGCGAACCCCTTCTCCAGGACCTCGCCCGCAGACTCCGGGTCCTGGACCGTCTCGGCCTCGCCCATCTCCAACTGTCGCGCGGCGCGGCCACCCTGTCCGGTGGCGAACTCCAGCGCACCCGGCTCGCCGCCCAGCTCAGCACCGAACTCAGCGACATCATCTTCGTCCTGGACGAACCGGGCACCGGCCTCCACCCCGCGGACAAGGCCCATCTGCTGGACATCGCGCTGGAACTGCGCGCCGCCGGTAACACCGTGCTGCTGGTGGAGCACGACCCGGAACTGATCGCCCGCGCCGACTGGGTGATCGACATGGGTCCCGGCGCGGGACGGCTGGGCGGCGAAGTGCTCGTCTCCGGCACCCCCGCGGACGTCGCCGGGCACCCGAGCTCGCTCACCGGTCACTACCTCGCCGGGAAGGGGCCGCGGCTGCGCCGCTCCCGCCGGCCGGTCGGGGACGACACCCGCTGGGTGGAGCTGCACGGGCTGTCCGCGCACAACGTGACCACGGACCTGGTCCGCTTCCCCGTGGGCAGACTGACCTGTCTGACCGGGGTCAGCGGCAGTGGCAAGAGCAGTCTGCTCGGCGCCCTCGGCGCCGGGACGGAGGCGGCTCTGGCCGGGACGGTGGCCGACACCGTCCGTCGGGTCACCGGAAGCAAGTGCTTCAGCTGGGTCGCCGTGGTCGACCAGGAGCCGATCGGCCGGACCCCCCGTTCCAACCCCGCCACGTACAGCAAGGCGTTCGACATCGTGCGCAAGCTGTTCGCGGAGACCGACGAGGCGCGCAGGCGCGGCCTCAAGTCCTCCTGGTTCTCCTTCAACGCGGCGAACGGCGGACGCTGCGAGACCTGCACCGGGTACGGCCGCAAGCTGGTGAACATGCACTTCCTGCCGGACGTGTGGGTGGTCTGCGACGCCTGTGAGGGCCGCCGCTACACGCCGGAGGCCCTGGAGATCGCCTACCAGGGCCTGAGCATCGACGGGGTGCTGGAGCTCACCGTCGCCGAGGCTGTCGAACGCCTCACGGAGAACCGGCAGCTGGCGGAGGCGCTGGAGGCCATGGACCGGGTCGGCCTCGGCTATCTGCAACTCGGCCAGAACGCCACGGAGCTCTCCGGCGGCGAGGCACAGCGCCTGAAGCTGGCGTCGGCGATCCAGCGGGGATCCGCGGGCCGGAAGGCCGGACTGGTCGTGCTCGACGAACCCGTCTCCGGTCTGCACCCCTCCGACATCCAGCGCATGGTGGACGCCTTCGACCTGCTGCTGGACTCGGGCAACACCGTGGTCGTCGCTGAGCACGACATCCCCGTCGCGGCCTCCGCGGACTGGGTGATCGACCTGGGGCCGGGTGCCGGCCCGGACGGGGGCGCGGTCGTGGCCGTGGGAACCCCGGACCAGGTCGCCGAAGCCAACACCCCGACCGCGGGCTTCTTCCGCCGGTACACGGCGGGGCTGCCGCTGCTGGGCGGGCCCGGCGACCACTGAGGCACCGGTGGCGCCCCGCGCCCGGCCGTGGGCGTACACCCGCGCCCGTCCGTGGCGTGCACGGTCAGGCGTGGGGCGACACCAGTTCCACCACGGTGATGTCCGGGTCGGCGCCCAGACGGACGGGCGGCCCCCAGAAGCCGGTGCCCCGGGTCACGTAGAGCAGGGTGTCCCCGTGCCGGCTCAGCCCCGCGACGTGCGGTTCGGCCAGGGTCGCCAGCTGGGTGAAGGGCCAGAGCTGGCCGCCGTGGGTGTGCCCGGACAACTGGAGATCCACCCCGTACCGGGCGGCCTCCGTGACCTGCGCGGGCTGGTGGGCGAGGAGGACGACGGCCCGGTCCCGGTCACGTCCGCCGAGCGCGGCCTCGTAGTCGGGGCCGTCGCCGTGGTCGACGCCGCTCGCGTCCTCGACCCCCGCCAGGTCGAACCCGGGCAGGGCCACCCGCTCGTTGCGCAGGGTGTGCAGCCCGAGTCCTCTCACCAAGCGGACCCACTGCTCGGCGCCCGAGTAGAACTCGTGGTTTCCGGTGACGTAGTACGCGCCGTGCCGCGCCCGGAGGTCCGCGAGGGGTTCGGCGGCCCGCCCTTGGGTGGCCACGTCGGCGTCCTCCACCAGATCGCCGACGAGGGCCACCAGATCGGGCTCGATGCCGTTGAGGAGGTCCACCAACTGCCGGGTGCGGGAGCGCCCCACCAGCACGTTCAGATGGATGTCGCTGATCAGGGCGATCCGGAAGCCGTGGGCCTGCGGGCCGAGGCGGGCGAGCGGCACGGTGAGGTGCTTGATCTTGGGCGGCCCGAGCGCGGTGTACGCGCCGTACCCCACGGCGGCGGTGGCGGCGGTCCCGGCGGCCAGGGCGACGGCCCGGCTCACGAACATCCGCCGGGAGGGGGTGAGTTGGTCGACGGCTGCACGCACCGGGGAGTCCGGAGGGGACGAGGGCTCCCCGCCGGTCACGGACCCCGTACCCGGGTCCCCGGGCGCCGTGTCACCGGCGGAACGCCTCCACCGGGCGCGCAGCAGGAACGGGCGGACCACCTCACCCACCAGCAGGGCCAGCGACAGATAGAGGATCCCCGCCATCCAGGTGAAGCCGGGCCAGCCCACCGCCGTGGCCAGCGGTGCGGGCAGCGCACGCTCCCCGGGCGGCGCGGCGACCAGCAGCAGGGCCAGCAGGACGGTCAGCGCCGTACCGGTCCGGCGCCACCACGAACCGGGAGACGTGGTGTCGCGGACCGTCCGCCGCCACACGTAGTAGTGGACACCGGCCAGCACCGGCAGCACGAGCGCGACGAACACCGCGGAGGACACCGGACCTCCGGATCAGCCGGCGAGCGGGCGCGGCGTCCCGCACCAACGACGCAGCGCCCTCGTCAGCCCCCGGCCGGGTTCGACGCCCGCCCAGGCCACATATCCGTCGGGCCGGATCAGCACATGTGGGGGCCACCTGTCGCCGAGGGGTTCGGCGAGCACGCCCGTACGCAGCCGGGCCTCCCAGCCCGTGGCGGCGGGCGGACAGCCGTGCGTGCCGGTCAGCACGAAACCGCCTTCCCGGAACAGCTCGTACAGCCGCTCCGGGCCGCCGGGAGCAGCCACGAGTGGCCGGTCGGGGACCCGCAGGCCCGTCCACCGCTCCCGCCCCGCCGCGGGGTAGCGCAGGGCCAGCCCCGACAGGTGCCGTACGTTCAGCCGGTGGACCGGCTTGATCCGCATCGACCACATCGCGGCCTTCCGCAGGGTCCGCGCCGGAAGACTGTCGGAGGTCTCGAAGCGGAAGGAGAGATCCGTCTTGCGCAGCGTCTCCGCCGCGATCGGGTACCGCTCCGCCTCGTAACTGTCGAGCAGCCCCTCCGGCGCCCACCCGTCGAGTGCCGCGCGCAGCTTCCAGCCCAGGTTGAACGCGTCCTGGATACCCGTCTGGAGCCCCTGTCCGCCGGACGGGATATGGGTGTGCGCGGCGTCCCCGGCGAGCAGCACCCGGCCGACCCGGTACTTCTTCGCGTGCCGCTGCGAGCTGCGGAACCGGGACAGCCACAGCGGATCGTGGAGGCCGATGTCCAGGCCCAGGATGGCGGCGCAGCTCTCGCTGAGATCCTCCAGGGTCAGCGGCTCGTCGGCGGGGACGGTGAACTTCTCCCGGTCCAGCACGATGACCCGGTACGTGCCGTCGCGGAACGGGAACAGGGCCGCCATGCCGCGCCGGGTGATCCGCGCGTACTCGGCGGGCCCCGGCGGACTGCTCAGCCGGGCGTCGGCCATCATCAGCGACTGGTCGTAGTTCCAGCCGTCGAAGCTCACGCCGATGGCGTCACGGACGGTGCTGTTCACCCCGTCGCAGCCGACGACGTACCGGGTCCGGACGGTGGTCGGGCCCTCCGGTCCCATCAGTTCGACGTCGACACCGTCGTCGTCCTGCGACAGCCCGGTCATCTCGGTGCCGGGCAGCAGGACCGCGCCCGCCTTCTCGGCGGCGGCCTGCAACGCCTCCTCGGTCCGTACCTGCGGGATGGACAGGCTGAACGGGAAACCGGTGTCGAGCAGTCCGTAGTCCAGAAAGCCGTCCTCGTTGCCGAGCGGCGGATGCGGGCACTCCCGGCCCGATGCCAGCAGGTCGCCCACCCGCCCCCGCATGTCGAGGAGTTCCAGCGTGCGAGGCTCGACCGTGCAGGCGCGGGACAGCCGGCTGCGTCCGGCGCGCTTGTCGACCACCTGGCAGGAGACGCCGAAGCCGGCCAGCTCCGCCGCGAGCGCGAGCCCGGCGGGTCCCGCGCCGACGATGATCACCTGGGGGGACGGCGGCATCTTCTGACTCCTTCGGATCGGCCGGACCCGCCGCACGGGGGGTACGCGGGGTGCGCGGGGTGCGGAACGACGGAAGGGACGGGCCGGAAGAGGACCACGGCGCCGCTTCCCGTCGGGACGCCAGCCAGTTAACGGGCGGGTCCGCGGCGGGCGCAACCACGCTGAGAACGAGGTGAGAGGCGCCGGAGAGCGAGGGCCCGAGGATGAGACCGGACCGAGCACCGGATTGAGAACGGGGAGTCCTAGCGTGGCGACCGATCAGGTGGTGTCCATGTCGTCCAGCCCGCAGGGGGAGTCCCGCCATGACCGCGCGCCCGCCGGAACCACGCCGTACACCGGCCGCCCCGGCCCCCGCGCACCCACCGGGCGCCCTGTCCTTCGCGGAACCCCCGGCCGTTCCCGGCCGCGAGGACCTCGAATCGCTGCTGGGCATCCGCCACTTCGAGCACCTGCTGCTGCGGATGTTCGCCGAGGGCAGGCTCAACGGCACCACGCACACCTGTCTGGGACAGGAGTACGTGCCGGTCTCCCTGGCCCCGCTGCTGGCCGGCGACCACGTCCTCAGCAACCACCGGGGCCACGGCCACTACCTCGCACTGTTCCGGGACCCCGCCGGGCTGCTCGCGGAGATCATGGGCCGGGCCGGCGCGGTGTGTTCGGGCGTCGGCGGAAGCCAGCACATCCGCCGCGACGGCTATCTCTCCACCGGGGTGCAGGGCCAGAGCCTGCCGCTCGCCGTGGGCATCGGACTGCACTGCAAGCGCACCGGGTCCGGCCGGATCGCGGCCGCGTTCGTCGGCGACGGTACCTGGGGCGAGGGAGCGGTCTACGAGGCACTCAACATGGCCGCGCTGTGGCGGGTGCCGGTCCTGGTGGTCGTCGAGCACAACGGGATCGCCCAGTCCACCCCGACGCGTCTGCAGATGGCCGGTTCGATCGCCGGCCGGGCCGCCGCCTTCGGCATCGACTTCGTGGAGATCACCGGTCACCACGTACCGGAGATCCGGGAGCGGCTCATCCCCGTGGTCCGCCGGGTCCGCGAGGAACACCGGCCGGCTGTCGTGCAGTTCACCACCCACCGGCTGGGGCCGCACAGCAAGGGCGACGACACCCGCGACCCGGCGGAGGTGGAACGGCTCCTGGCCGGCGACTGGCACCGGGAGCTGACCGACCGGCTGGGCGCGCCGTTCCGGGAACTCGACGCACGCGTCCGCGCCGACCTGGAAGAACTGGCCCGCGAGGTGGAGGCACGGCCGCCCGCCACCTGGACGGGGTCCGGTCTCCCGGACCCGAGGATGGAGGACCGATGGCCGAACTGACCGAGCCGACCGACCTGAGCGGACTGACCGACCTCGTGGCCGATGTGCTCCAGACGCCCGCAGTCGAGGTGACGGAGGAGACCGGGCCCGCCACCACGGCGGCCTGGACCAGCCTGCGGCACGTCCAGATCGTCTCCCGGGTCGAACGGACCTACGGCATCCGGCTCACCGCCCGTGAGGTACGCGCCTGCCGGAGCGTCGGCGCCCTGCGCGCGGTGCTGACCGCGAAGCGGGGGACGCCGTGACCCGCCCCGCACCCCGTGTGGTGGAGACGCTCAACGCGGCCCTGCACCGGCTGTTCGAGGAACGGCCCTCGCTGCATCTGCTCGGCGAGGACGTGCTCGACCCGTACGGCGGTGCCTTCAAGGTGACCCGCGGTCTGTCCACCCGTCACCCGGACCGGGTGTTCGGCACCCCGATCAGCGAGGCGGGCATCACCGGCGTGGCGGGCGGTCTGGCGCTCGCGGGCGATCAGGCGATCGTGGAGATGATGTTCGGCGACTTCGCCGCCCTCGCCTTCGACCAGGTGCTGAACCTGATCTCGAAGTCGGTGACCATGTACGGCGACCGGGTGCCCATGCCGGTCGTGGTGCGCTGCCCCGTGGGCGGAAACCGTGGCTACGGGCCCACCCACAGCCAGAGCCTCCAGAAGCACTTCCTCGGCGTGCCCAACCTGGCGCTGTACGAGACGAGCCCCTTCCACGACCCGTACGCGCAACTCGCCGAGGGCCTCGACCGGGGGCCCGCGATGCTCTTCGAGGACAAGGTCCTCTACACCCGGCGGATGTTCCGCGACGGGGCGGTGGACGAGCACCACGGGTACGAGCTGCTGGGCGGGCCGGCCGGCTGGGCGCACGTCTCCCCGGTGGACGGCGCCCCTGCTGACGTCGCACTGATCTGTCCGGGCGGCACCGCGCACCGGGCCCTCGACGCCGCGCGGTTGCTGCGCGCCCGAGGGCTCACCGCGCACGTCCTGGTCCCCGCCCGGCTCTACCCACCCGATCTGGAGCCGGTGCTGCCGCTGCTGGCAGGGGCCCGGTTGGTCGCCGTGGCGGAGGAGAGCACCGAGGGCGGCACCTGGGGCACCGAGATCGCCGCCCGGGTGCACACACGGATCTGGTCGCACCTGCGCGCGCCCGTACTGTTGTTGTCCTCGGCCGACTCGGTGGTGCCGACCGCACCGCACCTGGAGGCGGGTGTGCTGCTCGGCGCCGAGCGGATCGCCGAGGAGATCGAGGCCGCCGCGGCCCGGTCCCTGCCCCGCGCGCCGGCCGCGTCGCCCGTGGCAGCCGCCGGGCCGGGGACCGCCGCGACGAGGGCCGGTGAGCCACAGGCCGCCGCACCCGAGAGTGCCGGGCCCGTGACCGGGATTCCGGTCGCCGTACCCAAACTCAACAACAACGACACCGCCTACCTGGTCCTGCAGTGGCTCGCCGAGGAGGGCGCGCACGTCGACGAAGGAGACCCGCTGGTCGAGGTGGAGACCTCCAAGGCGGTCGAGGAGATCGCGGCTCCGGCTGCCGGGCACCTACGGGTGCGCGCCGCAGAGGGCACCGAGGTGGGTGTCGGGGAACTCCTCGCCGAACTGCTCGCCGAGCCGCCCGCCGCCCCGGCGCCCGGCACGTCGGCAAAGACCGCACCGGGGACGCGCGGCGCCACACCCGAGTCCGTACCCGTTCCCGCCGAGGAGCCGGGCCCCGCCGCCCGTACCCAGGTCCTCGACCGGGCTCAGCGGGGGACTGCCGCTGTCGTGACCCGTGCCCACCGGGAGGTGCCCGCAGCCTTCGCCGCGGTCGAGGTCGCGGTCGACGCGGTGCTGGCCAGGCTGCGGGCCCTGTCCGACGAGACCGGTGCCGAGGTCGGACTGCCGGAGGCGGTGGTGAAGGCCGTGGCCGCCGCACACCCCGCGTTCCCGCACCTCTTCGGCACCCTGCTGGACGAACGGACCGTACGGCTCGCCGACACGGCGGACATCGGCGTCACCATGGACGCCGGGAACGGCCTCTACATCCCCGTGCTGCGGGACTGCGCCGCCCGTTCCCTCGCCGACCTCGCCGACGACCTCATGGACTTCCGGATGAAGGCGTTCCGCGCCGAGTTCACCGCGGGTGAGCTGTCCGGCGGTTCCTTGAGCGTCTCGCTGAACACGGAACCCGGCGTCCTGCTGGTCCAGCCGATCGTCATGTGGCCACAGCTCTGCATGGTCTCGGTGGGCGGCCCGCTCACCCGGCTCGTCCTCGCGGACGGGGTGCCCGCCCCCGCCACCGTGGTCACCCTCGGACTGGCCTACGACCACCGGGTGGTCAACGGCCGGGACGCGGTCGCGTTCCTGCGCACCGTCGCGGACGCCCTGCACGACCCGGAACAGCTCGTCAAACTCATCGACTGACAGCGAGGACGTGACGTGGTGACACCGCGGGAGGGTCCGCGCTTGCGACGAACCGACCTCCCGGCCGCCCTGGTCGGGAGGTGCGGGCCTGCCAGGCGTCACCCCGCACGAGGGCCGGCGGAGCACCGGCGGTCCGGCCCCCGCCCCGCGGGCACCGACCGGGCCGGGCGGGACCTGGCCCACCGGCAACCCCCGGCCACCCGGCCCCATCCACGGCATCGCCTCCCGCGAGGCGCCGCCCACGCGGTCTGCCGCCGTCCGACCGGCACACCGCCCGAACGAACTGCCCGGACCGGTCCGGCTCCAGCGGCTCGACAGCCGCGGGAGCGTCTCAGTGAGGAGTTCTCGTGGCGTACGGGTTGACCGCCTTCGGTACCGCCCTCGGCGAGGAGACCGCCGTGAAGGACGTGGTGGCCGAGTACACCGAGGACGTGGAACGCGTCCTCGGGTACGGCTACGACTACATCCACCGGGCCGCGCCCGGCACCAGCGTCACCGATCTCGCCGTCGAGGCGGGGCGGCAGGCGCTGGGGCCGGTGCATCCACGCGAGGTGGACCTGCTCGTCCTCGCCCTGACCGACCTCGCCGACCATCTGTACTGGGACGCGGCGGCCCGCGTCCAGTGGGAACTCGGCCTGAGCCGCGCCGAGGCGGTGCTCGTCGACCAGGGCTGCGTGGGCGGGGTCACCGCGTTCGACACCGTCGCGGGACGCTTCGCCACCCATCCCGGTTACGGTACGGCACTGGTCGTCGGCGCCAACCGGACCGTCGAGGCGTACTGGAACCGGCTGGACACCCACTCGCTGCTCTTCTCCGACGGGGCCGCCGCCGCCCTCGCCGTACGCGACGCACCCACCCTGCGCTGGCGGTCGTCGTACGCGGAGACCGACGGCCGGTACGCCGACTTCTTCCGGATGGACGTCGGCGGCGCCCGGCAGCCCTTCGTGCCGGGCAGCGAGACACCCGCCGTACGGGACTCCTGGGACGTGGTCGAGCACTTCGAGCACGACGCCGAGCGACTGGCCGCCTACGCCGAGGAGATCGACGACCGTACCGCGCGCGCCGTGCACCGGGCCTGCCGTCAGGCCGGGTGCGCCGAGGAGGACCTGGCCCGCCTGCTGCTGCTCAACGACAACGCCCGGGTCCTGGCGGCGCAGGCGGGGCTGGTCGGGGTGCCGCTGGAGCGCACCAACGCCCGACTGGCCGCCCGGTACGGGCACTTCGGCGCCGCCGACCACCTGTTCTCCCTGGCCCGGACACAGGAGGCCGGGGAACTGTCGCCCGGGGACCTCGTGGCCCTCGCGGCCAACGGCCGCGGCATGCACTGGGCGTGCGCGGTCCTCCAGTGCTGAACACCTGGCAGGCCCTGCCGGGGAGCACTCTCCCGCCACCTCACAGATCGGAGTAACACGCTATGAGTCGTCATCCCGCCCGGCGTGCTGTGCTGGCTGCCGCGCTGGTCTGCGCCGGCCTGGGGCTGGTCTCCTGCGGGGGCGACCCCGACACGGCCGTGCAGTCCTCCGATGCCGCCGACACCCCCGCCTGCAAGCTACTCCGGCCGGTGTCCGTCGAGTTCGGCCTCGGAGAACCCTCGGTGAGCCAGATGTCCGGGGAGGGCTGTACCGCACACAGCCACGAGTTCGGCACCCTCACCGTGACCATGCGGGACCGGCCGCTGGAAGCGGCGGCGACCGGACAGGGCAAGCGGAGCACGATGCGCTTCGGCGACCACGACGCTGTGATGCTGATGGGTTCGCTGAACGGTGTCTGCAAGATCTTCCTGGACTCGGGGGAGAAGAACACCGTGGAACTGCGGCTCGGCCGGACCACGGCGATGACCCCGCAGGTGTGCACCTCACTGAAGAAGGCGACGGCGAACGTGGCCGATGGGCTCGACGCGCAGGCCCCGGCCTCCGCGTCCGGCTGACGCGATTCGAGGATTGCGGGGGTGGTGCTTTCGGCGCCACCCCCGGTTGTCATTCCCGCACGACCTCTCCTTCCTCTGGCCCCGAGCGGGCCCGGGAGGGGTCGTGTGCGCCGCCGCACCCTCTCGGGTCCCGCGGGTCACGGGCACGGCCCGGCGCCGTCGGTGTCGGCGTCGCCGGCGTGGCGCACCGGGCCGCCGGGGCCCGCCCCACTGCCGCGCGGCAGCGTCGACGGCCCGTTCCGGAGCCCGGACGCCGTCAAGGCCCCGGAACGGAGGCGCACCGGACATGCCCGTAGCCGAAACCGTGGACCCACCATGACGCGCTGGACCGACAGAGGACCGCGCCGACGGAGACCCGCCTCCGGAACGGGGCGCACTCGGGCGGGCCCGGCCACGCGGGGAGCGGTTCACCCGGACCGACCCGGAGGGGAGGGCGGAGCACCCCGTGGTCCGCGCACCGGGCGAGACGCAGGGACATACGGGGACTTAGGGGGACTTACGGAGACCTCGTCCTCACTCCAGCTTGCGCGTGGTCGTGGCCAGGGACGCCTCCGCGAGGGAGGCGACGCCGAGCGCGGGTGGCCGCGCGCCGTCCGGTCCGTCGGCTGCCGGCCCCGGCAGGCCCTGGGTACGGTCGATGACCCGTACCGTCGCCGGCCCCCTCCCCAGCTCCAGTACCAACGTTGCTCCGCTCGCCGGGACCTGACGGACCCACAGCTCCCAAGGAGCGTCGCCGGCCGGGTCGTCGGCGTGCTCTCCGGGCACCCCGGACACGGACCACCCGCGGACAGCGGCTCCGCTGACGAGGACCACCAGTTCGTGGGCGCCCCGCCTGGAGGCCACCGTCAGCCGGACCCGCCGCCCGCCGTCCGCCGTGTGCCCGACCACCGTCGTGGTGACCCGGGGGCCGGGCAGCGGGAACGCCTGGGCCGGACCCCGCCGTACCGGCACCCGCCAGCCCGGCCAGAGATCGGACACCGAGCCACGCTCGGTGCCGGCGGGCAGGAAGTCGTCGCTCCAGTCGTCCGAAGGAGACCCGCTGATCCAGTGGGCCGTACTCCGGTCCGCGTCCCACAGGTACAGAAGGTCGGCGCGCACCGGGTTCTCGTGCTCCCGGGGAAGCAGTGCGGTGCCGGCCAGCACGGCCGTCGCGACCACGGCCGCAGTCACCGGCACCAGCCGTGGCAGGACGGGCAGCACCCCAGGCAACAGAGCCGTGAGCAGTGCCGCCACTGCCACCGGCGCGGCTACGAGGCCCAGGCCCAGCGCGTTCGTGAGCAGGGGCACCAGCGGGAACACCAGCAGGGCGGCCGGGACCGTGCCCAGTGCCGCGGCCAGTACCCGGCCCCGTACCGTCGTCCCGGCCCGCGAGGTGAGCACACCGGCGGCGGTGAGCAGCCCCAGCGTCGGCCAGACGAACACGTGGCTGCCGCCGGGCAGCATCGCCGCCGACACGACGGACAGCAGGATCCACAGCAGCGCGGCCCCCGCCACCTGCGCCCCGGCGCCCGCCCACCGGCGGGCGAGCAGCGCGACTGCGCTGCCGACGGCCAGGGTGAGCACCAGGAACCCGGCGAGGGCCGGACCGTGCCCGCCGATGTCGTAGTAGTGGGCGAACTCGGGATGCCCCGCCGCGGCCGGTGGCGCCAAGGCGAACGCGGCCCCGGCGGCGAGCACCACCTGGCCGAGGGCGACGGCGAACCCCCGGAGGACGGCACCCACGGTGAGCGCGCCGCGCGCCCGCAGCCGCAGCAGCAGCGCCAGGCCGAGCGCGGCCGTCGCCAGCGCGGCCGGCAGCGCGGCGCCCAGCGGGTAGGAGACGAACCACCCGGCCGCCTGGAAGTACGCGGAGTTTCCGGCCGGGGGGCGCGCCAGGTCGGCCGAGGCCAGCGCGCGGGCCAGGCCGAGGGCCTGTTCTCCCTGGTGCTGGACGGTGGCCGGATCCACCCGGTCCGGGGTGTCACCGGTCCCGTGGTAATGGGTGTAACCGTCGAGATAGGCCAGGTTGAGACCTTGGTGCCCGGCCTCCTGGAACACCGTGAAGTCGGTGAGGTTGGGCATGTACTCGTACGCCGCGTCGAGGAGCGAGTCGGTGCGTGCGCCCGGCACCGTCCCGGCGAGTGTGCTCACCAGCCAGCCGGCGTCCGGTCCCGCCTCGAACATGAGGCTGGGTCCCCTGGTGCCCCTGGCCTCGAAGTTCAGGACCACCGCGTCGGGCGGCAGTGTCCCCGGCGCGTCCACCAGGGCCTGCGCGCCGAGCAGCCCGCTCTCCTCGGCGTCGGTGAACACGAACAGGACGTCGTTGCGCGGGGGCGGCCCCTCCCGCAGCGCGCGGGCCGTCTCCAGCAGGACCGACACCGGAACCCCGGCGTCGTTGGCGCCGGGCCCGGCCTCGGTGGAGTCGTAGTGGGTGACCAGCGCGACCGGCCGGGTGTTCGCTGTGCCGGGGATACGGGCGACCACGTTCTCCAGCCGCAGGCCGGCGTAGCGGGAGTCGGCGCCGGTGGGAGAGAGGTCGGGGCGGTGGGACGCCGCCGCACCGGTCTGCACCCGGGCGTCGATGCCCAGCGCGGTGAGGGTACGGACGATGTACTCCCTGGCCCGTGTGTGTGCGGCGGAGCCACTGGGCCGGGGGGCGGTGGCGATCTCCCGTACGTGTGCGGTGGCACGGGCCGCCGAGAAGGTGTCGGTGGGCGCGTCCAGCCCTCGGGCTGCGGGCATTCTGCCGTTCCAGGCGACCAGGGAGAGACAGAGTGCGGCAAACACGGCGACGGCCGCCGGGAAGACCCAGCGCCCCCCGGTGGCACGGGTCGTTCCGTCCGGCCCCGAGCGGTCGGTGCGGGGGTGCCCGGGGCTGTCGCCGGCCCCCGCACCGGGGCGGGGACCGCGCAGACCGGCCACGGCGGACCGGTCGCGGTCCTCGGGCCGGGGGCCACCCGCACGGTTGTCATACCGTCTGGGCGTCATAGACCGTGCGCTCCTCCTGCGACCGGTGTGCGCCGGACACCCCTGCGGTGTTCTTCCGCCCGCCCGGCGCGAGCGCGATACGGTCCACCACGTCCTGTCCGGCGACGGCGCCGAGCTCGTCCGCGGCGCGTTGCCGGGCATGGTCGCGGACCAGCGTGTTGAAGGAGTAGGTCGGGCTGCCCGGCGCGGCGCCCGGGTCGACCGCCAGCAGATGCAGGGTGACCAGGGTGTCCAGCAGCCGCTGGGTGTCCTCACCGGGACGGTCGGAGACGGCGGAGGCCATCCACTCGGGAACGAGATCCAGATCGCAGAGACTGAGCCGGAGCCACAACCGGTATGCGGCAGGCGACAGGTGCTCCAGGGTCGAGGCGAGCCGCGCCCCCATGTCCAGGCAGCCGATGGAGAGTTCGGCGATCCGGTCCTGCCGCGTCCCCAGACGTTCGGTGAAGCTGCGCAGGGTGCAGTGCGGGCGGGCCCGCAGCCGCGCTCCGGCGGCCCGGAGGGCGAGCGGCAGATGCCCGCAGAGCTGGGCGATTCGCCGGGCGCTGTCGATCTCGGCGAAGACCCGCTCCACGCCCACCAGGGAGGCGAGCAGGTCCAGTGCCTCATCGGTGGGGAGGCCGTCGACGCGGTACTCGGTCAGGCCGGGGATCTTCAGCAGACTGGCCCGGCTGGTGCACAGGACCGCGCTCTCACCGCTGGGCAGCAGGGCCTCGTAGCGGGTGGACTCGGCCACGTCGTCCAGGACGATCAGCAGTCGTTTGCTGGCGGTGATGCTGCGGAACAGTGCGGCGCGGGCGGCGAGCCCCGCGGGGATACGCGGCTCGGGGACCCCGAACGCGTCGAGGAACCCGTTCAGCACCTCCTGCGGGGACGCGGGGTCGGTCTGCCCCCGCAGGTCGGCGTAGAGCTGGCCGTCCGGAAAGTGCTGCTGAAGAGCGAGACCCGCGTCGATCGCGAGGGCGGTCTTGCCCGTGCCGCCGCATCCCGCCAGTGCCACCACGCGTGGCCCGCCGTCCGCGCGCAGGTCTGAGGTGATGCGCTGGAGCAGGTCGCGCCGGCCGGTGAAGTCCTTGGTCCGGGGTGGTAATTGGGCGGGTACCTTGACCGATGGCCAGGGCTGGGGTGCCGCGGCGGTGGGGGGCGGGGCGATCGGTTCACCGGAAAGGATCTTCTGGTGCAGTTCCTGAAGTCCCGCGCTCGGCTCCAGGCCGAGGTTCTTGATCTGGGCCAGACGGCTGTTGCGGTAGACGGTCAGGGCCTCCGCGCGGCGCTGGGACTGATGCAGTGCGGTCATCAGCTGCGCGCACAGCCGCTCACGCATCGGATATTCGGCGACCAACGGTTTGAGTTCGCTGATGAGTTCGGCATGCCGGCCGAGGCTCAGTCCCACATCGAGCCATTCCTCCAGGACCGAGAAACGGCGTTCTTCCCAGTGCGCGGCCACCGCATAGGTCAGCGGTCCTGAGATATCGGCGAGCGGCTGCCCTCGGTAGAAGGCGAGTGCCCGCTGGTATTCGGCACCGGCGGGCTCCAGTTCGCCGGCAGCCACCAGCTCCCGGGCCCGGCGCACTGCCTTCTCGAACGCGTGGGCGTCGAGCTCCTCCTCGTCGAGCCGTATACGGTAACCACCCTGTCCGGTCTCGATGAGATCGACCGGCGCGCCGGCCGCGGTGAAGGCGTTCCGCAGCCGCCACACGCAGGTCTGGATCTGCTTGTCCGCCGTGGCGGGTGGCGCCGAACGCCATACGGCGTCGATGAGCGAATTAATGGGAACGATGCGGTTCGCGTGAATCAATAAGGCCGCAAGAACGGTCAGTTGGCGATTTCGGCCCACGCGAATGGGTTTGCCCTGGACGATTGCCTGTAGCGGCCCGAGAATGCGAAAGAACACTTCGCGGCCATGATCGTCGAGCCCCTCTTGTGGATGACCTGTATTGAGAGATGAATACTCATTGCGGATCGGCAAGATCATCCTCCAGGTGGGGGGTCCTTTTGGGGCCGGTGGGGAATCTTACAGAGCAGCACTTGACATGTCTATACCCAACTTGGGGGCTGGTATGGGGTTCTCTTGGCCAGAACTTTTCCGTGCAGGGGATTCCATGCATTGCGCAAGAAGGTGGACCGGCCTGAATGCGGTGGCGTGCTGCATGCGGCTATCGGAGATGCCCGAATCGACCCCCGCCTATGCCCGTCTGGCCTGAAACCGACATCGCGCGAAGAGCCAGTGCGTCCACTTTTCCGCCTGCTGTCCTTGGGAGTTCCGGCAGCACGAGGATGTGATCGGGACGCATCTGCTCAGGTATCGCTTCGGCGATTCTCCGGTGTAACTCCGGGACGGTCGCACCGGATCCCAGCACCACGAAAGCGACCAGCCGTTCCACCGCGTCGTCCGCTCGCTGCAGTACCACGCATTCGCTGACGGCCGGATGGCTGCGGACCGCCGCCTCGACCTCACCCAGTTCGATCCGGAAGCCGCGCACCTTCACCTGGTGGTCCATCCGGCCGAGGATGCGCAACCGGCCGTCCTGCCCCCACAGCCCGCGGTCCCCCGTCCGGTACAGCCGCCCGCCGGGCTGGTACGGATCGGGCAGGAACCGCTCGGCGGTCAGCGCCGCCCGCGCGTGGTAGCCGCGGGCCACCCCCGGCCCGCCGAGATGGATCTCGCCAGGCACTCCGGGCGGGACCGGCCGCAGCCCGCCGTCCAGGACGTACGCCCGGTAGCCGGGTACCGGACGTCCGATCGGGATGCCCGCGCCGGCCGCCTCCGCCGGACCGCAGCGGTGCGTGGTGGCCCACACCGCGCACTCGGTCGGCCCGTAGTCGTTGAACAGCGGTGCCTGGGGGCACAGCCGCAGGTGTTCGGCGACGATCTCCGGGCTCAGTGGCTCCCCGCCAACGGCCACCATCGAGAACCGGCCGAGCACCTCCCGGTCCGCGACCTGGAGCACGATCCGGTAGTGCGAGGGCACGGCGTGGACATGGGTGACGAACGCGGACTCCAGCAGCTTCCGCAGTGCCATCGGGTCGTGCGCCTCGTTCTCGGTGGGCAGCACCACCGCGCCGCCGGAGGTCAGCGCCCAGAACATGCCGCCCGCCGCCCCGTCGAAGCACAGCGGTGGCAGCACCAGGTCCCGGCCGGGCGGCGGGCCCGCCACCGCGCGGGCCGCCGTGGACGCCACGATCGCCCGGTGGTGCACGCCGATGCCCTTGGGCTTTCCGGTGGAGCCGGACGTGTAGATGACATACGCCAGGTCGTCCGGGGTGACCGGTACACCGAGCGGAGTGCCGGGCAGCCCGGCCGCCTCCCCGGCCGTCAGCACCGGCACGGGCACCGCGAACTCCGGCACCCGGCGGACGAGCAGCGCCACGGCGCCCGAGTCGGCAAGGATGTGCCGGATACGCTCGGGCGGATACGTCGGCTCGATCGGGACGTAGGCGGCACCGGCCTTCAGGGTGCCCAGCATCGCGGTCACCGACCAGGCGGCGCGTTCGGTCAGCAGCGCAACGAGCCCTCCCGGGCCCACTCCGGCCGCGCGGAGTCGGCGGGCCACCCGGTTGGCGGCCTCGTCCATTTGTGCGTAGGTCAGTTCGGTCTCTCCGCACAGCACGGCCGGCGCGTCCGGGGTCCGGACGGCGTGTTCCTCGACCAGGGTGTGCAGGCAGACGGCGGGAAAGGCCGCCTCGGCACCGCGCGACCACTCGGCGAGCGCGGTCCGCTCCGACGTCCCGGCGCCCACGATCCCGTGCACCGGCCGGTCGTCGAGCAGCCCGTCCAGGACGGCGAGCAGCCGCGACGCGAACGTGGCGACGGCGCCCTCCTCGTACAGACCGGTGTCGTGGTCCATCCGCAGCAACTCGCCCTCCAGCCGGACCAGCAGCCCGTGGTGGGCGGCCGCGTCCGGCGGCCGGACCGCCAGAGCGGTGTACGCGCCGACCTGTTCCGGCTCCGTTTCTCCGCAGGGGGCCACCGCGAGGGCCGCGTGGAATCCCGGGTGGACCCGGGCCCCGGAGGCGATCGTCTGCCCGACCGCCCGCAGCGCGACCGACCCGGACACGCTCTCGGCCACCCGCGGGGCGACCCCCACGGGCACGTCCGACGCGACGACCAGCCCTGTCCCGGGCGAGCCGCCGCAGCGGACCAGCAGCACCGCCAAGGCCGTGGCCAGTGACGCCTCGACGGGCACCCCGGCGGAGCGCAGCCGCACGGCGGTCCGCCCGGCCGGGACCCGTACCGTCCGGGCGTACCCGGAGGCCCGGTCACCGCCGCCCGGCAGACCGGGCAGCCCCGGCACCGCGCCCTCGGCCTGCGCGTCCCCCGCCACCGCGGCGGACCGGGAGAGCGCCTCAGACCCCGGACCGGCCGCCGGGAACGGAGCGTCGACCGTCAGCAGCCACCGCATCACCGCCGCCGGAGACAGCGCATCCTCGGTGACCACCACCAGGAGGAACCGTTCCTCACCGAGCCGGGCCACCAGCACCCGGGCAGGGACCGGCTCCGCCTCGGCGGCGGCCGTCTCCTCACGGACCAGCTCGCCCCACTCCGTACGGTCCGTCCCCCCGCTCCCCAGGTCGTGCACGGTGAGCGGAACCTCCCGGCCACCGTCCGCGACCCGCGCCCGCAGCGCCACCGGATCCGGCCGGCCGCCGACCACCCAGCACCCGCTGGTGAGCCCGGCGCGGCCACCCGCCGGGACCCCGGCCGGGGGCCTCTCCGGAGGAACATCCCCCGGACCGGCTGCCGGAACGGGCGGGTGTACGGACAGGGACGCGGGCACGGGCACGGACGGGGACATGGTTCGTTTCCTCCTGGTGTGCAGTCGTGGTGAGGCGACCGGGCGGTGCACCCGGTCGCCTCGCTGTGCTCACACGCCCGTCAGAGCAGCACGCGCTCCGCCGGGGATTCCCGGTGGGCCCGCGACTTGCGCAGGTCCCGGGTGACGACCGCCTTCTTCAGCCAGCGGTCCGTCCCGTCGAACCGGGCCTTGAACGCGGCCCGGCCGTGCACCGCCCGGTAGTTGTCGATCACCAGCAGGTCGCCGGGGTTCAACGCGATCCCGGTCAGATTCCGCTGCAGCTCCCCGGTCAGCGCGTCCAGCGCCACCGACGCCTCCGCATCACCCGGCAGCGGTGCCATGAACGCCGGATCGATCCGCAGGTACGGCCGGTCCGGGTGCCCGAACAGCACCGCGCACGGCTCCGGTTCGTCCTGCATCCGCTGCACCGCGTGCAGGGTTCCCCGGTTCGTGGTCAGCTTCCGGGCGTGCCTGAGGTGTTCGGTGTCCGGCCGGATCAGGAACCGGGGCAGACTCAGCACCTCCCGATGCTCGTCGCTCAGCACCACCTCGTCCACCCCGGCCACGCCCGTGGGCACCGCGTCGTGGTTCCGCAGCCCCAGCAGGAGCAGGTAGTCGCAGCGGTACGGGTGGAAGCCGTCCTCCGTGTGCCAGGCCAGTTCCACCGTGCCGTGACCGCTCTGATCGTTCTCGTGCGACGGGACGGGCAGCACGTCGTGCACCAGCCGCCCGTTCTGGAGTGTCGACCAGCCGAAGACGTCACCGAGGTGCGCCGTCGCCAGCATGAGGAACACCTCGTGCACCTCCGACTCCGGTTCCCGGGGCGGCTCCCGCCAGTCCAGCGGAGTCGGCCCGAGCCGGCTGTCGTCCACCGGAAGACCGCGCACCACCAGGCACGACGCCTCCTCGGCGGTCCGGAACCGCCGCAACTCCCTGATCAGGCGCGGTGGCAGCCGGTGGGCCACCACCGACAGGTCGTCCAGCAGGGCAGGGGCACTGCTCGCCCCGTGCTCCCGCAGG
Organism: Streptomyces sp. NPDC020780; assembly: GCF_044334475.1. Taxonomy (NCBI): domain Bacteria; kingdom Bacillati; phylum Actinomycetota; class Actinomycetes; order Kitasatosporales; family Streptomycetaceae; genus Streptomyces; species Streptomyces sp. NPDC020780. The sequence goes on along the minus strand of NZ_JBIRTB010000004.1, from coordinate 308,407 downwards.
ACCGAGCGGGTCAGTTCGTCCAGCGCGGCTCCCTCGGCCGCGTCCAGGTCCACGTATCGGATCACCGGCGATCATCTCCCGGTCGGCCCGTACGGGAGTGTCCTCGTGTCTTCACGAGTTCTCCTTGTCCTGACGGTCAGTTGACGGAGTCCTGAGCGACGACGACGTCCTCGGGCGCGGGCAGGTAGCCGCCGTCCACCAGGAACCGGAAACAGGCGTGAGCCCAGTCCTCGGCCACCGGCGGGCAACTGATTCCCGACCCTTCGAGGGCCTCGGTCAGCACCCGGCACTCGTCCTGGGGGTTGATCTGCTTCTGCAGCTCCGGGTCGAGCGCGGCGTGCCGCATCGAGGCGACGCGCAGCAGCGGGGTCATCGGGAACAGGACATGGTCCTCGCCGACGCCCAGCGCCCGCTGCCTGGCGTCCTCCTCGTCGATGACGTTGAGGTCGTAGCCGAACGACCGCAGCCACTGGTAGCACTGCGTCATCGTGGTGGGCGCCGGGTTCGTGATGTTGAAGTTCTTCCCGAAGTTCTCCTCCCGGAGCGAGGTGTAGACGATGGCCTGCGCCGTGAAGTCCACCGGCACCGCGTTGATGACGTCGTTGTAGAGCGGCAGCACCCCGAGGTCGAGGAAGCCCCGCAGGTACACGTACAGGTAGTCGGTGTGGTGCGAGGCGCCGGTCTGGGTGTGGCCGGTGATCATCCACGGGCGCTGCACGGTGACCGGGATGCCCCGGTCACGGGCCAGGTAGACGATCTTCTCGGCCAGCCACTTGCTGCGCGGGTAGCCGGTGGGGATCCGGATCGGACGGCTGTCCAGGTCCTCCTCGGTGAACGGCCGCTCCGCCCCGGTACCCATGAACACGTCCACACTGGACACGAAGTGGACCGACTTGAGCGTCTCGGTCGTGGCGAGCCGCAGCACCTCCTTGGTGCCCTCGACGTTGGCCGGACGGGCCGCCTCGTACGGGTAGGTGAAGTTGACCACCGCGCCGCTGTGGTAGATCACATCCAGCTCGGCCGCGGCGGCGGCGAACTCCTCCTGGTTCCAGCCGAACCGCGGCTTGGCCAGGTCACCGACCACCATCCGCATCCGGGAACGGTACGACTCGTCCCACGCGTGGTACTTGCGGAGCGTGGCCTCCATGCGCTCCCAGGCCGCCTCCTCGTTCTCCGCCCGGATCAGGCAGTGCACGAGCGCGTCGGTGCGCAGGATCAGCTCCACCGCCAGGAACGCGCCCAGATATCCGGTCGCGCCCGTGACCAGCACATGCCGGGGGTTGAACCACTCCGAGTGCGGCAGGTCCCCGGGCGTGATCTCCTCGGGCAGCGTGATCTCCGCGTGGAGCTCCTCGAGCTGCTGCGCGTACAGGACCTCGCTGTCCACGTTGTCCCGCTGCCGCCGGTCCTCCTCGATCGCCGCGGCGACGCCGGCCACCGTGGGCACCCGGAAGATCTGCTCCACCGGAAGCGTCACGTCGTGCGTCCGGGAGAGCTGTGCGGTGAGCCGCGCCACCAGAAGCGAGTTGCCGCCGAGTTCGAAGAAGTCGGCCATGGCGCTGACCTTGGGGACGCCCAGGAGCGAGCAGAACGTCTCCGCGATCTCCGCCTCCAGTTGCGTCCCGGGCTCCACGAAGTCCTCGATGCCGAGGTCCGGGGCGGGCAGCGCGGCGGTGTCGATCTTGCCGTTCGGTGTGAGGGGCATCCGCTCCAGCGTCACGAACGCGCTGGGCACCATGTAGTCCGGCACCTGCGCGAGGACATGCTTGACCAGGGTCTCCTTGGTCAGCACCCGGCCGACGACGGGCACCACGTACGCCACCAGACGGGGCACACCCGGCTGGTCCTCCCGCGCGATCACCGAGGTCTCGGAGACCAGCGGGTGGCGCAGCAGCACGTTCTCGATCTCGGTCAGCTCGATCCGGAATCCGCGGATCTTGACCTGGGTGTCGGCCCGGCCCAGGAACTCGATGCTGCCGTCCTGCCGGTAGCGGGCGAGGTCCCCGGTCCGGTACAGCCGGGCACCGGGCTCCTCGGAGAACGGGTCGGGCAGGAAGCTGCCCGCGGTCATCCCCGGCCGCTTGACGTAACCGCGGACCACACCGCCGCCGCCGATGTACAGCTCACCGGGCACACCGGGCGGCACCGGGCTGAGCCGCTTGTCCAGCAGATGCAGCCGGGTGTTGGGGATCGGGCGGCCGATCGGCACCCGGCCGGCTCCGGCGTCCTCGGCGGTCACCTGGTGCACCGACGCCCAGACGGTCGCCTCCGTGGGACCGTACTCGTTGAACAGCGCTACGCCGGGGGAGCGCCGCCGGTGCGTCTCGACCAGACCGGGCGGCAGCACCTCACCGGCCAGTACGGTCGTCCGCACCGAGGGGAACGGTTCCGACTCGGCCTCCATCAGCACCGAGTACTGCGACGGCACCCCGTCGACATGGGTGACGTCCTTGGCCCGGATCAGCTCACCGAGCAGCCGCGGGTCCAGCACCTCCGCCTCGGAGGGCACGACGACGGTGCCGCCGCGCCGCAGCGTCCAGTACAGACCGCCGCCCGAGGCGTCGAACGTGAACGGGGCCAGCACCAGGTACCGCTCCGGCAGCCCCGGCTCCTCGATGACCGAACGGGCCAGCGTGGAGTGCGTGATCTGCCGGTGTTCCACCGCCACACCCTTCGGGCGGCCGGTGGAACCCGAGGTGTAGATGACATACGCCAGGTTGTCCGGCGTGATCTTCACGGCGGGCCGGGTCACCGGGCCGTCCGGGTCGGCGGTCGGTACCGCCAGCCGCTCCAGGCCCGGCGCCTTGCCGTCGAGCCCGTCGAGCGTCGCCCGGCTGCCGACGAGCACCCTGATCCCGGCCTCCTGGGCGATCGCCGCGATACGGTCCGCCGGGTACGACGGGTCCAGCGGCACGTACGCGCCGCCCGACTTCAGTACACCGAGCAGGGCGACCATGGTGTGCACCGACCGGTCGGCCAGCACGCCGACCAGGGACTCCGGGCCCGCGCCGAGTTCGGTGAGCCGCGCGGCCAGCGCCTCGGCCCGCAGATCCATGGAGGCGTACGTCAGCTCCGCCGTACTCGACGTCAGCGCCGGCGTGTCCGGATGGGCCGCCGCCGCCTCCCCGACCAGCTCGTGCAGCAGCCGGGGCCCGGTGTGCTCGGTCGCCGTGGCGTTCCACGCGGCCAGCCGTTCCCGGTCCGGGCCGGACAGCAGAGACAGGTCGGACAGCGGGCGGTCGGGGTCCGCGATCGCCGTCTCCAGGAGCAACAGCATCCGCTCCAGGAGCTGTTGGGCGGTCGCCCGGTCGAACAGCGAGGTGTTGTAGTGGGCGCGCAGCGACAACTCCCCCTCGCGGCGCACCGCGTAGAGGTCGATGTCGTGCGGGGTCCAGGTCACCGGCAGGTCGAGCGGCCGGGCGGTGGCACCCGGCAGCTCACGGCTGCTCCACTCCTCCTCGAAGCCGAACAGGACCTGGAACAGCGGGGTGTGGCTGAGGTCGCGCGGCGGGTGCGCCGCCTCCACGATCTGCTCGAACGGCAGCCGGGCGTGCTCCAGGGCTTCGTCCAGGGCCGAGTCGGTGCGCCGCAGCAGCCTGTTCAGGGTCTCGCCGGCCTCCAGGTCGAAGCGCACCGGCAGGGTGTTCTCCAGCGGGCCGACCAGGTCCCCGGCACCCTCCTGCCACGAGGGCGGAACGGGCACACCGACCGCGAACACCTGCTGCTGGGCGTGCCGGGACAGCACTGCGGTGTAGCCGGCGAGCAGCAGCCGGGACAGCCGCTGACCCGTACCGGACGTGAACGCGTCCAGTCCGGCCTGCAGCTCTCGCGGCACCGGCACCGTCACCACGTCGGCGTCGATGGTCTTCACCGGCGGCCGGGGCCGGTCGGTGGGCAGCTCCAGGGTGCTCAGGCCCGTCGTACGGTCGCGCCAGTACTCGATGTCCTTCTCGGCGTCGTCGCCGGTCAGCCAGGCGCGCTGGGCAGTGGCCAGCGCCTGCGGCTCGGCGGCGCGTGCGGCGGCCTCCCCGCTCCCGCCGAGCAGGTTCGCGTAGCCGGTGAGCACCTCGTCGGTGAACAGCCGTACGGAGCGCCGGTCGGCCACCAGTTGATGCACCGTCAGTAGAAGGACGTGGTCGTCCTCGCCGAGCCGCAGCAGACTCGCCCGCACCAGCGGGCCCTGCGCCAGATCGAAACGGCGGCGGCTCTCGGAGGCCGCTATCCGGGCCAGTTCCGCGTCGAGCCGCTCCGGGTCCACCTGGACCACCGGCAGCCGCAGTGACGCCACCGGTTTGACGGTGGCCAGCGGGTGGCCGTCCACCGTGCGGAAAGTCGTACGCAGCACCTCGTGGCGCTGCACGGCCGTCGACAGCGCCTGCTGGAGTACGGCCGCGTCGGTCCGGCCGGTCAGCCGCACCGCGGTGCTGGTCTGCCACGGCCGCTTCTCGTCCAGTTGGATCAGCAGCCAGAGCCGGCGCTGTTCCAGGGTCAGGTTGCTGGTGACGTTCGCGGAAGCGTCCAGAAGGCCCGCCAGGAGCGCGCGCTTCTCCTCGGACGTCAGGGAACTGATCTCGTGCTGCCCGCTCATTCGGTGGACTCCCGTCCTAGCTGTCGGATGCGGTCAGGCGGAGCGTTCGCGGATCGAACGAGGACGCATGTCGGTCCACACCCGCTCGATGTGCTTGAGGCATTCCTGCTTGGTGCCGGCCGGTCCGTCGGCGGCCCAGCCCGCGGGCACCGCCCGGTCGGCGAACCAGATCGAGTACTGGTCCTGTTCGTTGATGACGACCTGGAAGACGGTGTCGGCGTCGTCGATACCCATGAGGGCTCCTCGTGGTGTGTCGGATGACCGGTCCGGATGTTCCGGTCAGTTCAGATGGCGAAGGAGCTGGTCGACCTCGTCGTCGGACATCCCGGCGAGCTGGGCGAGCAGCGCCTCGTCGGCGGTCGGTCTGCGGTCGCGGGCCCGTTCGAGTTGCTCGATGGCCGCGGCCAGCCCGGCCGGGGTCGGCAGACGGAAGAAGTCGCGCACCGGCACCTGGAGGCCGAACTCGGCCCGGACGCGGCTCAGCATCTTCGCTGCGAGCAGGGAGTGCCCGCCGAGACCGAAGAAGTCGGCGTGCACACCGACGACCGACAGCCCGAGCACGTCCTGGAAGAGGGACAGCACCCGGCGCTCCACCCCGTTGCGGGGCGGCACCTGTGCCACCGGGTCGCGAGGTGCCTGCGCGGGCGGTTCCGGCAGGGCACCCCGGTCGGGGGTGCCGCCGGGTCCCAGGGGCAGTTCGTCCAGGACTCCGAAGACCGCAGGTACCCGGTAGCCGGGCAGCGCGGACCGGGCCCGGCCGCGTACGTCGGCGGTGAACGCCTCGCGTTCCGCCTCGGTTCCGGCCGCGACGGTGCCGTCCGGCACCAGCCAGGCGACCAGCCGGCTCCGCGCGGCGTCGGTGGTCACCGCGGAGGCGGCCACCCCCGGGAACCCGGTGAGCACCTCCTCGACGGCCGCCGCCGGTACGGCACGGTCCCCGGCGAAGAGCCGGCCCTCACCGGGTCCGACCACCTCCAGGGCACCGTCCCCGGTCCGGCGGCACCGCAGCCCCACCGGTACCGCGGCGCCCGCCCCGTCGGCGACGCACAACTCGCCGACCAGGCCGGCGGGCACGGGCCTGCCCAGCACGTCCAGCACACTGCGCACCACGCCGGCGGGTGCCGGTCCCAGTCGCCGCCCCAGCCCCTCGTCCAGCGGGGCGAGCGCGACCGGGGCCGAGGTCGCCCCGGTGCCGGGGCGGCCCAGGAACACCGGGCGGCCGGTCCGCGCCAGCATGTCCACCAGGTCGGGCGCCAGCACCTCACCGACACACACCAGCCGCGCCCCCGGCGGGGGCTCCCAGCCCTCGGTCAGTACCCGCCGCCATGTCGGCGGATCGGCCAGGACGAACGCGCCGGGCGGCGCGGCCGGAGCCAGCTGCACCCCGGAGAGCATCAGACTGCGGGCGTACGCCAACGGCATCAGCAGATCCACCGGGGACGGCGGGCAGCCGCCGTCGAGCAGCAGTACGTCGTCCTCCGGGGTCACGGACAGCCGGTCCGCGACAGCCGCCATCGCCGCGGCCAGCGCCCCGTGCGACAGCGCCGACCCGGCACCCTCCGGGTCCGTGTCCTGCGCCGACCAGGCCGGCGCGTCCGGGCCGGACGTCCCGGCGTGCTCCACCGGGTCGAACCGCGGCCCGGTGGTGATCAGCCACCCGCCGTCCTCCTCCTCGGCGCGCCGGACGAAAGCCCCTGCCCGGTCGTGCCGCTGTCCGTAAGCGGGCACCGCGCCGACCTCGAACACCGCCAGCAGCACGGCGACCAGCGCCGCCGACGGCACCGGGGGAGTGGTCACCCGCATGTCCGGTCCGGCGATGCCCTCGGCGCGCAGCCGACCGGCCAGATCGGCCGCCCACTCCCGCAACTCGCCCAGCGTCAGCACCGCGTCGGCCGACGACAGCACCACGCTGTCCGCGCCGCGCTCCGCGAGCAGTTCCGCCACGGTCACCCGCGCCGGAACCCCTGCAGGGTCCTGTCCGTCCGCGGTCTCCGCCGGGGCCGGGTCCGCGGCCGGGTCCGCGGCCAGGGGCAGCGCCCCCACCGGGACCGCCGGGTCCCGCAGCGCGTCCGTCAGCACCAGCCGGTGCAGCTCCACGATCCGGGCCGCTGTCGCCTCGTCGTACAGGCCCCGGTCGTAGTCCAGTTGCAGCCGCAGTCCGTCCCCGTCCGGCAGCACCGTCAGCCACAGGTCGAACTTGGCCGCCGTACGGGTCAGTTCCACCGGCGCCATGGTCAGTCCGGGCAACCGCACCTCCGCTGCCGGGGTGTTCGGCATCGAGAACATCACGTCGAAGAGGGGGTTGCGCTCCAGCGCGCGGGTCTGCCGCATCTCCTGCACCAGCCGGTCGAACGGCATCCGGTCGTGCGAGAAGGCGCTGAGACAGGTGTCCCGCACCCCTTCGGCCGCCGTCCCGAACCCGCCGAGCAGAGGCAACCGGGCGCGCAGCACCAGGGTGTTCGCGAAGAACCCGACCAGCCGCTCCGCGTCCGGGTGGTGCCGGCCCGCCACCGGCGTGCCCACCACCACGTCCTCCTGGCCCGTCACCCGGGCCAGCGTCGCCATGAAGCCGGTGAGCAGCACCATGAACAGCGTGCCGCCGGACCGCTTGGCCAGCTCCTCCAACGCGGCCGTCGTCACACCGTCCAGGCGCTCCTCCACCCGGCCGCCGTCCCCGCCCCGGCCCAGCTCCCGGGGACGGTCCACCGGCAGTTCCAGTGGCGTCGTGCCGGCCAGCGCCGCCTGCCAGTGCTCGATCAACCGCTCCATCCGGTCCCCGGCCACCTGCTCGTCCAGCCAGCCGACATAGTCGGCGTACTGCACCGCCAGCTCACCGAGTGCAGCCTCGCCCTGCTCCCGCAATCCGCGGTAGGCAGCGGCCAGGTCCCCGTAGAACACGTCCATGGACCAGCTGTCACACACCAGATGATGGATCGTCACAATGAGTGTGTGCCGGTCCGAGGCCTCCCGGACCAGGACCAGCCGCAGCAGCGGAGGCGCGTCCAGTGCGAACGGCGCCGCCGCCTGTTCGCGGGCCAGGGTCTGCACCCGGGCCTCGGCCGCCGCGGGCGGCAGGCCCGTGCAGTCGACCACCGGCAGCGACACCAAGGCCTCCGGCAGCACGAGCTGGTGCGGATCGCCGTCGACCAGGCCGACCCCGGTGCGCAGGCTCTCGTGCCGCTCCACCACCGCGTTCACCGCCTGCTGGAGCAGCACGACGTCCAGCTCACCGGTCAGCCGCACCGCGCTCACCACGTTGTACGCGGAGTTGCTCGACGGGTTCAGCTGGCAGACGAACCACAGACTGCGCTGCGCCGGAGCAGCCGGCAGCACGAAGTAGTCGCTGTAGTCGCGGGACTCGCCGCTGCCGGTACCTCCGGCGTACGAGGAACTGCTCACTGGGTTCCCGCCTCCCTCGCGGCCGATACGCCGAGCGCCGCCCCGATGTGGGTCACGACGCTCCTCTCGTGGTCCTGCACGAAGAAATGACCTCCGTCGAACTCGTGGACCGAACAGCCGGCCGAGGTCTGCCGGGACCAGCCCGCGTCCCCGTCCCGCACCAGCGGGTCCTGCCTGCCGCGCAGCACCCGGACCGGCACCGGCAGCGGCGGCCCCGGCACGTACGTATAGGTCTCCGCCAGGGTCAGGTCGGCCCTGATGGTGGGCAGCATCAGCGTGACCAGCTCCTCGTACGTGGAGAGGTCCTGCGGCTCCATCCCCTCCCAGGCCCGCAGCCGCTCCAGCAGCTCCGCGTCCGGCAGATGGTGGACCTGCTCCTGGTCCCCGTACTGCGGGGCATCCCGGCCGGACACGAACAACGCTGTGGGCAGCGGCAGTTCCAGTTCCCTGAACCGCCGCAGCACCTCGAAGGCGACCAGCGCGCCCATGCTGTGCCCGTAGAACGCGTACGGCCGCCGGGTCAGTGGTCCGAGCGCCGGCGCCACGCCGTCCACGAGCGCCGCCATCTCCAGGAACGGGCGCTCCCCGAGGCGTACCTCCCGGCCCGGCAACTGCACCGCGGTGATCTTCAGCGCCGAGGTGTACCGCTGCCAGTTCTGGAACATCGCGGCGCTGCCCCCGGCATGCGGAAAGCACACCACTTCGCTGACCGGATCGGTGACGTCACCGAAGGATCGGAACCAACGGGAACTCAGTCGGGTCGGGCGCACCTCTACCTCCGTCGGAGATGGCGAACGCGGAACGCGGAATGCGGTGGACCGGCACCGGATCGGAATCTGCGTCCGGACCGCGGCGCGCAATCAAATGCCGCCGACCTCATCCCTACCAGTTCCCTCGGAGGGCACTCAATGACCCCGTGCCCGACTGAGAGGCGAGCGATAAGGAAGTGAGAGCCGAGTGAGAGACAGCGCACTTTTAATTGCGTCGGCGCCGAAGTGTGCCGCCGTCATGCCGTCCCGTCACCGAGCCCCGCGCTCTCCTGATCCGCCGATCCGACACCGGGCCGTCCGCGGCCGAGGGAATGGAGTCCGCCGATGTCGAGCCCCGCTCGCCCCACACTCGTGCACACCCTCGTCGCGCACGCCGCCACCCGCGGCGACCAGACGGCCTACGAGTATCTGCACGACGACGGGCGGGTGGACAGCCTCACGTACCGGGAACTGCTGGTGCGAGCCACCGGTGTGGCGCCACGCCTGCGCGCCGACACCGGGAACGGGCCCGCCCTGCTGCTCTACCCGCCCGGCCTGGACTTCGTCGTCGCCGTCTGGGCCTGCTTCCTCGCCGGGGTACCCGCTGTCCCCGCCTACCCGCCGATCTTCGGCTCCACCGACCGCATCGCGGCCCGCTTCACCCGGATGCTCGAGGACTCCCGGGCCGGCACCCTGCTGGCGGACCCGGCGGTGCTGGAACTGTTCACCGCCGGCATGAGCTCCGAGGACATGCCCCGCGTCCTCACCCTCGACGACGCCGACAACGGACAGGGGACGGCCGACGGGAACCCCGACCCGGAGGTCCTGGCCGACCTCCTGCGTACCGCCGCCGCACCCGAGGACCCCGCTCTCATCCAGTACACCTCGGGCAGTACGGGACAGCCGAAAGGAGTCGTCCTGGAACACCGGAATCTGCTCGCCAACATCAAGGCGATTACCGAGGTGTTCCAGCTCGACGAAACCGCCCGCGTCGTTTCCTGGCTGCCTCCCTATCACGACATGGGACTCATCGGATTCATCCTCACACCCGTTCACGGGGCATTTCCGGTCCGATTGATGTCCCCCGTACATTTCCTCAAGAATCCGCTCGCCTGGCTGCGGCAGATCAGTGAACTCGGCATCACCCACACCGGCGGACCCAATTTCGCCTACGACCTGTGCGACCGGCGCGCCGCCACCGCCGACCTCACCGGACTCGACCTGAGCACCTGGCGGCTCGCCTTCAACGGCGCCGAACCGATCCGCCCCGCGACCCTCCACCGGTTCGCCGACCGCTTCGCCGCCCACGGCTTCCGCCCCGAGGCCTTCCTACCCTGCTACGGCCTGGCCGAGGCCACCCTGATCGTCACCGGACACCACTGGACCGGGCCCGACACCGGTGTGGACGAGGACGGCCGCGTCGACTGCGGCCCCGTCGTCGACGGACACCTCCTCGCCCTGGTCGACCCCGCCACCGGCACGCCCGTCCCCGAAGGCGCCGAGGGCGAGATCTGGATCAGTGGCCCCAGCATCAGCAACGGGTACTGGAACAGCACCGGCACCCCCGACAGCGAACTCTTCGGCGTCCTCGACGGCACCCGTCATCTGCGCACCGGAGACCTCGGACGGCTGCGCGGCGGACACCTCACCGTCACCGGCCGTCGCAAGGACGTCCTCATCCAGAACGGCGTCAACCACCACGCCCACGACCTGTGTACCGCCGCGACCGAGGACAACCCCGCCGTACGGCCCACCGCCGCCGCCTTCGGCGGACCCGACGACGAAGTCGTCATCGCCGTCGAGGTCGCCGGCACGGACCACGACACGGCGGCGATCGCCGCCGACATCCGCACCCGTGTCCTCACCGCCACCGGTGTCCGCGTCCACACCGTGGTCCTCTGCCCACCCCGTTCCATCCCTCGCACCACCAGCGGAAAGGTCCAGCACTCCCTGGCCCGCGCCCGCCACCTCGCGGGCGACCTCAGAGGAACCGCCGTCACCGCCACACCGGTCACCTCCCCGGCCGAGGACACGGAACTCCTCACCCTCTTCCTCTCCTCCATCTTCGCCGCCGTCTGCCAGGTCCCCTCCTGCGGACCCGACGAGACCCTCGCCGCCATGGGCGGGGACTCCCTGCGCGCCGCCGAGATCGCCGCCGTGGCCGAGGACGCCCTCACCCTCCAGGTACGCGTCGAGGACGTGCTCCGCGCCCAGTCGCCCCGCGAGCTGACCGCCCGCCTCGCCCAGCGCTGGGCCGACCACGAGGTGCCCTACGCCGACGCGATGGAACGCGTCAGGAGCCTGATGTCCCACGAATGAGGCCCACGACGCCCACGCCCGGCAACCAAGCGGAGGACCACGTCCGGTGACAACACGGAGGACGACGCCTGTGTCAGACAACCTTCAGGTACCCGCCGACCTCGGCCGCGACCTCCTCGCCCGCTGGCGTGCCCGCACACCGGACACCACCGCACCTGCCGACCCCCAGGTCAGTCCCATCCAGCTCGGCCTGCGGCTGTTCGAGGAGATCCATCCCGGCACCGCTGCCAACATCCTCCGCTTCGACGCCGAGATCGACGGGCCCCTCGACACCGACCGCCTCGCCACCGCCCTGCTCACCCTCGCCCGTCGGCACGCGGTGCTGCGTACCACCTTTCCCGACGGCGACCGGACCGTGTGCGCCGTCACTCCCGAGGCCGAAGCCGTACCCGATCTGACGGTCACCGGCCTCGGTGAGCTCGACGCCCACGCCGGCCGTGCTCGGGCGCGTGCCGAGGCGGACGCCCGCGCCGCCGCCCCCATGGACCTCGCGACCGGCCCGCTGTGGCGCGTCGCCGTCTGGACCCTCGCCGACGGGACCGCCCGGCTGCAGCTCCTCGCCCACCACATCGTGGCCGACGGCTGGTCCCTGGGCGTGTTCCTCGCCGAACTCGGCACCCTGTACGCGGACCAGCCCCTCGGCCCGCCCACTGCGCTGCCCGCAGTCCCCACCACCCCTGACCCGGCCGACGTCGCCGCCTGGCGGGATCGCCTGGCCGACGCCCCGCCGCTCTCGCTGCCCACGGACCGGCCCCGTCCGGGCAACCGGCGCTTCTGCTCCGACCATGTCGATGTCACCGTGGACGCCGCACTGACGGGCCGGGTCCAGGACGTGGCCGACAGCACCGGAGCGACGCCCTTCATGGTGCTGCTCGCCGCGTTCCATCTGGCTCTCGCACGGACGGCCGGACACTCGGACATCACCGTCGGGTCTCCCATTGCGACCCGCGAACGCCACCGTGCCCCGGGCGCCATCGGTCCCCTCGCGACCATGCTCGCGCTGCGCACCGACACCACCGGTGCCCGTACCGTCCGTGATGTGCTCGATGCCGTACGGGACACCTGCCTGGACGCGTACAGCGGCGCTCATGTGCCGATCGAGACCATCGCGGAACAGGCCGGGCAACGGGGCGCCGCCCTGTTCGACGTGCTCTTCGTGCTCCAGCCGCGACCGAACGAGGCCCGCCTGGGAGACCTGCCGGTCCGGCCGATCGTGATGGCGCCCGCCGCCATCCGCAACGACTGCGAGCTGTACCTCTGGCAGGGCGACGACGGCATCACCGGATTCCTCGGCTACGACACCGACCTGTACTCCGCCGACACCGCGGACCTCCTCGCCGGCCGCTTCCACGCCGCTCTCACCGCGTTGGTGGGTGACCTGGACCGTGAGTTGGCCGAGGTGGATGTGCGGTCGGTGGGTGAGTGTGAGCGGGTGGGTGTGTGGTCGGTGGGTGTGCCGTTGGTGGGGTCGGTGGGTGGTCGGGTGGAGGGTTTGGTGGAGGGGGTGGTTGACCGGTCGGGTGGGCGTGGTGTGGCGGTGTGTTGTGCCGGTGAGGTGTTGTCGTACGGGGAGTTGGAGGAGCGTGCGAACCGGCTGGCCTGGGGTTTGCGGGCTGTGGGGGTGGGGTCTGGTGATCTGGTGGGTGTGTTGCTGCCCAGGTCGGTGGATTTGGTAGTTGCTCTGCTGGGTGTGTTGAAGTCGGGTGCGGGTTATGTGCCGATGGATCCGGGTTATCCGGGTGAGCGTGTCGAGTTCATGGTGGAGGACTCGGGCGTTTCGTTGGTGCTGAGTTCGGTGGCGGAGTTCCCGGACGGTGGACGTACGGATCGTGTGCCGGCGGTGGGGGATTCGGGCGATGTGGCGTATGTGATTTATACGTCGGGTTCGACCGGTCGTCCGAAGGGGGTGGTGATCGAGCATGCGCAGGTGGTGGCGATGCTGTCGTGGGCGGGGCGGGTGTTCTCGCGCGGGGAGTTGGCGGGTGCTCTCGCGGCGACGTCGGTGTCTTTCGATCTTTCGGTGTTCGAGATCTTTGCTCCGTTGTCGGTGGGTGGGACGGTTCATCTGGTTCCGGACAGTGCTCTGGATCTGATCGCGCATCCTGAGCGGTATCTCGATGTGACGTTGGTGAACACGGTTCCGTCCGTGGCTCGTGAGTTGTTGGCGGCGGGTGCGGTTCCGCCGGGTGCGCGGACGGTGAACCTTGCGGGTGAGCCGTTGGCTCCGGGGCTGGTGGACGCGTTGTACGCGCATCCGGTGATCGATGTGGTGAACAACCTGTACGGGCCCAGTGAGGACACCACCTACTCGACGCACGCGGTCACGGTCCCCGGTGATGTCCGGACCCCGATCGGTGGACCGGTGGACGGCACCACAGCCCACGTCCTGACCAGCGATCTTCGCCCGGTTCCCTTGGGTGCGGTCGGTGAGCTGTATCTGGCCGGGGCAGGTGTCACCCGTGGTTACCATGCCCGTCCCGCTCTGACGGCCGAGCGTTATCTTCCCGACCCGTTCTCCTCCGATGGCGGTCGGATGTATCGGACGGGGGATCTGGTTCGGTGGCGTCCTGACGGTCAGTTGGAGTATCTGGGCCGGGTGGACGGGCAGGTGAAGGTCCGTGGCCACCGCGTCGAAGTCGGCGAGGTCGAGGAGATTCTCCGCCGACACCCGCGAGTGACCGAAGCCGTCGTCGTCGCCCGGGAGGACGTGACCGGGTCGCTGCGGCTGGTTGCCCATGTCGAGGTACCGGGTGCAGAGGTGCCGTCCGACCTGGCTTCCCACGCACGCGCCTGGCTCCCCGACTTCATGGTCCCCTCCGTCTTCGTCGGCCTCGAGGAGTTCCCCCTCCTGCCGAACGGCAAGATCGACCGCTCCGCTCTCCCCGACCCCGAACCCGGCACAGGCCGGGCGGCCTACCGCGCCCCCTCCGGGCCCGCCGAGGAGCTGATCGCCGAGATCTGGCGCGACCTGCTCGACGTCACCGAAATCGGCGCCGACGACGACTTCTTCGCCCTCGGCGGCCACTCCCTCCTCGCCACCCGGCTCACTCACCGGCTGGGCGAGGCCCTCGGCACCCACGTACCGCTCCACCTCGTCTTCGAACACCCCACACTCACGGACCTCGCCGCCCATCTGGACCTACTGGGCGACGCCCGCCCGCCCATACCGGTCGCACCGCGCATTCCGCACGGCGACGGCACTGTCACCTTCCCCGCCACATCCGGCCAGAAGCGGCTGTGGCTGCTGTGTGCCCTGGATCCGCAGGCGAATCTCGCCTACACGCTGAACGGCGGAGCCCGGATCACCGGCCGACTCGACGCTCCGGTCCTGGCACGGGCGATCCAAGAGGTCGCTCGTCGTCACGAGGTGCTGCGTACCACCTTGCGGGAGGAGAACGGCGAGGTCGTCCAAGTCGTCCATCCCGTCTGGTCCGGGAATCCGCTTTCGTCGGCCGGTACGGCGGAAGGGGCGTCCTCGGACGATTCTGACGCGCCCACGGAGTACGACGAGGCCGGATTACTGACGGACTGGCGTCACTCCACCGTGGACCTCGCCGAAGGCCCGCTCTTCCGCGCGCGGATCGTCCGCCGCGCTGAGAATGCCCACCTACTCCTGCTGTCCCTGCACCACACCATTGCCGACGGCTGGACGCTCACCCGCCTGCTGGACGAGATCGCCGCAGCGTACGCCGCATTGGCTGAAGGCTTTTCCCTCCCCCCTGCTCCCGCTCTCCAGTACGGCGACTTCGCCCACATGCGAGCTGCCGAGCCGATGTCCGAGGGCGACAACGGGCTCGTCCACTGGCGTGAGCGGCTCGCGGGCGCACACACTCCGGACCTTCCGACCGACCGCCCGCGTCCCGCCCGTCGTACCCACAACGGCGCGGCCATCCCGGTGGAACTGAGTGCCGAGGCGGTCGGGGGCATCGCACGCCGCAGCGGCACCACCCCGTTCGCCGTGGTCGCCACCGCGGTCACTGTCGTCCTGGGCGCCCTGTCGGGCGGCGACGACGTGACCATAGGCATCCCGACCAGCGGCCGCACCCACCCCGACACCGCCGGCATCTTGGGCTTCTTCACCAACACCCTCCCTCTGCGTCGGACCTTGGATCCGCGGGCGACACTCGCAGGTACGCTACGGGTCACTCACGAAGCCCTCGTGGAGGCACACCAGCACGCCGAGACACCGTTCGAGGAGATCGTCCGCCACACGGCGCTCGCCGCCGACGGGCAGGCACGCAGCCCCCTGTTCCAGGTGATGCTGGCGCTCAACGAAGCACCGACGCGGAATCTGCACCTGCCCGGTCTGACCGTCAGTCGTCTCGATATTCCGCCGGCGGGGACGCAGTTCGACCTCTCGCTCCACCTGGAGCAGGGCGAGGACGCCATCACCGGCTACCTCACCTACAACACCGATCTCTACGCCGACAGCACCGCACGTCTCTTCCCCGAGCGCCTCGCTTCCGTCGTCACCGCGTTGGCGGAATGCCCGGACGGTGAGTTGGCCGAGGTGGATGTGCGGTCGGTGGGGGAGTGTGAGCGGGTGGGTGTGTGGTCGGCGGGTGTGCCGTTGGTGGGGTCGGTGGCTGGTCGGGTGGAGGGTTTGGTGGAGGGGGTGGTTGACCGGTTGGGTGGCGGTGGTGTGGCGGTGTGTTGTGCCGGCGAGGTTTTGTCGTACGGGGAGTTGGAGGAGCGTGCGAATCGGTTGGCCTGGGGTTTGCGGGGTGTGGGGGTGGGGCCTGGTGATGTGGTGGGTGTGTTGCTGCCCAGGTCGGTGGATTTGGTAGTTGCTCTGCTGGGTGTGTTGAAGTCGGGTGCGGGTTATGTGCCGATGGATCCGGGTTATCCGGGTGAGCGTGTCGAGTTCATGGTGGAGGACTCGGGTGTCTCGTTGGTGCTGAGTTCGGTGGCGGACTTTCCGGATGGTGGACGTGCGGATCGTGTGCCGGCGGTGGGGGCTTCGGGTGATGTGGCGTATGTGATTTATACGTCGGGTTCGACGGGTCGTCCGAAGGGGGTGGTGATCGAGCATTCCCAGGTGGTGGCGATGTTGTCCTGGGCGGGGCGGGCGTTCTCGCGCGGGGAGTTGGCGGGCACGCTCGCGGCGACGTCGGTGTCTTTCGATCTTTCGGTGTTCGAGATCTTTGCTCCGTTGTCGGTGGGTGGGACGGTTCATCTGGTTCCGGACAATGCTCTGGATGTGATTGCTCATCCTGAGTGGTATGCCGATGTCACTTTGGTGAACACGGTTCCGTCGGTGGTTCGTGAGTTGTTGGCCGCGGGGGCGGTTCCGCCGCGTGCGCGGACGGTGAACCTTGCGGGTGAGCCGCTGGCTCCGGGGCTGGTGGACGCGTTGTACGCGCATCCGGTGATCGATGTGGTGAACAACCTGTACGGGCCCAGTGAGGACACCACCTACTCGACGCACGCGGTCACGGTTCCCGGTGATGTGCGGACCCCGATCGGTGGACCGGTCGACGGCGCCACCGCCCATGTCCTGAACAGCGATCTGCGCCCGGTTCCCCTGGGTGCGGTCGGTGAGCTGTATCTGGCCGGGGCCGGCGTGACCCGTGGTTACCATGCCCGTCCCGCTCTGACCGCTGAGCGTTATCTTCCCGACCCGTTCTCCTCCGATGGCGGTCGGATGTATCGCACCGGTGATCTGGTTCGGTGGCGTCCTGATGGGCAGTTGGAGTATCTGGGCCGGGTGGACGGGCAGGTGAAGGTCCGTGGCCACCGCGTCGAGGTGGGTGAGGTCGAGGAAGTTCTTCGTCGGCACGCGCAGGTCAAGGGTGCTGTCGTCGTCGCCCGGGAGGACGTGACGGGGTCGCTGCGGCTGGTTGCCCATGTCGAGGCACCGGGTGCAGAAGTGCCGTCCGACCTGGCTTCCCACGCACGCGCCTGGCTCCCCGACTTCATGGTCCCCTCCGTCTTCGTCGGCCTCGAGGAGTTCCCCCTCCTGCCGAACGGCAAGATCGACCGCTCCGCTCTCCCCGACCCCGAACCGGGTGCGAACCGCACCGCCTACCGCGCCCCCTCCGGGCCCGCCGAGGAGCTGATCGCCGAGATCTGGCGCGACCTGCTCGACGTCACCGAAATCGGCGCCGACGACGACTTCTTCGCCCTCGGCGGCCACTCCCTCCTCGCCACCCGGCTCACTCACCGGCTGGGCGAGGCCCTCGGCACCCACGTACCGCTCCACCTCGTCTTCGAACACCCCACACTCACGGACCTCGCCGCCCATCTTCCAGCCGAAGAGAAGCAGGGGGGCACACCACCGATCACCCTGCTCGACCGGGTCCCGGAACCGGACGGCAGCCTCGTACTGCCGACGTCGCTCGGCCAGGAACGCCTCTGGGTGCAGTGTGCCCTGGACCCGCAGGCCAATCTCGCCTATCACATCAGGGGCGCCGTCCACCTTCACGGACCTCTGAACGAAGCCGCCTTGACCACCGCCTTCCATCACCTCGCACGGCGCCATGAAGCGCTGCGTACCTCGCTGCGCCAGATCGACGGCGTACTCCGCCAGGTCGTGGCGCCCGATCCCGACGTGCCGCTGACCCGGGCCGCCACCACCGACTGGGAAGCGGTGATCGAGGCGGAGACCCGGCGGGCTTTCGATCTCTCCGTCGGCCCTCTCTGGCACGTCACACTCGTGGAGGCCGGGCCCGAGCACCAGGTCGTCATCATGAGCCTGCATCACGCCATTGCCGACGGCTGGTCCCTGGACATCATCCTCCGGGAAGTCGCCCGGAGTTATGCCACTCTCCTGCGTGCCCCCGGCACCGAAGCGCTTTCCCCTGCGCCCGTCCAGTACGCCGAAGCAGCTGCCTGGCAGCGCGAAACGGCTCCGAAGGAATTGGAGTTCTGGCGTTCCCACCTGGCAGGTGCCTTGTCCGCCGACCTGCCGACCGACCGACCCCGCCCCCCTCAGCAGACGTTCCGAGGCGACGCGGTCCCGCTGCCCGTTCCGCAGGAAGCACTGGGCAGCGCGGCTCGGGAGGCGTCAACCACCTCGTTCACCGTCCTTGCGACAGCTCTTGCCGTCGTCCTCGCCAAGCTCACGGACCGGTACGACGTGACCCTCGGTGTACCCGTCGCCGGCCGCGACCACCCGGACACGGCGGAAGTCGTCGGATACCTCGTCGACACCCTGCCGCTCCGCCTGCGCCCGGCCCCGGACAGCACTCTCGCCGAGGTCCTGGGCGCGACACGGGCGCTTGTGGACGACATCCGCGCCCACCCGCGTATTCCCCTGGAAGAACTGCTCCGGGAACTGCGCCCGCACCGCGACCGCGCCCCGCTGTTCCAGGTGCTGCTGGCGGTCAACGGGACGCCGCCCCGTTACGAACTGGCCGGTCTGGAGGTGAGCCCGGCCCCGGTCCCCTTCCGCACCACCCCCTACGACTTGGTGGTCCAGGCGGAGGAACACGACGGTCGTGTCACCGGACATCTCCTGTTCAACACCGATCTGTTCGAGCCTTCCACCGCAGTTCTCATAGCCGACCGGATCGCCACGGTCATCCGCACTCTGGCTGACAGTCCTGGTCGGACTGTCGCCGAGGTGGATGTGCGGTCGGTGGGTGAGTGTGAGCGGGCGGGCGTGTGGTCGGTGGGTGTGCCGTTGGTGGGGTCGGTGGGTGGCCGGGTGGAGGGTTTGGTGGAGGGGGTGGTCGACCGGTCGGGTGGGCGTGGTGTGGCGGTGCGGTGTGTCGATGAGGTGTTGTCGTACGGGGAGTTGGAGGAGCGTGCGAACCGGCTGGCCTGGGGTTTGCGTGCTGTGGGGGTGGGGCCTGGTGATCTGGTGGGTGTGTTGCTGCCCAGGTCGGTGGATTTGGTAGTTGCTCTGCTGGGTGTGTTGAAGTCGGGTGCGGGTTATGTGCCGATGGATCCGGGCTATCCGGGTGAGCGTGTCGAGTTCATGGTGAAGGACTCGGGTGTCTCGTTGGTGCTGAGTTCGGTGGCGGAGTTCCCGGACGGAGGCCGTACCGACCGTGTGCCGGGTGCCCGGAACTCATCTGATACCGCCTATGTGATCTATACGTCGGGTTCGACGGGTCGTCCGAAGGGGGTGGTGATCGAGCACGCGCAGGTGGTGGCGATGCTGTCCTGGGCGGGGCGGGTTTTCTCGCGCGGGGAGTTGGCGGGTGCTCTGGCGGCGACGTCGGTGTCTTTCGATCTTTCGGTGTTCGAGATCTTTGCTCCGTTGTCGGTGGGTGGGACGGTTCATCTGGTTCCGGACAGTGCTCTGGATCTGATCGCGCATCCTGAGCGGTATGTCGATGTGACGTTGGTGAACACGGTTCCGTCGGTGGTGCGTGAGTTGTTGGCGGCGGGTGCGGTTCCGCCGGGTGCGCGGACGGTGAACCTTGCGGGTGAGCCGTTGGCTCCGGGGCTGGTGGACGCGTTGTACGCGCATCCGGTGATCGATGTGGTGAACAACCTGTACGGGCCCAGTGAGGACACCACCTACTCGACGCACGCGGTCACGGTCCCAGGTGATGTCCGGACGCCGATCGGTGGACCGGTGGACGGCACCACGGCCCACGTCCTGACCAGCGATCTTCGCCCGGTTCCCTTGGGTGCGGTCGGTGAGCTGTATCTGGCCGGGGCAGGTGTCACCCGTGGATACCATGCCCGTCCCGCTCTGACGGCCGAGCGTTATCTTCCCGACCCGTTCTCCTCCGATGGCGGTCGGATGTATCGGACGGGGGATCTGGTTCGGTGGCGTCCTGACGGTCAGTTGGAGTATCTGGGCCGGGTGGACGGGCAGGTGAAGGTCCGTGGCCACCGCGTCGAGGTGGGTGAGGTCGAGGAAGTTCTTCGTCGGCACGCGCAGGTCAAGGGTGCTGTCGTCGTCGCCCGGGAGGACGTGACGGGGGCGCTGCGGCTGGTTGCCCATGTCGAGACACCGGGTGCAGAAGTGCCGTCCGACCTGGCTTCCCACGCACGCGCCTGGCTCCCCGACTTCATGGTCCCCTCCGTCTTCGTCGGCCTCGAGGAGTTCCCCCTCCTGCCGAACGGCAAGATCGACCGCTCCGCTCTCCCCGACCCCGAACCGGGTGCGAACCGCACCGCCTACCGCGCCCCCTCCGGGCCCGCCGAGGAGCTGATCGCCGAGATCTGGCGCGACCTGCTCGACGTCACCGAAATCGGCGCCGACGACGACTTCTTCGCCCTCGGCGGCCACTCCCTCCTCGCCACCCGGGTCATCAGCCGACTAACAGCACGCACCGCCACCGACATACCTCTCCATCTCATCTTCGAGCACTCCGCACTCGCCGACCTCGCCCGCCGGCTGCCCGATCCGGCGTCCTGGTCGGCGGCCCCCACCCAGATCCGGCGCATCCGGCGCGTCAGGGGAGGAACGACCGCGGGGTGACATCCGGGCTCTTCTTCTCGACCCCGGTACACCCCGCTCCGACCATCCCAGCTCCACTCCCTACCAGACCAGGAGAAAGCGATGAAGCAGGAAGAGACAACACTCGACATTCCGCCGGCGCCCGCCGCCGGGACGTCTCACACGGCGAGGCCGTCCGCGCCCGTGCCGGACCTGTCCGACGGACCCCGGGCCAACGAGCCCGCCATGCTGGGCTTCGGGGGCTTCCTGCTGGGCTCCATCTCGCTCGCCTTCTACCTGAAGGACGTCAGTATCCCGGCCAACTCCCTGGTGGCCTCTCTGCCCATCATGGTGTTCGCCAGCACCATCATGCTGCTGATGGCCTCGGTCTGGGCGATGCGTCTGGGCGACGGGGTGTTCGCGGCGGTGTACGGCCTGTTCGGGACGTTCTGGCTCAGCTTCTCCATCCTCAGCCTCGCACTGAACAACAACTGGATGGGAGAATTCGAGAACATCGAACAACGTCAGGCCACCGCCAACTTCGTCCTGGTGTGGGCCATCGTGATCGTCCTCCTGACGCTCACCACCCTGCGCCTGCCGCGGGTCTTCACGCTCCTCTTCACCGTGGTCTCCGCGACCCTCCTCGTTCTGTTCGGCTCGATCGAGCAGGCCATCGACCAGACCGTCAACAACCCCCTGAAGCCGAGCGACCCCTGGCTGATCTACATCGGGATCACGACGATGTTCCTCTTCATCGCCGTCGGTATGTACGTCTTCGCGAGCTTCATGCACCGCGCGACCGGCGCCAAGAACCTCCCCCTCGGCAAGCCGCTGATCAAGAGCCGCTGACCGGCACGGCCGCTGTGTACGGACCGTTGCCGACCGCCCCGCAGACGTAAAGGAGGCACGATGACCGACTACCTGCCGCATGTCGCCACCGTCCCCTTCCCCATGCCGTGCCCGGAGGACCTGCCAGGCGACGCCCCGGCCATCGCGGCCGCGGCTCCCTCCGCCCTTGCCGCGCTGGCCGACGGGATGGCCGGCCCGGTGCACCGGACCGTTCTCGCCGACATGCTTGCCGCCGTCCGGACCGCTCGCGCGGATCTCGGCCCGGTGCCCAGCACCCTCGTCGTGGACGACCCGAGGGAGTCCCGGCCGAATCGGGACAACGACCTGGCGTTCGGCATAGAGCGGCACCATGGCGACCCCCTCACCCTGTTCGTCGCAGCAGCCCTCAACGCCCATCTCGGCATCCTCGAGATCGCCGAGGAACGAGGCACGGGCTTGGACGAAGCCGCGTGGCACGACCTGATCAAGGGCTTCGACACCCTGGTGCGGTGGCCGGCCGATCCCACCCGGCTGCCGGCCCCGCTGCCGGTGCCTGCCTGCGGACGCTCGGGGAAGCCGGAACCCCTCGACGGGCTCCGGCGCTGGGTCCGCGGCCACCACGTCTTCATGGTGCTCGCGCAGGGCGGCACCCTCGCCGTGAACAGTCTCACGGCGGCGGCCGAGGCAGGCGACGAGGAAGTCGCCGCCACGGCGGCCGAAGTGGCCTCCCGGATCATGTGGGCCTGCCGCGCCGCGCTCCAGTTCGCCGGAGACGCCAGCCCCGACCAGTACCAGGCGGAGATCAGGCCCACCCTCATGCCGCCCGTCGCGCCCCCGCAGATGAGCGGGCTGCGCTGGCGGGACCATGAAGCCCTGGTGGTCGCGCTCACCGCCTCGAGCGACGCCTGGTCCTGGCTGGCGGAGCGCCGCCCCGACGCCCTGAGGGGCTTCCGGACCGCGCTCGACGCCACGTACGAGTCGCACAAAGGCGTGTGCGGACACTTCGTCGGCAGCCAGTCGCCGAGTCTCCTCGCGACCAGCAGGTCCCACCGGCCCGCCGTCGGCGTCATCGAGCAGTTCCGCCGACTGCGCGCGGGCACCCTGCCCGCCGCCCCGCATCCCGGCGCCCACACGTGACCCCCTCACCGCCCCCGACCGTTCGACCGCGGAAGTCCGCGCCCACGGCGCTCCGGACGACCGCGAGCACTTCTCGACCACTCACACGTACCACCACCGGTCCACCCCCCGGTGACCGGCAGGAACTCACTCACATCCGAGAGGCAGGGCACTCATGACCGAGACCGCATCCACCCAGCACGGCGGGCCCGTCGAGCTCGATATGGACGGCCTGTCCCGGATTCTCTTCGGGCATGCGGCCTTCCAGTACCTCAACGCCGCCTGCGAACTGGGCCTTCCGAACCTGGTCGCCGAGAAGCAGGAGCTGACCCGGGACGAGATCCGCGACACACTCTCCCTCCAGGACCGCGCCGTCGACATCCTGCTTCTGGGCTGCACGTCGCTCGGTATCCTCGTCAAGCAGGACGGACGGTACCGACTGGCCGAGGTCGTCAAGAACCTCATGGACGAGGGCGACTGGCAGCGCTTCGAGGACACCGTCGCCTTCGAGCAGTACATCGTGTACGAGGGCCAGCTCGACTTCACCGACTCGCTCCGCGAGAACCGCAACGTCGGTCTCCGCCGGGTCCGCGGTTCCGGGCGTGACCTCTACCACCGGCTCGCAGAGAACCCGCACATGGAGCAGGTGTTCTACCGCTACATGCGCTCCTGGTCCGAACTGGCCAACAAGCACCTGGTCCAGGAACTCGACCTCTCCGGCCGCCGGCACCTGCTGGACTGCGGCGGCGGCGACGCCGTCAACGCCATCGCCCTCGCCCAGGCCAACCCCGACCTCAAGGTCACCGTCTTCGAGATCCCGGCATCCGGCTCCATTGCCGAGAAGAAGATCGCCCAGGCGGGAGTCGGCGACCAGGTCTCCGTCATCACCGGCGACATGTTCCGCGACCCGCTGCCCACCGGCTGCGACGTGGTGATGTTCGCCCACCAGCTGGTCATCTGGACACCGCAGGAGAACACCGAACTCCTCCGCCGGGCCTACGAGGTCCTGCCCGAAGGCGGCCAACTGGTCATCTTCAACTCCATGTCCAACGACGAAGGGGACGGCCCCGTGGTGGCCGCCCTCGACAGCGTCTACTTCGCCGCGCTGCCCGCCGAGGGCGGCATGATCTACTCCTGGGCGACACACGAGCAGTGCCTGCGGGACGCCGGGTTCAGCACCCTCAAGCGCATCCCCTTCCCGGGCTGGACCCCGCACGGCGTCATCGTCGCGACCAAGTAGGCGCTCCCTGCGGAGGCCGACCTGCCTCGCACGCGGAATCCACCGGGCCGGCCACCACGGCGGCCCGGTGGCACCCCACCCGGTGATACCCACCAACCCCAGCAGACCACGACAACAGAGAACCGCGACGAACAAGGAGGTGACCGCATGCTCCACCCACAACTCCGGGACGACGCCGCACGGATGCGCATGCTGCTCTACGGCCGGCTCGTCTCCCAAGCGGTGTGTACGGCGGTAGAGCTCGGTCTGCCGGAGGCACTGGCCGGCGGTCGGCGCTCGGCCGAGGACCTCGCCGCCGAGGTGGCGGCCCACCCCCTCGCCCTACGCCGGCTGCTCCGCGCACTCGTTCCGTTCGACGTGTTCACCGAGGAGCCTGACGGCACCTTCGCGCTGAGCCGCCTCGGCACCACCCTCCTGCCGGACACTCCTGGCACGGCACGCCCCAGCGCCCTGCTGCTAGCCGGTGAAGTCGGACGTACCTGGGGGGAGTTCGGGCACACCGTCCGGACCGGCGACTCGGCGTTCACCCTGCTCCACGACTGCGGACTCTTCGAGCACCTGGAGCGGCGACCGGAGCGGCGCGAGGTCTTCGACCGGTCCCAGGAGGCCGGACTGAGACTGGAACTGGACGAAATCTTCGACGCGGTCACCTTCGACCGGTACCCGACGATCGTGGACGTCGGCGGCGGCAACGGCCATCTGATGTGCGAACTGCTGCACCGCACCCCGGGCAGCACCGGCAGCGTCGTCGACCTGCCCGGGACCGTACAGCTCGCGGAGAAACGCATCGTGGAAGGGGGCCTCACCGACCGCTGCACCGCCGTAGTGGGAGACTTCTTCGACAGTGTCACACCCGGCGCCGACCTCTACATCCTCAGCCATATCCTGCACGACTGGGGCGACGACAGCGCGGTCTCCATCCTCCGCACCTGCGCCGGCGCCATGCCTGCGCACGGGCGGATCATGGTGATCGACCTGCTCACCGACGCTGCCGCGGACGACCGGGGCGGACGCCACCGGCTTCCCGCGCTCATGGACCTCTACATGCTCTCCCTCTTCGGAGCTGCGGGCGGCCAGGAGCGCACCGGCGGAGAGTTCGCCGCGCTGCTCGCGGCCGCCGGACTGGAACCGGAGGAGACCAGAGTGCTGCCCAGCGGCATGGGGGTCATCACGGCCCGGCCGCGCGCCACCTGAGTGGTGCCGCATTCCGTCCGACGGGTCGTCGGCACCTGCCCAGCTCCTGATCCGCCCGCACTCCCACGGACGCCGGTGCGGTGTGCCACGACCCGTCGCCCCGGGGCCGAAAACCGCTCCCAGGGCGGTCATGGACCGTTCAGATGGGCGTACCACCCCTTCGTCTCCGGATAGGCACTCCCACATGATTCACGACTCCGCCGCCGCCCCGCCCGCCCGCGCCGGCAAGCGCGAATGGACAGCCCTCGGCGTCCTCGCCTTACCGGCGCTGCTCATCAGCCTCGACAACACGGTGCTGCACCTGGCAGTTCCGCATCTCAGCGGGAGCATCGAGCCCAGCGGACTGCAGTTGCTGTGGATCGTCGACATCTACAGCTTCCTGATCGCCGGTCTGCTCGTCATCGCGGGGACGCTCGGCGACCGGTTCGGCCGTCGGCGGCTGCTGCTGGTCGGTGCGGCGGGCTTCGGACTGGCCTCCGTGCTCACGGCGTTCTCCTCCAGCGCGGAGATGCTGATCGTCAGCCGCGCTCTGCTCGGCATCGCAGGGGCGACCCTGATGCCGTCCTCGATGTCCCTGATACGCAACATGTTCCTGGACTCGCGACAGCGGTCCGTCGCCTTCAGTGTGTGGATCGCCTGCTTCCTCGTGGGAGGGGCGCTCGGTCCCCTGGTCGGCGGTGCGATGCTGGAACACTTCTGGTGGGGATCGGTCTTCCTGCTGAGCGTGCCCGCGATGGTGCTGCTGCTGATCCTGGGGCCGGTGCTGCTCCCCGAGTACCGGGACCCGAACCCCGGCAGGATCGACCCCGCGAGCGTACTGCTGCTGGTGACATCCCTGCTGGCGACGGTGTACGGGCTCAAGGTGCTGGCCGGCAAGGGGTTCGACGTCCTGCCGGTGGTGCTGCTTCTCGCCGGACTCGCTCTGGCCGTGGTCTTCGCGGTACGACAGCGGCGCCTCACCCACCCCCTCCTTGACCCCGCTCTGTTCCGCGAGCGCACCTTCTCCGTCTCCCTCACCACCATGAGCCTCGCCCTCTTCGTGATGTCGGGCTCGCAGTTCTTCGTCGCGCAGTATCTCCAGATGGTGGTGGGGCTGTCGCCGCTGGAGACCGGGCTGGCATCCCTGCCCGGCAGTGTCGGCGGGGTGGCGGGTGCCCTGCTGGCCCCGCTGGCACTGCGCTGGATGCGGTCCGCGTACGTGATGACGGTGGGACTCGCCATGGCCGTGGTCGGTTTCGCCGTACTGACCCAGGTCGAGACGGAGAACGGACTCGTCCCGGTGATGGTCGCGCTCGGGATGCTCAACTTCGGAGTGGCACCGACCATCGCGCTCGGCACCGACATGATGATCGAGTCCGCGCCGCCGGAGAAGGCCGGGGCGGTCTCCGCGATCTCCGAGACCTGTCAGGAACTCGGCCTGGGCATGGGTATCGCGATCCTCGGCAGTGTCGGGACCGCCGTGTACCGCGCCGAGGTCTCGGACACCCTGCCCGCCGGCGTGGCCTCCCGGGCCCAGGACACCATCGGATCGGCCGTGTACGAAGCCGGTCGACTGCCGGACGAGGTCGGCGCGGCGGTCCTCGCCGCAGCCCGGGAGGCGTTCACGGACAGCCTCTTCTACGTCAGCGTCATCTGCGTGGTGGTCACACTGCTGGTCGTGACGACCATCGCGGTGTTGCGCCCGACGCCGGGGGGCGGCGATCACGGCCTGGACGGCGCCGAGGAGTTGGACGGCCACGGGGCCGCCGGTGGTTCGTCGCGTACCGGTCCCTGACAGGAATCGATGCGTCGGCGCGTGGCCCGCCGCCGGACGGCGGCACCGGATGACCGGAGCCATCGACCGACGTCATCGTTCGGTGCCACCAACGGTCCCCGCCGATCCGGTGAGGCGGGACTGGGGGAGGGGGAGGGCGGCGCGCGGGACCACGTCTTCTGCCGGGTGGCGATCGTGCGCGGGCGCCGGCCCGCGCCTGGCGCTCTCCGTTCGTACCTCACCACAGAGGGGTGTCCCGCACGTCCCGGTGGCTGAGAGTACGGCGTCGCCGGATGTGGTGCTTCGCCCGGCGGAGGAACGTCCGCGTACGGGAGGTAGGGGGCGTTCCTCCGACGCGGCGAGAGCCGTAGCTGTCGTCGCACGTCCGCCGGGAATGGCGAGACATCCCTCAGGCAGGTGGCCGGCGGATACCGGCCGACCGGTCGCCCGCGTCGCACACACCATGCCCCCTTGGGGCCGAGTGGATTCCCGCGTTCCGCCCGTGAAGGAAGGTCCGTGTAACAGCACCCGGCCGGAGCTTCCTTGAGGATTGAAACATCGTTAAAACTGACACGTTTCGACGCCCCCGGTATGACGTAGGCTTCCGATCTGCCGATGTCGGGCCAGTCGGTGAACGGTTGAGATCGAGTTGCGCCCAATTCCCGTTCGAAGCAAGGAGTCGCGTCAATGTCTGAACTGAACCGCCGGGGATTACTCACTCGTGCCGGACTTGTCGGGGCCGGTCTGGTCTCGGCGGACTTCTTAGCCGGAGGTGGCACCGCGGTCGCGGCGGGGACGAGTGCCGGGGAGTGCACGCCGGCGTTCGGCTCCGTCACCGTGCAGCCCGGGGACCCCCGGTACGACAGCTTCATGCGTGCGCACAACACCCGCTTCAGCAACCGTCCGGACCAGGTCACCATCGCGACCTCCTCGGCCCAGGTCGCCGAGGCGCTCGGCCGCGCCGTCGCGGCCGGCCGGCAGGTCGCCGTCCGCTCCGGCGGCCACTGCCTGGAGAACTTCACGACGTACTCCGGGGTCAAGCACCTCATCGACCTCTCGCAGATGTCGGACGTCTACTACGACGAGCGCCGGTGCGCCTTCGCCGTGGGCCCCGGCGCGATCGTGGCCCCGACGCAGAACACGCTCTTCAAGGGCTGGGGCGTGACGATACCCTCGGCCGGCTGCTCGGAAGTGGGTCTCGGCGGGCACATACTCGGCGGCGGTTACAACTTCTTCTCCCGCATCCACGGAATCGCCGTCGACCACCTCTACGCCGTCGAGGTGGTCGTGGTGGGCGCCGACGGTCAGCCCCGCACCGTCGTGGCGACCAGTCGGGCGGACGACCCCAACCGTGACCTGTGGTGGGCGCACACGGGCGGTGGCGGCGGCAACTTCGGGATCGTCACGCGGTACTGGATGCGTACGCCCGGGGTGGTCTCCACCGACCCCGGAAAGCTCCTGCCCCGCGGCTCGAACCAGCGGGTCCGCAACGTGCAGTGGTCGTGGGACAACCTGTCGCCGCAGGCGTTCAAGACGCTCGTGCGCAACTACTCCCAGTGGTACGAGCGCAACAGCGCGCCGGGCGCCAAGGAGGTCCAGGTGTGGGCCTCCTTCTCCGCCTCGCACCAGGCCGCCGGTGTGATCGGCCTGATGGCCGGTGTCTCGAAGGACATCCCGGACGGCGAGGCACTGCTCGACGGTCTCTTCGAGGCCACCACCGCCGGAGCCGGTGTCACCGCCGTCGCCGACACCCGGTACGAACTGCCGTGGCTCGACCGGGACAACTGGTTCTGGGGTCCTCCCGGACGCCAGAAGGACAAGACGTCGGACCTCAAGAAGAGTTACACCGACGAGCAGTTGGGCACGATCTACGACTACCTGACCGACGACTCCATCAGCAATCCGGGCGCCCAGGTGAACCTGGCCGCCCTCGGTGGGAAGATCAACTCGGTACGTCCCGACGCGACCGCCTACGTCCACCGGGACTCGATCCTGCGCGTCTACTTCACTCCCGGTGTGTGGCGCGAGGAGGCGGACGACGCCACGCACGTCGGGTGGGTGCGCAGGCTCTACCGTGACGTCTACCGCAACACCGGCGGCGTTCCGGTGCCCGACGCCATCAACGCCGGGGCGTACATCAACTACCCGGACGTCGACCTCGCCGACCCGGAGTGGAACACCTCCACCACCCCGTGGCACGGCCTGTACTACGGCGCCAACTACGCGCGGCTCCAGCGGGTCAAGGCGGCCTACGACCCGCGTGACGTGTTCCGCCACGCACTGTCGATCCGCCCCGCCTGATCCGGCATCGGCGCGGATTGCCCGCCGGACGGCCTCGTCCGTCCGGCGGGCACACCGGCCCCCTGCGCGGGGCCTGTCCCCCTCCGGACCGTCCCGCACCTCCCGGTGGATCGGCGGGCGGTGCCGGCTGTGGTGCAGCACACGGCGGAGGGACGTCCGCACACGGGATGCGCGGGGGGCGTTCCGGCAGCCCTCGGCTGCTCCTCGCTGTCGTCCCGCGTCCGCCGGGAAGCGCGGAGCAGCCCCCGGGCAGGTACGCCCGGGCATCGGCGACGGGAACCCGGGGAAGACCGCACCCGCACACCGGATTGCCCGGTGGGCGAATCCGGGAAATTCGCACATTCCCTTCCGCCGAACCGCCTTCTTTCGGCCAGAGAAATGCGAACGGGAGTATCGGGTCCGCCTTGACACCCCGTGCCTGCTATGAATTCGTTTGTGCTTGACAGAAAGTCTTCGAGCGCCCCGGCAGACCTCCGGCCTCGTACTCCGCACCGGACCCAGGCGGGCCCGACGGTGGTCCGGCCGAGCGTCCGGGGCCAAGGTGTCGCAGACAACAGGGAGATCGAAATGACTGCCGAGACGTCCGGCGTCGACAATGTCGCGAGTTTCTACGAGGGCCTCGGCCAGGTTCTCAATATCGCCTGGGGTGAGAATCTGCATTACGGCCTCTGGGAGAACGACGCCGACGACAGCACGGTCGAAGTCGCCACAGCCCGGCTCACCGACCTGCTGATCAGCATGCTCGACCCCGCGCCCGGCGCCTGCGTCCTCGACATCGGCTGCGGTGTCGGCAAACCCGCCCTGCAGCTCGTCGCGGCCAGGAAGACACATGTCACCGGCATCGATGTCAGCGATGCCGAGGTGAAGCAGGCCACCGAGCGCGCCGCCCGGGCGGGCCGGTCGGAGCTGACCACCTTCCGGAACGCGGACGTGAGGGAACTGCCCTTCGGCGACGACTCGTTCGACGGCGCATGGGCGGTCGAGTCCCTGCTCCACGTGCCGGACCGGAGCCGCGCGCTCGCCGAGACGGCCAGGGTGCTGCGGCCCGGCGGGCGGCTGGTGATCGCCGACACCGTCGAGCGGCCGCCGGTGGGGCCTGAGGCCCGTGCGGTTCTCGACGAGATCTGCGCCTCGTACCACGTGAGCGCCTACGCCACCGCCGACGAGTACAGAGGACTGCTCACCGCGAACGGGTTCGTCGACATCGACATCCGTGACATCAGCGACAAGGTCGCCCGGACAGGGATGATCATGGCCGATGCCGTCGAGGCCCGGCGCGAAGAACTGGCGCGCATTGACGGGCCGGAGCCGGTCGACCAGTACATCGGCCTCATGCGTCGCGCCGCGGCCAGCCCGGAGATCGGGTACCTGGCGATCGTCGCGACGCTGGCCCCGGCGTCCGGCTCCTGATCACGTCCGGCACGCGCCGGCTGCCCGGCACCCCTCCGTCACGTGGGGTGCCGGGCAGTCATGCTGCCGACCTCGGCGCGCCGGGCCCGGAGGGGCGGCCACTCGCGCACGTCCCAGGGCTCGGGAGCCCGTTCCCGAGCCCGTGCGCCCGCACCGCGGCGCGGGCGTCCCGTCCGGTCGGGTGAGGACCGACCCCCGTCAGCGCCCCGGCCCGTAAACGGTTCCCGTCACCGGTAGCCGGACGCGTCGGCGGGCTTGCCCGCCTCCTCCACCTCGACCAGATAGCGCCAGCAGTCGGGACGCGAGCCGTCGAGGTCGGTGAAGCCGTACTCCTGCGCGAGCTGCCCGCTGGACACCGACTGGCCGTTCCAGCGCGCGACCTCCGCGTCCCCCGCCAGCGCCGCCACCGCACGTCCTACGTACGAGGGGCTCTCCGAGATGCAGAAGTGCGGCACCTCGGTCAGCGCGTCGCGCCAGGTCTCCTCCGTGACACCGAGCGTTTCGAGCATCATCTCCGAACGCATCCAGCCCGGCGTGAGCGTCACCGCCGTCCCACCGTACGACTTCAGCTCGTGCGCGAGCACGAAGCCCATCCGCAGCACACTGTTCTTGACCAGGTCGTAGAAGTACGAATTGCGGTAGCGGCTGCCGTTGTACGCGGAGGTCCCGTCGGTCATCTCCACCACGAGCCCGCCGGGCCGGCGCACCAGAAGCGGCAGCAGGAAGTGGCTGGAGATCGCGTGGGTGTCCATTCCGAGCCGCATCAGCCGCAGCCCGTTGTCGAGATCGTGCTCCCACACCTTCTTGTCGAACTCGAACAGCCGCTCCCCGCCCCAGACGTCGTTGACCAGCACGTCGAGCCGCCCCTGCTCGGCGTCGACACGCTCGGCGAGCGCACGGACCTGCTCGGGAACCAGATGGTCGGTCGGCACCGGGATCCCCGTCCCACCCGCCTCGGTGACCAGCTCCGCGGTCTCCTCGATCGTCTCGGACCGGTTGTACTCCGAGCGGCTTTTCCGGGTCGTACGGCCGGTGACGTAGACCGTCGCACCGGCCGCGCCCAGTTGGACGGCGATGGCTCGTCCGGCTCCCCGGGTCGCACCCGCGACCACTGCGATCTTCTCCTGGAGGTCCGGAGCTGGTGTGTCGGACATGAGTCCCATGGAGTTCCCTCATCTGTCTGTGCGTTTCCGGCCCGCGTTCGTCCTGGACGCGAGCGGCTTCACACCATGATCACCTCTAAACCCGACAACCCCTGTCGTCTTTTTCGGCCGTTCTGCGCGAGCGGGGCGGAAGGGCCTTGTTCACCGCGTCGGCCGGGCGAGTCATCGGCCGTGTACTCGGGAGAGGCCGCGTCGGCGTCCCGCACAGCGGGACCCGGCCCGTGGAAGTCCCAGGCACCCTACGGAGGGAAGAGCGGGGTGGCTACAGTGTCAGCACGATCCTGCCGAAGACCTCACCCGCGTCCATCTTCCGGTGCGCCGGCGCGGCTTCGTCCAACGGCAGCAGTTCGTGCACCACCGCTTCGATCTCTCCACGAGCGGCTGCGGCGAACTGCTCGCCGCGCCTGGCAGGCCAAGGGGGCGTGCTTCGAGCTCGTCTCCCTGCACGTGACCGCCGGAGCGGACGTCGCCTTTGCCCACGCCCTCATCCGCTGCGGCACGCCGCAGGACCTGGCCGCCCGCCCGGACCGACGCCTGCGGCTCACCCTCGGGCTGCGCAAGGAGTCGGGCCGCTGGTGTGTCGCACACGAGCACCCCTCGTTCCCTCTCGATACCGGCGGCGAGGCCGAGCGGGTACTACAGGCGCTGCATCAGCGCTGGTTCGATGCCACTGCGGCGAAGGACCTGGACGTGATGACGGCCGACATTGCCGATGACGTCGTCTCGTACGAGCATGGCACGCCGTTGCGGTACATGGGGCTGCCGGCCGTCCGCGAGGTCTTCGACGCTTCCGGGGCCGTCGCGTGGACCAAGCCCGACCTGCAGATCCTGGTCCGTGGCGATCTCGCCGTTGCCTGGGGGCTGGACCGCATCACCGTCGAGCAGGGCGATGCGAGCGCCGAGAGCTGGTCCCGGGGCACACGCGTCTTCCGCCGGGCGGAGGACGGACAGTGGCGGATGGTCCTACCAGCATCTGTCCTACCCCGCGACCGGCGGACCGGCGAGGCTGGAACCGACCTGCGCCCCTGAGGAGCCGGGCGGGCGCGTGCCCTTCGACATCTGATGGCGGACCCCCGGTCGGCACGTCCGCCGACGGGCCCACCGAAACGGCCGGCCGATGGGGCCGGTCGGTCCTCCAAGGGGACCAGCGGCCCCTGCCAGGGGATCCCGCCGCAGGGAGAGGCTGAAGCCGGATCACCGACACAGGAGGTGGGCATCATGCCCCGCACGATCACCGTGGGACTCGACGGATCGCCCGAGAGCCGCGCTGCCGCCGAATGGGCCGCCCGCGAGGCGGCGCTGCGCGGCCTCGCGGTGAGGCTGGTCCAGGTCTGGCAGCCGGTGCCGGAGCCGATGGCCCAAGCCCCGCTCCTGGGTCCTGACACCCACCAGCACTGGACCGAGCGCATTCTCCGCGAGGCCGCCGGGGGCCTGAAGTTGCGCCACCCCGGACTGGACGTGGTCACCGAGCAGTGCTCGGGGACACCGGCCGAGGCTCTCGTGGGCGCGGCCCGCGAGGCGGAACTGCTGGTTCTCGGCTCCCGCGCGCTGAGCGGACTCGGCGGCTTCCTGGTCGGATCCGTCGGCCAGGCCGTCGTCGCCCGGGCCGATGTCCCGGTAGTCCTGGTACGGGCGGGGGAGCAGGCCGCCGACGAGCACGTCATGGACAGCGCCGGTATCCCGTCCGCCGCCACCGCGTTCCGGCCCGTCGTCCTCGGCCTGGACACCGGCCGCCCGGACGACACCGTCGTCGCCTTCGCCTTCGAGGAGGCTCAGCGCCGCGAGACCGCCCTGTACGCGGTCCAGGGCTGGAGCCTGCCACCGTACTTCGTCTACAGCATGGCCGCCGATGTCGACACCGCCGACGTCATCGCCCGGGAGGAGGCCGCGGCACTGTCCGAGGCCCTGCGCCCCTGGCGACAGAAGTACCCGGACGTCAAGGTCGCCGAAATATCTCGTCTCGGCAGCGCCGCCGGCCTCCTGATCGACGCCTCCCGCGACGCCTCCCTGGTCGTCGTCGGCCGGCGCGTGCGCCGCAGCCCGGTGGGCGCGCACATCGGTTCCGTCGCACACGCGGTGCTGCACCACTCGAGCGCACCCGTCGCCGTCGTCGCCCATTCCTGACACCGCCGATCACAGAGGGGAGCAGACTCCATGAAGGCAGCAGTGGTACGAGAGTTCGGTAAGCCCTTGGTCATCGAGGAGCGGCCCGACCCCGAGCCCGCCCCCGGCCAGGTCCGCGTACGCGTGGAGGCTTGCGGACTGTGCCACACCGATATCCACGCCGCGCACGGCGACTGGCCGGTCAAGCCGGCCCCGCCGTTCGTGCCGGGCCACGAGGGAGTCGGCCTCGTCGAGAAGCTGGGTGACGGTGTCACGCATCTGATCGTCGGCCAACGGGTCGCCGTGCCATGGCTGGGCCGGGCCTGCGGGCGGTGCGAGCACTGCCTGTCCGGGTGGGAGACGCTGTGCGAGAGCCAGGTCAACACCGGATACGGGTGCGACGGCGGATATGCGGAGAAGATGCTGGCCTGGGCGGACTTCGCCCAGCCCGTCCCCGACGGCATCAGCGCTGTCGAAGCGGCCCCGCTGACCTGCGCGGGCGTCACCACGTACAAGGCCCTCAAGGTCGCGGACGTCCGGCCCGCCCAACTCGTCGCCGTATCGGGTGTGGGCGGCCTCGGGCACCTGGCGGTGCAGTACGCGAAGATCGCCGGTGCTCGGGTGGCCGCCATCGACGTCAGCGACGACAAGCTCGAACTCGCCAGGGAACTCGGCGCCGACATCATCATCGACGCCCGAAGTCAGGACGTCGGGGTGGAGCTGAAGCGGCACGGTGGCGCCCACGCCGCCCTCGCCCTGGCAGTGAACCCCGCCGCCTTCGAGGCCCTCAACTCCGGTCTGCGGCGGGGCGGGAAGCTCGTCATGGTGGCGATGCCCGCGCACGGTGTCGTGCAGGTCCCGATCTTCGACACCGTACTGAACGGCACCTCGGTGATCGGTTCCATCGTCGGCACCCGCCAGGACCTCGCCGAAGTCTTCCAGCTGCACGCGGCCGGGCGGACGAGGGTCATCCACGAGACCCGCCCGCTCGCCGCCGTGAACG
The DNA here is from genome assembly GCF_044334475.1 of Streptomyces sp. NPDC020780. Classification (NCBI taxonomy): domain Bacteria; kingdom Bacillati; phylum Actinomycetota; class Actinomycetes; order Kitasatosporales; family Streptomycetaceae; genus Streptomyces; species Streptomyces sp. NPDC020780. Next base: position 273,901 of record NZ_JBIRTB010000004.1, on the reverse strand, counting down.
AATCCATCGACGAGGTCCTGCGCGGCCAGGTCAAGGCCCGGATCGTCTTCGACCTCGGCGCAGGAGGCTGAGAACGCGGTGCGTGCCGCGGTGCTCCCGCCCGGCCCGGGAACCGGGCTACGGTGGCGGGAGAGCACCGGTGCCGCACGGCATGCACGGCATAGCGGCGACGGCGATCACCTCCCCCTCAGGAAGGCATCCGAGGGGGAGGTGTCCGCACGTCAGGTGGTGGGTCGCAGTGAGTCCTTCCCGGCGCACTTCCTGCTCCCGGCCAGATCCAGGGTGTCCCGGGCGAAGCAGTCCCACGCACGGCCGAGCCCCGTAAGGCGTGTGCGCCGGTCGCGCGAGGATGTGCGGACGGCGGGCCGAAACACGCCGCCGTGCTGCTCGCGCCCCTGAAAACACTTGGACGCCGACAGTTCGGCCACGGGAGACTCTTCTCTCCGGATTTCCTGCCATGGACGCCCGGTGAGCCGTGGCCCGATGCGGAGGCGTGCGCCCTCAGGAGCGGCGTGCGCCACCTGACGGAGCCCGGAGCAACTGCCCGCGAACGGACGTGAGGTCGGCATGGGATCGCAGCAGTTCCGCAGTACCGGACCGGGTGAAGGCCCGGTCCGTATCGCTCTCCGCCACTATCTCCGGGAACTTTCCCGCCAGCGCTTACTCTCCGTACCGGCGCTCGCGCTCCCGGCTCTCGGCAACATCGGCATCACGTACGTCGCGCCCCTGGTCGTCGCCAAGCTCGTGGGCCGGATCGCCGACGACGGGCCCCTGGGCATCCGTGACGCTCTTCCCTACGTCGGCGTGTTCGCAGGCGTACTGCTCCTGGCGGAAGCCCTGTGGCGGCTGGGTCTGCACTGCCTCAACCGCGTCGACGCCCGTGGCATCGAGCACCTGTACGTCACCGGCATGGACGAGCTGTTCGCTAAGGACGCCGCCTTCTTCCAGGACAACTTCGCCGGGTCACTGACCAAGCGGGTGCTGAGTTTCGCCTCGCGTTTCGAGGAGTTCGTCGACACCCTCACGTTCAACGTGGTCGGAAGCCTGGCCCCGCTGCTGTTCGGCACGGTGATCCTCTGGAGCTACGACCCGCTGCTCGTGGCCGGACTCCTGATCATGATCACGTTGACGGCGGTGTGCGCCGCACCTCTCATCCGGCGCCGCCAGAAACTGGTCAACCGTCGCGAGGATGCGATCGCCCGCGTGTCGGGTCATGTGTCCGACGCGCTCATGAACATGGACACCGTGCGCGCGTTCGCCGCCGAGGAGCGCGAGGCCGCCGAACACCGGGCACGGGTCGCGGAGTCCCGTCGGTTGACGCTGCGCTCCTGGGACTACGGAAACCTCCGCATCGACACCCTCGTCGCGCCGCTCTCCGTCCTGACCAACGGGCTGGGCCTGCTCCTGGCCGTCGGCATCGGAGCCGGCGGCGGCAGCGTCGAGGCGATCGTGGTCGCCTTCACGTACTACACCGGTTCCACCCGCATCATGTTCGAGTTCAACCAGATCTACCGCCGCCTCGAGAGCTCGATGACCGAGGCGGCCCAGTTCACCGAGCTGTTGCTCACCCCGCCCACCGTGCTCGACCCGGTGGCACCCGAACCGCTGGACCCTCGGTCCGCGGATGTCCGCTTCGAACGCGTCACCTTCGCGCACGACGGGGGCGCCCCCATCTTCGACGGGCTGGAACTGGACGTGCCCAGCGGAGCGAGGATCGGTCTCGTCGGACGTTCCGGCGGCGGCAAGACCACACTCACCCGGCTCCTGTTGCGGATGGCCGACGTCCAGTCCGGCCGCATCCTGATCGGAGGTCAGGACATCAGCCGCCTACGCCAGTCCGACCTGCGGAGCCTGATCGCGTACGTCCCCCAGGAACCTGCCATGTTCCACCGCACCCTGCGGGAGAACATCCTCTTCGCGCGCCCGGACGCCACCGAAGCGGAGATCCGCGCCGCGGCCGACGCCGCACACGTCACCGAGTTCGCCGACCAACTGCCGGCGGGCTTCGACACGATGGTGGGGGAGCGTGGCGTCAAGCTCTCCGGCGGGCAGCGGCAGCGGGTCGCCCTGGCCCGTGCCATCCTGCGCGACGCGCCGATCCTGCTGCTGGACGAGGCGACCAGCGCGCTGGACTCCGAGAGCGAGACCCTCGTGCAGCAGGCTCTGTGGCAGCTGATGGAGGGCCGGACCGCGTTGGTCGTCGCGCACCGCCTGAGCACCGTGGCAGCCATGGACCACCTCATCGTCCTCGACCGCGGCCGCATCGTCGAGCAGGGTACCCACCACCAACTGCTGCGTACGGACGGCGCCTACGCCAAGCTCTGGCATCACCAGTCCGGCGGCTTCCTCGTCGACACCGTCGCCGGCCGGCCCGCCGACGCGGCCGAACCACGCTGACGGCCCGGAGCCCCGGACCGAGGGAGCCGAGCCCTCGACGCGGCAGGACAACAGGACGCGGAGGCTCGTTCAACGCTGCGACGCGGGGTTCCCACAGTCCCGTGGGAGCCCCGCGTCGTGCGGACAGGCGGAGCCTCAGCTCAGCGGTTCGATGCGGATGTTCCGGAACCGCACCTTGTTCCCGTGGTCCTGGAGGCGGATCGCTCCGGCTGACGGCCCTTCCGGCCGACCCGCGCCGGTCGGTCCGTCGATCGCGATGTCGTCATGGACCTTCCGGCCGTTCCACACCACGGTGACGCGCGCGTCGGCGGTCTTGCGGCCGCCCTCGTCGAAACGCGCGGCGCGGAAGGTGACGTCATACGTCTGCCAGGTCTCCGGGGCAGTCGCCGCGTTGATGTCGGGCGCCTTCTTCTGGTAGATCGCCCCCGCCTCGTTCGTGTCCGGGGTGGTGTCGCCGAACGAGTCGAGGATCTGGAGCTCGTAGCGGTCCTGGAGGTAGATGCCGCTGTTGCCCCGGTCCTGGCCGGTCACCTCGTCCGGAAGCAGGGGCACCCGGAATTCCAGGCTCAGTCTGAAGTCCTGGTAGGCGTCCTTGGTGCGGATGTCACCGCAGCACACCTCCATCGACCGCTCGGCGGTCAGCGGCCATTGGACGCGACGGCCGTCCGTGTGCTGCCACTGGTCCTGGGAATCGCTGGTGCCGTCGAAGAGGGAGACGGGCTCCCCGTGAGGGCGGACGGTGATCAGGTCGAGGTTGACATGACCGGTGTCACCGGCATCGAAGCGGTACGAGACGGTGTTCGCCCCGGCGTGCAGGCGGACCCGCTCGGTCCGCGTCGCCCAGTCGTCCCATGTGCCGGTCGAGGCGAGCGGGGTCTGTCTCACCTTCTGCCCGTTGACGTAGAGCGAGAGGGACTTGGTGCCCTGGTAGGGGTTGGGCCCGTTGGCGTAACGGAGGTTCACGTCGTAGTCGCCGACCGCGGGGACCGTGACGTCGAAGGTCGTGGCGGCCTTGCCCTCGGTGTTGTAGCGGTCGACGAAGCCGCTGCCCGAGTAGCCGGGATGATCGGTGTTGATACCGGCCGTACCGGTGAGACGTGCCTCCTCCGCCTCGTACAGGGTGGCCGCAGGCGGCTGCTTGCCCGGCAGGGCGTTCAGCGTGTACCAGGCTTCCGTGCTCCACAGCGCCTCGCCGGACGCGGAGGCGAAGGGGCGCGGCGAGCGCAGGTGCACCACCCGGCCGGGCTTGAGCCCGTCGAGCCGCAGACGTACCGTACGGCCGTCGTCGGCGAGTGCCGCGGAGCTGATGGAGAGCCGCTCCTCGGCGATCTTCGGGCCGCCGTAGTCGGACGTCGGGGTGTAACGCCACTGCTCCGCCCGGTAGCGGGACGCCAACTGCTCGGCGGTGTCCGCCGACAACGGCTGGGTGTACTCGAGGTCGAAGCCCCCCGGGACCGCCCGCATCTCCTTGATATCGAAGGTGTTGCCGCCGTTCGGTGTGAGCTTCTGCAGGCCGAACTTCAGCTTCTCCTGCTGGCCCCAGTTGCCGTCGGCGCCGAGGCCGCCGGTGTAGAGGGCACCGTCGGGTCCCATGGTGATGCGGTTGACGCCGGCTTCCAGCCCCTGCGTGTAGCGGAACACGGCTCCCTGGTACTCGCCCTTCACCTTCTCCAGGTACGCACGCTGGAGTCCGCCGTAGGTGACGTCACCGATCAACAGCTGACCCGCGAACCGCCCCTTCGTCAACTGCAGCGGAGTGCTGGGTGAGTTGGCTATCTCGTTCTGCGGCAGCCAGAGCACGGGCTGGGAGACGGGCCGGCTGTCGAACGGGCCCGACGGCTCGGTGTAGTGGTTGAAGAAGCGGTCCTGCCTGATGTGGACGAGCTTCGACGCGGGGAGCCAGCCACCCTGGTTGTCGGTGGTGAAGATGTCACCGCCGGGGCCCCAGCCGATCCCGTTCGGAGTCCGCAGGCCGCCCGCGACCGGCTGGATCCTGCCGGTCTTCCTGCTGACCTTGTACGTCGTGCCCCGGCCCGGTGCCGGCTGCGGAGTGGTGGTCGCACCACCGTAGTTGATGGCCACGGACAGGTTGACGTAGAAGTATCCGTCCCGGTAGAGCAGCCCGAAGGCGAACTCGTGGAAGTTGCCGCCGTAGGGCCAGGTGGCCACCGTGCGGTACTCGTCGGTGACGGAGTCCTGGTCCGTGTCGACGAGTTGTGTCAGCTCGTGCTTCTGCGAGACGTACAGCGATCCGTCGACGTACTTGATGCCCATCGGCTCCCGGAGGCCGCCGGCGACCTTCTTCACCGTCACCTTGTCACGGCTGGTGTCGCCGGTGACATGGTCGAGGAGGTACACCTCCCCGGCGCGATTGTCCGTACCGCCCCAGGTGGAGAGCGCCAGACGTCCGTCGGGAAGCCAGTCCATACCGGTGACCTGTGGTTCGAAGCCGTCCGGGCGCAGGTCGGTGAGGTCGAGGTCGGGGCGCACACCGGCGAGCGGCAGGCCGTCGCCGGGGCTGTCCGCCCCCGATTCGCATTCCTTGCGGCCCGGCGCCGTGACCCGGACGACCCCGGCGTCGGTGCTCAGGGACTCGCGCGGGACGACGGCGAAGTCACTCGCACCCGGGGGCCGCCACGCCAGAGTGAGTTGTTGCCCGCCGCCCGCCTCGAAGTAGTCGATGCGGAACGGGTGTGACCCGGCGCTGAGGTGGACGGACCCGTCCTTCGACTCGGCGCCGTGCAGACCGTCGTGGTCGATGACCTCCTGGTCGTCGACGGTGAGGCGCGAGCCGTCGTCGCTGGTGAGGCGGAAGGCGTACGTGCCGTCGGCGGGTACGACCAGATAGCCGGAGGCCTGGGCCATGAAGTTGTCCGCGTAGCCGCCGAAGTCGGCGACCGTGGACCAGTCCACGGTGGGCATCAGCGTGTCGTGGTTGGGCGTCTGACCCGGCTTGAGCGTGCACAGCGAGCTGAGTGGCACCTGGGTGTCGAAGACGCGAAGGGTGACACCCGGTTCCTGGGGCGGAATGTCGTCGGGGGCGGCGGCGGCCGGGAGGGCGGTCCAGACGCCTCCGGTCAGGAGGCTTCCGACGAGCAGGGCGGTGAGTCGTCTTCGGGCACGTGGGAACAGCCGTGGATGCATCGGTCCTCCAGAAGGGGGTCGCACTCCGGTGGGGCTGAACGGATCCGCGAAACAGCAGAACACCTGCGGTTGCGCCGCCACGCTAGGGGACTTCTGCTGAGGAAGTCCATACTTTGTCATCTCCGAACTCAAAGTGACCTCTCGGGCACCGGAGTTCGCGGTACGGGCGGTCCTGCGACCGGCCGACGCGGGCTGAGCGGGGAGAAGGCTGCGCCCCGGACCACGCCGGATGAGGGACCGGACTCCAGTGGAGGACGCGGGAACGACCTGACCGCGCACGTGCGGTCGCCGTACGAGGACGCCCCCTCTTCGGCGCCCCGCGGCCCGCCCGGGAGGTCGGCAACACGCCTACCCCCGGACACACCGAGGGCACCCACCCCGGACCTGCCCTGACCCGCGCTCTCCCGTGGTCGGAGGCCGCCGAGGAGCCCATCGAGCGGGGCGGGTGCGCGATCGGGAGCGAGCGCCTCGACGAGCACCCGACCGCGGCGCATCGTTCGGCCCTTCTTCGCCCCGAGGAAACGCAGCAACCGCCGCCGCACGGTGGGCCTTTGCTGCGCCGACCGACGCGTGAAGGTCAGCAGGGCACGGAGGTCGCCCTCCGCCGTCGCGCGCGTTCGCCGGGTCCAGGTGCGGTGACTCCCGTCGGTGGCCGCAGGGACCGAGCCGTGCCCCGCGCTCAGTGCCTGAGGGCCGACATCACGTCACGCATGTCGCTGATCATGGCCGCCCCGTAGGGGGACAGGTTCGGAACGCCCGGTGCGTCACCCCCGTCGGCCACGCCGCTGCCGTGCTGCTCGAACTGCAGGAAAGCGGAGAGGCTCAGCGAGAGGACCGCCCCACCCTCCCGCACGCGCAGCTCCGAGAAGCCTTCTTCCCGGGTCAGCAGATACGCCACGTCGCCGAGGCCGGGAACGGACTCCAGCTTCACGTCCGGGTCGACACCGACTTCGGTCACCCGTTGCCGCGCCTCGAACTCGGCACCCGGGTCGGTCTTCTTGTGCAGGGCCACCGTGATCCCGACCGTGTACTCGACGGACCAGCCCTTCCCGGATCTGTCCGCCCCGGCCGGAGGCCGAAGGGGAATAGAACACGTGATCTGGTCGAGGGCGGCATGCCGCAACATGTCCGCCCCGGTCCTGGCGGTGGGCTCTCTCGGCGCGAGCGCCGCGCCGATCGACTCCAGTCGCAGAGACGGGCACGGGTCCTGTTTCAGCCGGTACCCGTGCATATCGGGCTTCCGATCGCCCACCCCGTACAGGAACAGCGCCGCCGTCCAGAGAGCCGACGCCACCAGCATCCCGCCCATCGCCCACTCCCAGGGCCTGTGCGGACGCTGTTCCCCGAGGAACTCCTGGTCGAAGTCACCTATGTCCTCGCGGGTTCCGGCTCCACGGGAATCCCCCGCCATCTCCGGCTCAGAAATCATCCTGCTCCCCCTCGGCTGCGGCATCCGCCCACGCCACGATGATCGCAGAGGCGACGGCCAACGGAGTCGCGGACCTGATACGGACACGGCGCCGGCGTCCGGGGCATCCGACGCGGGCACGCTTCCGTCGAGCCCTGCCAGGTGGGCCGGGGCGCGCGGGTAGCCGAACCCCGGGATACGCGCAGGGCGGACAGGATGCCGTGAGGGCGGTGGTCAGGCCGGTACGTCGATCGGGAAATGGGCCGCGGGGAGCGCGTCGCCGCTGGGCAGGAGGTGGCCCCGCGCGATCGGGGAGGAGACCGTGCGCCCCGCCGGAACGAGCGTGAAGACCGTGGGCTCCGCGACGAGCGCCGAGCCGGACCGGTCTCCGCGTCAGGCCGGGTACGCGGGCGGAGCGCAATGGAGATCAGCGAGCTGAAGGCCGGCTTCCGCGTCAGGCCGGGTACGCGTGGGTCTGCGTGGCCTTGACCGCAGCCCAGACCGGTGCGCCCGGATGAAGGCCGAGTTCGGCGGCGGCGACGGCCGTCAGGTCGGCGACCAGCGGGAGCCCGCCGGTGAGGTCGGCGCGGATCCGGTCGCCGTGCGTCTCGAGTCCTGCGACCTCGCAGGGCCACAGGTTGCGGGCACTGGAGCCGGTGGGGCGCTCCCGGTGGAGGGTGACGGCGCTCGGCGGGAAGGCAACGAACGCCGGACCGGTGAGCTCCTCCGTGGTGGTGATCACGGGACCCGCTTCGAGCCGCACCGCCTGACCCTCGGCCCGCCCTTTGTACAGATTCAGGCCCACCAGTTGGGCGACGTAGTCCGTACGCGGACGGCGGGCGATGTCCGAGGGCGTGCCCTCCTGGACGACCAGGCCGTGCTCGATGACGACGAGCCGGTCGGCCAGCACCATGGCGTCCAGCGGGTCGTGCGTGACCAGTACGGCCACCGCCTCGAAGTCGGCGAGGTGCCGGCGGAGCTGGGTGCGCACGTCCAGGCGGGTACGGGCGTCGAGCGCTGCCAGGGGCTCGTCCAGGAGCAGCAGCCGGGGGCGGGTCGCCAGGGCGCGGGCCAGGGCGACGCGCTGGGCCTGACCACCCGAGAGACGGCGCGGTTTCACCCCGGACTGCTCCGCGAGGCCCATGCGGTCCAGCCACCGGGCGGCCTGCGCGCGGGCGTCGGCCTTGGAGGCGCCCTGGCAACGGGGGCCGAAAGCGACGTTGTCCAGAGAGGTCAGGTGGGGGAAGAGAAGGTAGTCCTGGAAGACCACGCCCACGGGGCGGCCCTCGGGCGGCGTTCCGTCCAACGCCGCTCCGTCCAGGCGCAGATGGCCGGCGCTGAGCGGGGTGAGCCCGGTGAGGGCACGCAGGGCGGTGGTCTTGCCCGCCCCGTTCGGCCCGAGCAGGGCGACGACTTCGCCGGGAGCGACCGACAGCGCCACATCGAGGCGGAAGATGCCCCGGTCCACGACGAGTCGAGCGTCCAAGCCCTCCGCGCGGGCCGCGCGGGAGCCGGATTCCTTGCCGATGTCGGTCATGAGACGGGCATCCCGTGGTCGGACGGTCCGGGGGAGACCGTGAAGGGTGGAGCGACGCCGCTCATGACACGGTCGCCCAGCGGTCCCGCAGCCCCGCGAGGACGGCGATGGACACGGCGAGCAGGACCAGGCTCAGCGCGATCGCGGCTGCGGGGTCGTTCTGCAGGGCGAGGTAGACGGCCAGCGGCATGGTCTGGGTACGGCCCGGGAAGTTGCCCGCGAACGTGATCGTCGCGCCGAACTCGCCGAGCGCCCGTGCCCAGGCCAGGACTGCACCCGCCGCGATGCCGGGCATGATCAGCGGCAGGGTGACCCGCCGGAACGCGGTGAAGCGGGAGGCGCCCAGTGTCATGGCCGCCTCCTCGAAGCGCGGGTCGGCGGCCCGCAGCGTGCCCTCCACGCTGATCACCAGGAACGGCATCGCGACGAACGCCTCCGCGACCACGACCCCCGCGGTGGTGAACGGCAGGGTGATGCCGAACCAGGAGTCCAGCCACTGCCCGACAACCCCGTTGCGCCCGAGCGCCAGCAGCAGCGCCACACCGCCCACCACCGGGGGAAGAACCAGAGGGAGCGTCACCAGGGCCCGTACGAGACCGCGTCCGCGGAAGTCGGCGCGTGCGAGCAGCCACGCCAGCGGCACTCCGAGGACCAGGCTCACGGCGGTGGCCGCGGTCGCGCAGATCAGGGACAGCCGCAGGGCCTCCCAGACTTCCGTGCTGGTCAGTTGTTCCGGGAGACTGCGCCAGGGGGTCCGTAGGAGGAGGGCGGCCAGCGGCAGCAGCAGGAACACGAGGCCGACGAGGGCGGGCAGCAGCAGCGGCAGGGGCACCCCGCTCCGTGCGCCCGCCCGGGCCCGCCGGCCGCGCGGCCCGCGCCGGGGCCCGGCATCCGTGCGGACCTCGGTCCCGGGGTCCGACCTGTACGGCGTACTCACGGCGTGAGGAATCCGGCTCCGGTCAGGACCTTCCGGCCCTCGGCGGACCGTACATAGGCGACGAACTCCTTCGCCCCCGCAGGATTGGGCGCGTCCTTGAGGAGCGCGATCGGGTAGTCGTTGACGGCGTCGGCCGACTCGGGGAAGTCCACACCCTCCACCTTGTCACCCGCGGCCTTGACATCGGTCCTGTAGACCACCGAGGCGTCTGCCTCCTTCAGCTCGACCTTCGTCAGCGCGCTCTTGACGTCCTGCTCGTAGGAGACGGGCGTGAGCTTCAGTTCCGCCGCGTCGAGGGCCTTCTGCGTGGCGGCGCCGCACGGCACCGTCCTGTCGCAGAGCACGACCTTGAGACCGTCTCCGGTGAGGTCCTGGAGTGAGGTGATCCTGTCCGGATTGCCGGGCAGGGTGGCGATCTCCAGCTGGTTGCGCACGAAGGTGGAAGGCGTCCCCGACACACCGCCCGCGTCGGAGACGACGGCCATCGTCCTGGGACTGGCGGCCGCGAAGACGTCGGCCGGCGCTCCGCCGGTGATGCCGGCGGCCAGGGTGTCGCTGCCACCGAAGCTGAAGGTGACCTTCGTTCCCGGGTGCGCCTTCTCGAAGTCCTTTCCCAGCACCGTGAAGCTCTCCTTCAGGGAGGCGGCGGCGAAGACCGTCACCGGGCCGGAGACGGTCCCGGACCCGTCCACGGAAGCCGACGACACCGACGAGCCCGACCGGGAGGGGGCGCCGGGGGAGGAGCAGGCACTCAGCGCCAGCAGTGCGGCTGCGCCTGCGCCGGCCGTCCGCAGGATCCGGCGTACAGCACGGGGTGTCATCACGGGTCTACTCCCTCTGACTCTTTCGGGTGCTCGCGTGTACGGAGTCCCGCTCCGCCGATGTCCGTCGGGCGGTCGCATTCCCGCCCCGATACGTGGGCATGCGCCGATCATACTGTCGCAGATTCGAGGCGGAAGCCCCTTGGAGCATCGCATGAGCTGGGAAGGAGGCGAACATGGGCTGCATGTGCGTTAGCTTGAGGGGCTGCCCCTGCGGCCCTTCCCTTGGAGGCGGCAGCCGTGAACCGGCCGCCGGTGGCGCACCGGACCGCGTGGCCTCAGGCGCGCGGCCCGGGCTGAGGGTGGCCGATCCGTTCGAGGGATCCCGGTGCCGACCGGGGGTCGACTGTGTCTCCAGCGGTATCCGGCACCATGCCCGGGGAGGCGTGACTGTACGACGTCCTCCACGCCGCAGGATCCGGCTTCGCCCTCTCCGACGCGAGGACCGGCCCTGGTCCCTGACCGCCGGGACGGGCGCGGACGGCCACCGTGTCCTGCTCTCCTGGGCGAAGACCGACCCCCGGACCTCGGACGGGCTCCGATGCCGCTCGCGGTGAGCATCGACGGCGTACCCACCGATCGGGCCGGCGCCCAGCTCGTCCTTCCCCGGATTGCTCCGTGCCAGGGTGCATCAGTGCCGTCAACGCTGTTGAGGCGGAAAGCCGTTACGTGCTGAGAGTGTGGAACCGGACAGAGACCGGCTTTCGTCCGGCCAGGCGAGCGCCGGGTCCGGAGCGCGGGAGTGCCGGCACCGGTACACGTGTGCACGGGGTGCACTCTCGCACAGGGCCCCGCCGGAGAGGTCAGGTCCGGTCGATGTGTACGTTCGTCGACTTCACGCGGGCGGTGGCCTCCATGCCGACCTCGAGGCCCAGCTCCTCCACGGCCTCCCGTGTCAGCAGGGACACCAGTCGGTGCGGCCCCGCCTGGATCTCCACCTGGGCCGCGACATCGCCCAGTTTGACGGCGGTGACGATGCCCGAAAAGGCGTTCCGCGCAGAGGTGTACGGGGTGTCGTCCTCAGCGGTGCTCCCGGCGATCTCCACCGAGAAGGCGGCCAGATCCCTGCCGTCGACGAGTCGACGCCCGCTCTCGTCGCGGTGAGTCGCCACCTTGCCCGCGTCCGCCCACCGGCGTGCCGTGTCCGGGCTCACGCCCAGCAGTCGCGCCGCCTGGCCGATCGTGTAGAACTGCATGCCGGTCAAGATAGCCTTGGGCGCTTGCATATGCAAACTAATAGGGGTCCGATAGTGGGCAGAAGCGGCGGCAGGGTGGTGCAGGGAGGAACCCTCACCGCGTTCGCGAGACCCGCAGCTCATCTCCGCTTCGAGTTCCCCCAGCCGACGCACGGTCCGATCCCTCCAGCCGCGCTGTACGTGAGCACCAAGGGGACGGGGCCCCGGGCGGCCCTTGACCGCCCGCGACCTGGGCGGCGTATCACCGGTCGGTGGAGGGACGACCGGCGTGTCTACGATGGGCCCATGCCCAGTCACGAGCTGTTCGCAGAGCCGCGCCCCCGGTCGTGGCACCGCGGGCTGCTGGTGCTCGGCCTGCTCGTCGGGCTGCTGGGCATGCACGGCCTCGGCTCCGTGCCGCAGGCACACGCGCGGACACACGCCCAGGCCCCGATGCGCGCGCAGACGCCCCAGGCGCACATGTCGCCGCTCCGTACGTACGCGCAGACGCACGGACCGCGGTCTCGCGCGTACGCGCATCCGGCCTCCGTCGCCTCCGGAGGCGGAGCCGGGCACACCATGGCGCCCATGGACCCGCCCGACGCCCGCGATCACGATGCCGGCGGGAAGGGCGGGCACCCGGAGCACGCCGACTCGACCTGCGCGTCGGGTGCGATCACCGGTTCTCCCGCGCTCGCCGCGCCCCCGGCCTCGGCGATCGGTGACGTCCCGCGCGCCCAGGAGTCGGAGACCGTTTCCTGGATCAGTACCGACGGGGGCCGCGCGCCGCCCTCCCTCGCGCATCTGCAACTCCTACGGATATAGGCGGGGCCGCCCGTCGCCGCAGCCGTGTCCCGCCAGGGGCCGTCGCCGCGGTGACGCCCGACGCCATGCTCTTCCGAACAGGAACCACAGGAGTGCTCCGCATGAACGCGCACCGACAGCTGATCCGCCGCACCGCCCTCGTCGCCGCCGCAGGAGTGGCGGCGCTGGTCCTGGCCGCCTGTGGCGGCGAGGACGACCACGACATGGGGTCCATGGGCGACTCCGGCTCGTCCCCGTCCGCCTCCGCCTCCGCCCCGGCCTCGGCCGAGGCCGGCGGGCACAACGCGGCTGACGTCTCCTTCGCCAAGGAGATGATCCAGCACCATCGCCAGGCGGTGGAGATGGCCGAACTGGCCGACACCCGGGCCGCGTCCGACGCGACCAGGCAACTGGCCTCGAAGATCAAGGCGGCCCAGGACCCGGAGATCAGGACGATGTCCGGCTGGCTCACCGCATGGGGTGAGGAAGTCCCCGCGGACATGTCCGGCATGGGCCATGACATGGCCTCCGCCATGCCCGGAATGATGAGCGGCGAGGACATGCGCCAGCTGGGCGAGGCGAAGGGCGCCGAGTTCGACACGATGTTCGCCGAGATGATGATCGAGCATCACGAGGGGGCCGTCGAGATGGCCCGGACGGAGAAGGCGGACGGTGCCTACGGCCCCGCCAAGAAGCTGGCCGACGCCGTGATCAAGACCCAGACGGCCGAGATCGACGAGATGAAGAAGATGCTCGGCACGAGCTGACCACCATCGCAACGGCGGCCGGCGGATCGCGTTCCGTCGGCCGCCCGGCGGCCCGGGGACGGACGCCCTACCCGTCCGTCCCCGAGCCGAAGCGGTCGCGGGACGACAGCGCCGGCCCGGGACACCTGCGACCGCCCCTCGCACGCGTGGCCGGTACGGGAGCACCATGCCGCCACCCGCCACCCGCCACCCGCCACCCGCCGCACAACGCGCGGAAGACATGCGGCGCCGCGCATACCCCTACGCCAGGGCCGCCGTGGATAATGCGGCGCATACCCCCCGAGAGCGAGCCCACGAAGGAGCCGTCCGTGGCACTGACCCGCGAAGAACGTGAGCGGTTTCTGGCCGAACCGCATGTCGCAGCCCTCGCTGTGGACTCGGGACAGAAGGGACGGGCTCCCCTCAGCGTGCCGATCTGGTACCAGTACGAACCGGGCGGCCATGTCTGGATCATGACGGGCCGCAACTCCCGCAAGGGGGTGCTGATCGCCGAAGCGGGCCGCTTCACGTTGATGGCCGACCGCCTGACGCCCACGGTCCGCTACGTCTCGGTCGAAGGCCCCGTCGTCGCCACGCTTCCCGCTACCCGCGAACAGCTGGTCGAGATCTCGGCGCGGTACCTCCCCGCCGAGAAGGTCGACGGTTACGTCGAATTCGCCTGGGCGAACCACGGTGAGCAGGTGGTCATCCACATGCGGCCGGAGCGCTGGCTCAGCTCGGACCTCGGCGAGACCTGAGGACGAGGGGCGGGAGGGCAGCATGGCGGCGGCGGTCCGGCAGCCGGCCTTGACGGCCGCACGGGTACGGCCGAGGCCGTCCGCACCGCCCCACTGCCCACGCCGCCCGCCCGGTCAGCCTTCGACGTCCGTCTCGTCATGTGCGGCACCCACAGGCTTCGACTCGGGCGATCCTTGCTGCCGCAGATAGATGGAGAAGACCGCCATCGAGGCGACGGCAAGCAGTTCGGGCTGCCGGTTCCGCAGCGTACGGCTCCAGAAGTCGGGCGGCACGAGGTAATCGGCCCACATCTGGGACGCCTCGTCCGTCGCCGCCCTGGACGTGATGCAGACGAAGTACGCGCAGCGCGGCAAGACGGTGGAGATCACGGGCCGCAACGCTCCCAGCGCCCGTATCCACGCCACCCTCAGCGGCGAACTCACCGGCGGCCACTGACCCGCCCCCGCTCACCGGCGGAGTCTCACCCGCGGAGACTCACCGGCGACCGCCTCCCCCGCCGGACCTGACTGACGGGCCGGCACGTCAGTCAGGTCCGGAGCGGGAGGCGGTGCAGCCGCACCTCGACGAGCCGCCCGCCCGCCACCTCCGCGGTCATGTAGGTGCAGTGCGGCTGCCGCCGCCTGTCGGTCGGTGATCCGGGGTTGAGGAGCCGTAGCCCGCCCGGAGCAGTCGTGTCCCACGGGATGTGGCTGTGGCCGAACACCAGGACGTCAAGACCGGGGAAGCGGTCCGCGCAGCGTCGCTCACGGCCCTTCGACGGGCCCGTCTCGTGCACGACGCCCAGGCGCAGCCCGTCGCACTCCACACGGGCCACCTCCTCCAGCCGGGCCCGCAGCTCCGGCCCGTCGTTGTTGCCGAACACACCGGCGAGCCGCCGCGCGCGGGCCTCGAAAAGGTCGAGGGTCGCCACGTCCACCCAGTCGCCCGCGTGGACGACGACATCGGCCACGTCCAACTCCGCGAGGAGGGGTGCGGGCAGCTCCCGGGCCCGCTTGGGCACGTGGGTGTCCGATGTCAGCAGCAGGCGCACGGCCCCGCTCCCGTCCGTGTGCTCAGCGGTTGACGACGTGCCGCTCGTCGGGCACGCAGTGCGTCATCGTCAGGCCCTCGACGTCACGCGGCGGGTTCTTGCCGAGGTTGGCGAGACGCTTGCGGTCGTCGTCCGACAGATCCTGGCTCGCCAGGGGCCGCAGCCCCGAGACGTCCTGCGGAGTGATACCGAGACCTTCGCCGACCCGCAGCCCCAGGTCGTTCTCGACGAGGAGGAAGTGCCACACCATCCGCTCCTGCACCGGCCGGTCACACTGCGAGAGCATGTCGACGAAGTTCGCCACCAGATCGTCCCGCTCCCAGTCCTCCATGAGCAGGTACCGCTGGCCCGCCTGCAGGTAGTCGTTCGTCCGGGAGATCCTCTTTCGAGTGAGTCGGCCGCGGATCTCGGGCCCCTGCTCGTCGTGGGCCGGATACTCGCCCTCGCGGAGCCCGCCGGTGATCGACGGCTCGTAGTTCACCTCGGGGTTCGCACCCTTGTGGCCGTTGTCGTACGCCATCAGCCCGTCGCGCTGGTTGGTGGCCACATGCGCGTTCTTGGCCTGGTTGACGGGGAGCTGAAGGTAGTTCGGGCCCACCCGGTAGCGCTGGGTGTCGCTGTAGGAGAAGGTCCGGCCGACCAACATCTTGTCGTCGGAGAAGTCCAGACCGTCGACCAGGACACCGGTACCGAAGGAGGCCTGCTCGTTCTCCGCGAAGTAGTTGTCCGGCACCCGGTTCAGCACCATCCGGCCCACCGGCTTCGGCGGGAAGTCCTGCTCCGGCCACGTCTTGGTGTCGTCCAGGGGGTCGAAGTCCAGCTCCGGGTGCTCGTCGTCGGACATCATCTGGACGACCAGTTCCCACTCCGGGTGGTCGCCCCGCCTGATGGCCTCGTAGAGGTCCTTGGTCGCGTGGCCCAGCTCTTCGGCCTGGACGTTCGCCGCGTCCTCGGCGGTCATGCTGCGCACGCCCTGCTTGGGGAGCCAGTGGTACTTGACCAGGACGGACTCACCCTCCGCGTTCACCCACTTGTACGTGTTGACGCCGAAGCCCTGCATATGACGGTAGTCGGAGGGGATCCCGCGCGGGCTGAAGAGATTGACGAGCATGTGCATGCTCTCGGGGGTCTGCGACATGAAGTCGAAGATCCTGCCCGGCTTCTGCTCGTGGGAGACCGGGTCGGGCTTGAGGGCGTGGATGACGTCGGGGAACTTGATCGCGTCCCGGATGAAGAAGACCCCGAGGTTGTTGCCCACGAGGTCCCAGTTGCCGTCCTCGGTGTAGAACTTCACGGCGAACCCGCGTGGGTCCCGTGCCGCCTCGGACGAGTCGCGTCCGCCGATGACGGTGGAGAACCGGACGGCCACGTCGGTGCGCTTGCCGGCCTCCTGGAACAGCTTGGCGCGCGTGTAGCGCGAGATCGGCTCGTCGCCCCACTTCCCGTACGCCTCGAAGTAGCCGTACGTCGTCACGCCCCGCGCGTGGACGACGCGCTCGGGGATGCGCTCCCGGTCGAAGTGGCTGATCTTCTCCAGGAACTGGTAGTTCTCCAGGGTGGCCGGGCCGCGGGCCCCCACCGTGCGCTGGTTCTGGTTGTCGTAGACGGGATGACCCTGCCGGTTCGTGAGTACCGGACGGTCGTCGTTCCGATCGGGCCCTGAGCTCGCTACGTCTGTCACAGCCACCTACTCCTTGTCGCTTCCGGGTGCGCGGCAGAGGTTGTGCCTCGTACCCCTGAGTCCGCTCGTGATGCGGTGGGGGCCGTCCCGGACTCCGGGGGCGTCGTGCCGTTCCGCCCGCTCCGCCGGGGGAGCGGGACTCCGGAACGGGTGCAGGCGGTCTGCCCGGCCCCGTGGCGGGGCAGGGCAGGGCCTACACGTGGACGGTCTCCGGGCCTCATGCTCGTGCCGCCGCCTCGGCCCCACCACCGGAGTGGCGCGAATGGAGGAGACCACCGGACCGGCCGCACACCCCGGGCGCCTCACCGTCCGGGGCGGTGGCCCTGCACACCCCCTCGGTGCCGGAGGTGCTGCGCGGGTCCTGCGAACCCGGGGTGACGCCACCGCGTCCCCCGGTTCCCCTTCACTGGCAGACGAACGCCTTGGCGGACAGGCCCCCGCTCAGCGCGCACGTCTTGCCCAGTACCGTTCCGCCCGCGTCCCGGAAGGCAAGGGTCCAGGTTCCCCCGGCATCGCGGAGATCCGCATATCCGAAGATGCCCAGGCCGCCCGGGGTCTGTTCCTGGGTGATCGACTGACGAACGGCCTGCGCAGGCGTGCCGATCATCTTCCCGACGACCTTGGAGTCGTCAGGCCCGTTGTCCAGCGGGCCGCCCGAGGACCCCACGGTCAGCTGGGGCGGACGGTGTGTGCCGAAGTCCAGCATCTGGTAGAGGTGAACGTGGCCCGACAACACCAGCCGTACCCTGTCGGCCAGAGCCTGCTGGTTGGTCCGGGCCACGGCCGCGTCGAGTACGTGCGTCAGCCATTCCACGTTCGAGGGCAGTGTGCCGGCCGACTTGACCATCCACAGGGGCTTGTGCGTGAACAGGAAGTAGTCGCCGTTGTGCTGCGACACGTCCTGGTTCACGGCGTTGAACTGCCTGGCGTAGATGCCCGCCTGCGCTGTGCTCCCGTTGTCGTTCGGGTCGGCGAGCGCGGAGTCCACCGAGACGAGGTTCAGGCTTCCGGCCCGGATCGGCGCGACGGGGCTGTAGAGGCTGCACGTGCCGTTGGAGCGGAGATCGTCGGCGAGGTAGCGGAACCACGCGCCTCCCGCGCCGCCCACCTGGGCCACGTTGCAGTCCTCGTGGTTGCCCCGTGTCAGCGCGATCGGCGCTGTGGCCAGCAGCGCTTCGGCGGGTCTGAAGAAGTCCGCGACCACACAGGCCCAGCTGGCGCTGTCGGTGGACTGCGTGCAGCCGGGATTCGCCGCTTTGTCGTTCTCCCTGCTCGGATCCTCCCGGTAGAGGTAGTCGCCGACGTGGATCACGAGGTCCGGCCGGGTGACGGTGGCGGCACTGGCCGCGACCCGGGGGAAGGGCCAGCCGGTCTGGTGGTTCGCGCAGTCCTGCACGGCGCCCGTCGTCGGCACCTCGCACCCGGTGTCCCCGAGGACGGCGATCCTGCCGGGACGCGTGGCGGCGGTCCAACTCGGCAGCGGAAGCTGACGATTCGCGGGGTGCACCGTGGCAGCCTGGACCGTCGAGGCTTCGATCACCGCGTCGGAGGCGGTGAGGGGCACCGCCAACTCGCAGACGGTGGTCGGGAACTGCTGCCCCATGGGGGTGCTCACCACGGTCATCCGGAACGGGGCCCTGGTGCCGCGCAGGGTGTAGCGCACGGCAGGACAGGTCTGGCTGGTGTCGGTGGACACATAGCGGATACGGGTCCCGCCGCTGGTCAGTTGGGTCCATGCCCAGGCCTCCCCGTTGGCTCCCCCGGGTGGGGGCGGCGTAGGGGGAGGCGAGGTCACGGGCGGACGCGGGCCCGTACCGCCCGGTCCGGTTCCCGCGGGCGCGGCGGCGGCCGCCCCTGTGACGAGCACCCCCGCCACGGCGAGAACGGCGATCCGATGAATCATGTGCACATACCTCCGGTCGCGTATCCCGGTCATCGGTCCCTCTCGTCGCCGGGGTCACACGTCGAATGGTCACCGGTGTTCCGGGCGCGCGCAGCGCCATGGAAGCGAACGGCTGACGACCGGATCCACGAGTCGGGCGGCCCCGGGGTCCCGCCGCTGCAGGTGGGTGGCCGGCCTCGCGTGACGAGGCCGCACGGAGTGGTTCCGCTTCCCCCGGGGCGCGCGGGTGGGAGTGACCGACTGCGGACGTGGGCTGCGCATCCGTACGCATGTCCGTGCGGATGCCGGGCATCCGGATGCATGACGCTCCCACGTGACGGAAGGGAACCACCGTGCTGATGCCTCACCCCACGATTCTCCGCGGACTCGTCGAACGGTACGCCGACCTCAGCGAGGCCCCCGGACGGGCCGGTGCGCTGGAGGACATCAGCTACACGCTGTGCGTCTCCACCGGCACCCGGACCGTCGAGGACGCACTCGCCGTCGCCGAGCGGTACCTGGACGAGGTGCTCGCCGGCGGCACGCCGGCCGGGCAGGCACTCGCGGGAGACGCGGCGGACCCCGACACGGTGATCCTCACCGCCTGACAGCTCGACGGCCGGGTGGCCGCGAGCGTCGGCCGCGGGCACCCGGCGGGGGGGACACGACCCCGATCCGAAAGGCCCACGCTTCATGCAGAAGAAGAACATCTTCGTCCTCGGCCTCGACGAGGCGAACCTGCCGACCCTGGAGAACGTACCCGGAGCCGAGTCCTACCGGTTCCATCCCCTCCTGAGCATCGCGGAACTGCAGGAGGGCGAGGTGTCGGTCTCCGCCCTCGCCGACCGTGCGCGCGGCGTGCTCGACGCTCACGAGGGCAGCATCGACGCCATCGTCGGCTACTGGGACTTTCCGGTCAGCACCCTCGTTCCGATTCTCGGACAGGAGTACGGCACCCGCACGACCAGCCTGGAATCGGTCGTCAAGTGCGAGCACAAGTACTGGAGCCGGCTCGAACAGCAGAAGGTCGTCGACGCGTACCCGCGCTTCGGCCGTGTGGACCTCGACAGTGACGATCCGCAGCCACCCGAGGGCGTCCGTTTCCCCATGTGGCTCAAGCCGGCCCTGTCGTACTCCTCCGAACTGGCCTTCGGTGTATCGGACATGACGGAGTTCCGGGCCGCCGTGGACGAGATCCGCGCAGGTATCTCGCGGGTGGGCAGGCCCTTCGAGGCCATCCTCGACCTCCTCGAACTGCCCCCGGAGATGGCCGACGTCGGCGGGCAGGTCTGTCTCGCCGAGGAGGCCATGACCGGCCTCCAGGTAGCCGTCGAGGGCTACGTGCACAACGGTGAGGTGACGGTGTACGGGGTCCTCGACTCGATCAACTACCCCGACTCCCCGTGCTTCCTGCGCCACCAGTACCCCAGCACCCTGCCGCCGCAGGTGATCGCGCAACTCCACGACGTCAGCAAGCGGACCATGCGCCGGATCGGCATGGACGAGGCGACCTTCAGCATCGAGTACTTCTACGACCCGTCCACCGGGCAGGTGAAGCTGCTGGAGATCAACCCGCGGCATTCCCAGTCCCACGCCGAGATGTTCGAGTACGTCGACGGGGTCGCCAACCACCACCGCATGATCAGCCTCGCGCTGGGTGAGGACCCGTCGGTGAAGGGCGGCCGGGGCGACTACCGCATGGCGGCCAAGTGGTACTACCGCTGGTTCGGCGACGGATCGGTGCACCAGGTGCCCACCCCCGAGGAGATCGCCGCGATCGAACGCGAGATACCCGGGGTGCGGATCGACGTCGTGCCCGCCGAAGGACAGAAGCTCTCGGCCCTGTCCGGCCAGGACAGCTACAGCTACGAAGTGGCCCACATCTTCACCGGCGGGGACGACGAGGAGGACCTGCGCCGTAAGTTCGACCGGTGCGTGGCGGCCCTCGGCCTCACCTTCGACGACACCGCACCGGGCGGACGCGACCGCAAGTCGGCCTGACCGCACCCGGCCGGAAGGAGCACCACACCGGTATGCGCTACGTGAACCAACTGCCGTACGCGACGAAGGAAGAGAATCACGTCACGATCCCCATGGCCGACGGGGTCCGGCTCTCCGCCCGTATCTGGCGCCCCACCGCCTCCGACCAGGAACCGGTGCCCGCCGTCCTCGAGTACATCCCGTACCGCAAGAACGACCTCACCTCCGTCCGCGACGCCATCCACCACCCCTACGTCGCCGGCCACGGGTACGCGTGCGTCCGCGTCGACATCCGGGGCACCGGCGAGTCCGAGGGCGTGCTGCGGGACGAGTACCTGGAGCAGGAGCAGCGCGACGCCGAGGAGGTCCTCGCCTGGCTCGCCGACCAGCCCTGGTGCGACGGCAACACCGGGATGATGGGCATCTCCTGGGGAGCGTTCGCCGCCCTCCAGGTAGCGGCACGGCAGCCACCGGGTCTGCGCGCCATCGCCGTCGCCTCCTTCACCGACGACCGCTACGCCGACGACATGCACTACATGGGCGGGGCGATGCTCTCCGACAACCTGGCAGAGGCCGGCACCATGTTCGCCTACGCCACCTGCCCGCCCGACCCGGCCCTCGTCGGCGACCGCTGGCGGCCCATGTGGCAGGAACGGCTGGAGGGCACCCGCCCCTGGGTACTGGAATGGCTGCGCCACCAGCACCGAGACGCCTACTGGCAGCACGCCTCGCTCTGCGAGGACTACGCGGCCCTGCGCTGCCCCGTCCTGGCCTCCAGCGGCTGGGCCGACGGCTACTCCAACGCGGTGACCAGGCTGTTGGGCAACGTCGACGTCCCTCGCAAGGGGCTGATCGGCCCCTGGTCGCACAAACTGCCGCACCTGGGGGAGCCCGGCCCGGCCATCGGCTACCTGCAGGAGGTCGTCCGGTGGTGGGACCACTGGCTCAAGGGCGTGGACAACGGGGTCATGGACGGGCCGATGCTCAGCGCCTGGATGCAGGAGAGCGTGCCGCCGTCCACGTCGTACGAGGAGCGGCCCGGCCGCTGGGTCGGCGAGCCGGCCTGGCCCTCACCGCACGTCAGCCAGGTGGCCCACCCGCTGCGCAACCGCACGGTGGTCCTCCCCGGGGCCCCGGGGGCCCAGGAGGGGCCGGCGAACCTGCCTGCCGCACGTGTGCACACCGTGCAGTCCCCCCTGTCCGTCGGCCAGTTCGCCGGCAAGTGGGCCTCGTACAACGCCCCGCCCGATCTGCCCTACGACCAGCGCGAGGAGGACGGCGGTTCGCTCGTCTTCGACACCCCGCCGCTCACCGAACGGATGGAGATCCTGGGCGCCCCCAGCGTCGATCTGGAGGTGTCGAGCTCGCAGCCGGTCGCCCAGGTGGCCGCGCGCCTCTCCGACGTCGCGCCGGACGGCCGGGCCACCCGCGTGACGTACGGGGTGCTCAATCTGACCCGCCGCGACGACAGGGAGACCTCCGAACGGCTGGAACCGGGCCGACGTTACCGGGCGACGCTCCAGCTCAACGGGGTCGCCCAGGCGTTCCCGCCCGGCCACCGCATCCGGCTGTCGCTCTCCACCTCGTACTGGCCGCTGGCCTGGCCCCCGCCGCGGCCCGTCCTGCTCACCGTGTACGAGGAGGGCTGCGCCCTCAACCTGCCGGTCCGCCCCCCGGACGAGCCCGACGACGTGCCCCGCAGCCCCTTCGGTGAACCCGAGGGCTGCGAACCGCCCGCCGTCACGCGGCTCTCGGGTCCCGAGGAACGTTGGGAGGTCTCCCGGGACCTCATCCACTACCGCTCGGCACTGGACATCGTCAAGGACCGCGGCCTGAACCGCTACGAGGAGAACGGCATCGACGTCGGACTCCGGGCCTGTGAGCGGTACACCAGCGTGGCCGACGACTTCGGGTCGGTGAGCGGTGAGTCCGCCTGGACCATGACGTTCCGGCGCGAGGGGTGGGACGTCCGCGTCGAGACCCGCACGGTCCTCACCTCGGACGAGGAGGAGTTCACGGTCTCGGCGACCCTGGACGGATACGAGGGCGAGCGGCGGGTGTTCTCCCGTACGTGGAACGAGAAGGTCCCCCGCGAGGACCTGTGAGACCGGCCGTCCCGGCCACGCGGCGGGCCGGGACGGCGGCCACCAGCCGGTGGCGCGGCGTCGGTCCGGGCAGTGCGGTGGCCCGCACGGGCGGCGCCCGTGGTGAGGCCTGCGCTCACCGCGCGGTCCCCGCAGGTGTTGCCGCGCCCGGATACATGCCGTGCCCGCCCTGGCCGGCCGTGACCAGCCTGGACAGACCCTCGGCCGTGGTGGGGCCGGCCCCCGGCCCCAGTCCGCCGGCCCGGCTCGGTGTTTCCGCGACAGCGGCACCCGAGCCGGGCCGGCCGCGGTCAGACCTTGCGGCCGGTGACCAGATCCCGGGCCCGGTCCACCAGGCCGGCGCCCGGGGCGAGGATTTTGTTGGCGGGCGGGGTGTCCGGGGCGGAGGGATGGGGGCGGGTCGGCGCCGTCTTCTTCGCCTTGCGGATCCGGTCGCCCAGTTCGTCCAGCGCCGCCGGGGAGCAGGCCGCCGCGAGCAGCGGAAAGAGCCGGTCCTCCTCGTCCCGCACGTGGGCGGTGACCTGGTACCTCAGCTTCGCGACCAGGTCGTCGAATGCCGGTTCGTCGGCGGCGCGTCCCTCCAGGTCCTTGAGCAGCCGTTCGACGGCGGCGTGGTCCTCGATCTCCTTGTCCGCCATGTCGTCCCCGTCGTCGACGTATCTCCGGACGGCGGGGTAGAGGTACTGCTCCTCGGCGACCGCGTGCCGTACCAGTTCCACCGTCAGTTCGTCGGCGAGTTCCCGGCGGCGCTCGTCGCCGACCGGCTGCTCCTCGATCCGGGCGAACAGGGAGTCCACCTCGCGGTGGTCCGCCGTGAGTTCGCTGATGACGTTTCCGCCGTGTCCCATGCTGGCTTTCCTCTCTCGATGGTCCGGTCGGGGGTGGCCGGACCGCCCCGCCGTCCGCCCGGTGCGTACCCGTCCCGGCGGCCTGCATCCACGCGCCCCACAGGACGGCAGTGCTGCCTCCCATCCCACCGCCCGGCCCCGGCACGGGCGACCGTCCGCGTCCACTCGGCCCAGGGACACGCCCGGCATCGGGGGGAGCCGGCGTACCGGGGCTCCTTCGTGCAGGGGGCCACCGTCCGGGCCCGGACCGTTCCGGCGGGGGCCCTTCAGGCGGTGGCGCCGGTCCGGGAAGGACGGCGAGCGGTACGGGGCCCTTCCGCAGGGGTCCGCTCGGCCGCGCGCCGCCAGGCCGACTCACGTAGCAGGCGCAGGCCGTTCAGGCCCACCAGGACCGTGGACCCCTCGTGCCCCAGGACACCGAGCGGCAGGGGGAGGTGGCCCGCCAGGTCCCAGACGACGAGGACGGAGATGAACGCACCGGCGATGACCAGGTTCTGCACGACCAGCCGCCGGGTCGCCCGGGACAGCGCGACCACGGTGGGCACGGCGGCGAGTTCGTCGCGGATGACCACCGCGTCCGCCGCCTCCAGTGCCAGGTCGGACCCGGCCCGCCCCATGGCGATCCCCACGTGGGCGGCGGCGAGGGCGGGCGCGTCGTTGACCCCGTCGCCGACGACCAGGACCCTGCGTCCGGCGGCCTCCCGTTCGCGTACGGCCGCGGCCTTGTCCTGGGGGAGCAGCCCGGCGCGGACGTCGGTGATGCCGGCCTCGGCGGCCAGACGGGCCGCGGCTCGCGGGTTGTCCCCGGTCAGCAGCATCGGTGGCCGGCCGGTCAGTGCGGCCAGCGCCGTGACGGTCCCGGCGGCGTCCTGCCGGAGACGGTCCGCGATGCCCAGGATCCCCACCGGGCGGCCGTCCCGCCGTACGAGCACGGCGGTGCGGCCCCGTTCCTCCAGTTCCGCGGCGACCACCGAGGCGAGGGCCGCCACGGGCGCCGAGGTGTCACGAAGGAGCCGGGCAGGGGCGCCGGCCTCGACACGGTGGCCGTCGACCGAGGCCGCCACTCCCGTGCCGGGTGCCGAGGTGAACTCCGTCGCGGGGGAGAGCGCCAGCCCGCGCTCCCGGGCGGCGGTCACGACGGCGCGGGCCAGGGGGTGCTCACTGGGGTGCTCGGCGGACGCGGCAAGGGCCAGGAGCGCGTCCCGGCCGAGCCCGGAACCGTTCAGGGGGCGGACGTCGGTGACCCTGGGCGTGCCTTCGGTGAGGGTGCCCGTCTTGTCCAGCGCCACCGCGTCGACCTGCCCGAGGCGCTCCATCACGACGGCGGACTTGACGAGGACCCCGTGGCGTCCGGCGTTGGCCATGGCGGAGAGCAGTGGCGGCATGGTCGCCAGGACCACCGCGCACGGGGACGCGACGATCATGAAGGTCATGGCTCGGAGCAGGCTGTCGGTCACGTCCGCGCCGAGGAGGAGGGGAACCAGGAAGACGGCCGATGTGGCGGCCACCATGGCCAGCGAGTACCGCTGTTCGACCTTCTCGATGAACAGTTGGGTGGGGGCCTTGGTGCGGGCGGCCTCCTCGGTCATGGCGACGATGCGGGCGATCACGGACTCCGAGGCGTCACGCGTGACGGCGACCCGCAGGGTTCCCGTACCGTTCACCGTCCCGGCGAAGACCTCGTCCCCCGCCTCCTTCGTCACAGGCAGTGGTTCGCCGGTGATGGTGGCCTGATCGACCTCGCTCGCCCCGTCCAGGACCCGGCCGTCGGCGCCCACCCGCTCACCCGGCCGGATGCGGATGAGGTCGCCGACCGCCAGGTCCTTCGTGGCGACCGTCTCCTCCCCGCCGTCGGGTGTGAGCCGGGCGGCGGTGGGCGGGGCCAGGTCGAGGAGGCCGCGGACCGCGTCCTGCGTACGGGCCGTGGCCAGCGCCTCCAGGGCTCCGGAGGTGGCGAAGATGACGATCAGCAGGGCGCCGTCCATGACCTGGCCGATCGAGGCCGCGCCCAGCGCCGCGACGATCATCAACAGGTCGACGTCCAGCACCTTCCCTCTCAGTGCCCGCACCCCGGCCAGGGCGGGCTCCCAGCCGCCGGCCGCGTACACGAGGGCGTGGAGCGGGCCCCACGTCCAGACGGGAGCGCCGGTGAGCTGCAGCGGCATGGCGATCAGGAAAAGGAGGAGCGCGGCCCCGGCCCAGCGGGCTTCCATCAGGGCGAACACCCGCGTACGGCGTCGTGGGACTCCGTCCGTACCGGAGAGGGCTCCACCGGGGCCGGCGGTGCGGGCGGACCGGGCGACGGCAGGAGACATGCGGGA
This sequence comes from Streptomyces sp. NPDC020780, assembly GCF_044334475.1. NCBI lineage: Bacteria > Bacillati > Actinomycetota > Actinomycetes > Kitasatosporales > Streptomycetaceae > Streptomyces > Streptomyces sp. NPDC020780. Next base: position 248,326 of record NZ_JBIRTB010000004.1, on the reverse strand, counting down.
GCAACCTTCGGAGGCAGAGGCCAGGGCGACACCGCCACCGTACAGGAATATATGAACAGGTCTTCATGTGTCATCCGTAGAATGGACGGCATGGGCCACGGACGCGACCAGCAGAGCACCGCCACCACCCGCGAGCGCCTGGATGCCGTGGGGGCGGCCGGCGTCGCCGCGACCCTCCAGGCGTTGGCCACCCCGTCCCGGCTCCGCATCCTGGCACGCCTCCAGGAAGGCCCCTGCGCGGTCGGCGACCTGGCGGAGGCCGTCGAGATGGAACCGTCCGCCTGCTCCCACCAGTTGCGTCTGCTGCGCAACCTCGGCCTGGTGGCCGGCGAGCGGCAGGGGCGCTCCATCGTGTACGCGCTGTACGACCACCACGTGGCCGAGCTGCTCGACCAGGCCCTCTTCCACGTCGAGCACCTACGCCTCGGACTGCGTGACGTGCCCGCCGAACCGGCGGCGGCGACCTCCGCCCGGTAGTAGACCCGGTAGATCCGGTCGGCCGCCCGGACTCACCGGAATCCACGGTCTGTATCACTGCCGGGTCAACGGGCGCTCACGCGTCGTCGGCGGCTCCGGGGCCCGGGGACGTGTTCGCCGAGCCGCTGCCAGGACGCCCGAACAGCAGGTCGTACCCCGGAGGGAGCTGCAGCAGCAGGCGCTGCAGCAGCTCCTCACCCGCCGCGTCGGCCACTACGCTCAGGACCGCGCCGGTGTCCCAAGCCGCGGTCTGCTCGCTGGCACCGTCGATCCAGGCGGCCGTCGCGCGTACGAAGCGGTCGGGCGCGAGGGGCTCCGCGGCCTGGAGCGGGTTGAGGAGGATGAGGGCGAAGGTCTCCGGCAGTCTGGCCGCCAGTTCGTTGCGCTCCTCACCGACCAGATGCGCCCCGAGCAGGGCCAGAACCACCCGGGACGCCCGCTCCGCTTCCATGGCGGAGGGATACTCGCCCCGCTCCCGGACCGCATCCAGGAACGCCTGCCATCTCATGTACGTCACCGGGTCCCCTTCGCGAGGAGCGGGGGCGGAGAACGGGGTGGGGGAGGGGAGACCGCACCCCGCCCTCCGCGTGTTCCACAGACGTCACCACAGTTCCGGTGATAACACCGCGGGCCGGGGACGGCAAGCCCGGCGGGTCTCTCCCGACCCGCCCGGTCCCCAGGACGACCCGGGGGCGGGGGACCGGGGGCGACTACTCGCAGGGATAGATGTCACCGCTCGCCATGCCACTGGCCTGCTCGCTCCGGGCCCGGAGGCGTCGGGCCTCGTCCCTGAGCCGCTGCTGTTCCTCGGGGTCGGCGGTGCGTTCCGCCGTGTTCTCGAGATCCTTCGCCCTGTCGCGCATCTTCTGCGCGCCGCCATCACTCATGATCACTCCTTCGGCCGTGCGGGGAGCACACCTCCACGGAACCAGGCTCCGGGGGGTGACCGCATCTCAGCGGGACCCCGCGGAGCGCGGAGTGGACGGAGTGCCCACGCCGGAGTGTCCACGCCTGAGCGGCGGGCGCCCGGACCGGCTCGGTCACTCGAACCGGGAGGTGTCGCCCGCGCCCCGGCGTACGATCTCCGTCTCGCCGCCGGAGAAGTCGATGACCGTGGTCGGCCGGGTACCGCAGTCGCCGGAGTCGAGCACGATGTCCACCACGTGGTCGAGGCGCTCCTTGATCTCCCAGCCCTGCGTCAACGGCTCCTCCTCGTCGGGCAGCAGGAGGGTGCTGGACAGCAGCGGTTCGCCGAGCTCGGCGAGAAGCGCCTGGGTGACGGCGTGGTCCGGGATCCGGACACCGACGGTCTTCTTCTTCGGGTGCAGCAACTGCCGTGGCACCTCTTTGGTGGCCGGCAGGATGAACGTGTAACTACCCGGCGTCGCCGCCTTGATCGCGCGGAAGACGTCGTTGTCGATCTGGACGAGCTGGCCGAGCTGCGCGAAGTTCTCGCACATCAGGGTGAAGTGGTGGCGTTCGTCGAGATCGCGGATCGACCTGATCCGGTCGATGCCGTCGCGGCTGCCCAGCCGGCAGCCCAAGGCGTAACAGGAGTCCGTCGGATACGCGACGAGCGCGCCGGACCGGATGCTGTCGGCCACGTTGCTGATGGTGCGCCGCTGGGGGTTCTCGGGGTGTACGTCGAAATACTTCGCCATCCGCCGAGTCTACGGCGGACGGCGGACCCGCCGCCCGGGGCGGGACCGCGCCCCCGCAACCCCCTGTCCGGGAGAGTTGCGGGGGCGCGGACGGCCGGCGGGTCAGGCTCCGGACGCGTCCAGCATGGCGCCGCGCTCGACGACCTTGATCCGCTCGCGGCCCTGTTCCGCGCCGAGGGCCTGCTCGTGGGCATCCAGACGGTGCCACCCGTCACGGGTGGTGTACCTGACGCCCCGCTGTTCCAGGAAGTCGACGACCGCGTCCGGCCCCGGCTCGGCGGGTTCCGGCAGCCGGCCGGCCGCGTGGTCCTCCAGCAGGCAGGCCACCGTCTCGTTGGCGTCGCCCTTGGTGTGCCCGATCAGACCGATCGGGCCGCGCTTGATCCATCCGGTGACGTACACCGAGGCCATCGGCTCCTCGCCGGCCAGGACGCGCCCCGCAGCGTGCGGGACGGTGCCGGAGACGATGTCGAAGGGCAGCTTCGGCAGCTCCTCCGAGTAGTAGCCGACCGCACGGTAGACGCTCTGCACGTCCCAGTCCGTGAAGCGGCCCGTGCCCTTGACGTTGCCCGTGCCGTCGAGCTCGGTCCGCTCGGTACGCAGGCCGGCGACGCGGCCGTCCTCGCCGATGACCTCCACCGGGGACTCGAAGAAGTGCAGGAACAGCTTGTGCGGGCGGTCGCCCGCGTCCCGGATCGCCCAGTTCTCCAGCGTGGAGGCGACCATGTTGGCCTGCTTGTTCTCCCGCCGGGTGGCGATCGAGCCCTCGTCGTAGTCGATGTCCTCGGGGTTGACGATGACCTCGATGTTCGGCGAGTGGTCCAGCTCGCGCAGCTCCATCGGGCTGAACTTGGCCTGCGCCGGGCCGCGCCGCCCGAAGACGTGCACCTCGAGCGCCTTGTTCGCCTTCAGCCCCTCGTACACGTTCGCGGGGATCTCGGTGGGGAGCAGTTCGTCCGCCGTCTTGGCGAGCATGCGGGCCACGTCCAGGGCCACGTTGCCCACGCCGAGCACGGCGACCTTCTCGGCCTCCAGCGGCCAGGTGCGGGGGACCTCGGGGTGCCCGTCGTACCAGGCGACGAAGTCGGCCGCGCCGTACGAGCCGTCCAGGCCGATCCCGGGTATGTCGAGCGCGCGGTCCGCGTCGGCGCCGGTGGAGAAGATCACGGCGTCGTAGAAGGACCGCAGATCGTCCAGGCCGATGTCGCGCGGGTAGTCGACGTTGCCGAACAGCCGCAGCTGCGGCTTGTCCAGGACCTGGTGCAGCGCCTTGACGATGCCCTTGATCCGCGGGTGGTCCGGAGCCACTCCGTAACGGATCAGACCGAAGGGAGCGGGCATGCGTTCGAACAGGTCGATGGATACACCCGGGTCCTGTGCGGCCTCGGACTTGAGCAGGGCGTCCGCCGCGTAGATTCCGGCGGGACCGGCTCCGACGATGGCGACGCGGACGGGGCGTGTCATGGAGTGTTGTTCCTTCGGGGCGGACGGGCACGGGCAGAGTGCGGCGGAGTAAGGCATGGCTTACTCCGCCGCATCTACGGTATGCCCTCCGGCCGGGCATACTCTGGCCGGGGCAAGGTCGCATATGGGTAGCAAGGACATGAAAGTGCCCATATCGTCTCGGATTCCCGGGCTGAGTGACGCCGGAAGCAGACATGAGATTCTCACCTTATGAGACAGTGTCTCATAAGGTGAGACGTCTGGGGGCGTGGAACGTTTCGGACGCCCTTGCGTGCATGCGTGATCACTGATGCGGCCATGATGGGGTGGAGACGCAGAATTCCAGGAGTGGACCTGGCCGGGCAGGACTCCGTGACTCGCGGCGGGGTGGCCGCACCGGCGAGGCGGGACCGCGCGCGACCTCAGCACTCCGACAAGCAGCCCGAGCGACTCGAGAGCTGTTCCGACGAAAGGACACGTGCCATGCCGATCGAGGGCGAGTACGAACCGAGCCCGACGCCCTGGGTGCGCGAGCAGGTCGAGCTCATCGAGAGCTCCGGCGGCACCGAGGGGATGACGATGCGGGGACTGCCCGTCGTCCTTCTGACGACGCGCGGTGCCAAGAGCGGCAAGATCCGCAAGACCCCCCTCATGCGGGTCGAGCACGAGGGCGAGTACGCCGTGGTCGCCTCCCTCGCCGGTGCTCCCAAGCACCCTGTCTGGTACTACAACGTGCTGGCCGACCCCCACGTCGAACTCCGGGACGGCACGGTACGCAAGGACATGGTCGCCCGAGAGGTCACGGGGGAGGAGAAGGCCGTGTGGTGGAGCCGCGCCGTCGAGGCGTTCCCCGACTACGCCGACTATCAGACCAAGACCGACCGGGAGATCCCCGTCTTCGTCCTCGCCCCCGCCCCCGCCCAGGACGAGTAGTCCGAACAGTCGAACAAGGCGCGCGGTCACTCCGCCCCCACGGCTCCAATGGACGGGTGACCGCGCCCCCCGACGACTGCCTCGCGCGCAACGAGTGGATCTGCGGCGCCTACCTCACCAGCCGGCGCGAGATCCTCTGGGACGCCACGCTCCAGCACCTCCAGCTGACGGCCGCCTCCGTCCTGCTCGGGCTGGTGATCGCCGTACCCCTCGCCCTGGCGGCCCGTCACCGGCGCTGGGCGGCCGGGCCCGTGCTCGCGCTGACCACCGTCCTCTACACGATCCCCTCGCTGGCCATGTTCTCGCTGCTGCTGCCGGCGTACGGGCTGTCCGCCGCGCTCGTCGTCGCCGGACTCGTCCTCTACTCGCTGACGCTCCTCGTCCGCAACATCCTCGCCGGACTGCGCGCCGTACCCGAGGAGACCCGGCAGGCGGCGCGCGGCATGGGCTACGGCCCTCTCCGCATGCTCCTGACCGTGGAGCTCCCGCTCGCCCTGCCCGCCGCGATGGCGGGGCTGCGCATCGCCACCGTCTCGGCGGTCTCCCTGGTCACCGTCGGCGCCATCGTCGGCTTCGGCGGGCTCGGCAACCTCATCTACGCGGGCATGAACACCTACTTCAAGGCCCAGGTACTCACCGCCTCCGTCCTGTGCGTCGTCATCGCCGTCGCCGCCGACCTGCTGCTCCTCGCGGTGCAGCGGCTGGCGACACCCTGGATCAGGAGAGGCCGGTGAGCACCCTCGCGGACGCCTGGTCCTGGCTCACCGCACCCGCCCACTGGCCGGGCCCCGACGGCATCGGGAGCCGGCTGGCGGAGCACCTGTTCCTCACCGTCGTCTGCCTGCTGATCGCTTGCGCCGTCGCCCTGCCGGTCGCCCTCGTACTCGGTCACCTCGGCAGGGGCGGTGCCCTCGCCGTCAACATCTCCAACATCGGCCGGGCCGTCCCCACCTTCGCCGTCCTGGTCCTCCTGCTGCTCACTCCGGTCGGCAGGTTCGGGCAGGGGCCGACCGTCATCGCGCTGGTCCTCTTCTCCATCCCGCCGCTGCTCACCAACGCCTACGTCGGGATGCGCGAGGTCGACCAGGACGTCGTACAGGCAGCCCGGGGCATGGGCATGACCGGTACGCAGGTGCTGCGCCAGGTCGAACTGCCCCTCGCACTCCCGCTCGTGATCACCGGAGTACGTATCGCGGCCGTCCAGCTCGTCGCCACCGCCACCCTGGCCGCACTCGTCGGTGGCGGTGGGCTCGGCCGCATCATCACGGCGGGCTTCAACCTGGCCTCCACCCCGCAGGTCGTCGCCGGAGCCGTCCTCGTCGCCGCGTTCGCTCTGGTTGTCGAAGGGATCTTCGAGGCGGGGCAGAGGCTGCTCCCGGACCGGACCCGCTCCCGGAAGCGGTCATGAGCCGGCCGCGACAGGCCGCCCGCACGGTGGCGGCGCTCCTGCTCCTCGTCCTCACCGCGTGCTCCACCGGCCCGAGTCTGGAGAGCCGGGCAGACGTCACCGCGCCGCCCGGGGACAGCAGGCACCTGACCGTCGGATCGGCGGGCTTCACCGAAAGTGACCTGCTCGCCCGGATGTACGCGCTCCTGCTGGAACGGGCGGGCTACTCGACCAGGATCCTCTCCGTCGGCAACCGCGAGATCTACGAACCCGCCCTGGAGAGCGGCCAGATCGACGTCGTACCCGAGTACGCCGCGACCTTCGCCGACTGGCTGAACGCCAAGGCCAACGGCGCCGACGCCTCCCCGGTGGGCTCACCCGACCTCGCCACCACCATGAAGGCCCTGCGCGCCCTCGCCGCACCCCGCGGCCTCACCGTCCTCCCCCCGGGCCGCGCCGTCGACCAGAACGCCTTCGCGGTCACGGAGCGGTACGCCGCCGAACACCGGCTGCGCACCCTCAGCGACCTGGGCCGATCCGGCCTCCCCGTACGCCTGGCCGCAGGGGACGAATGCGTACAACGCCCCTACTGCGCCCCCGGGCTGAGGAAGACGTACGGCATCGACATCACCGCCGTCGACCCGAAGGGCGTCGGCACCACCCAGGCCAAGCACGCCGTCCGGAACGGCGCCGACCACATGGTCCTGACCACGACGACGGACGCCACCCTCGACGACTTCGGGCTCGTCCTCCTCGCGGACGACAGGCACCTGCAGAACGCCGACCACCTGGTACCGGTCGTCAACCGGTCCCGGGCCGGCAGCGCCGGGGTGCGCGATGCCCTCGGGCGGCTCAACACCGTACTGACCACGGCCGACCTGGCCCGGATGAACGAGCAGGTCGACAGCTGGCGCAGGCTTCCCGAGGACGTCGCCCGCACCTACCTGGAATCCAAGAAGCTCGTCCCGAGGAGCTGAGCCGTTCCAGCCGACGGGAGGGGCCGTCGAGGGGCCGGAGCTGACGGGCGGCCGGTCCCCGTGGCCCGCGTACGGCGGCGAGCACGACGGGGCGGACGGGCATGCGACGCCGCGCGCCTCCGGCAGGTCGAGAGGGGTGTGCCGGGCCCAGCCGTCAGCCCTTCAGCAGCCTCGGCAGCCTGGCCAATTGCACCGCCTGCTGGAACGGGCCGCCACCCTCGTGGTCGTTGAAGTCGTAGACCTCGATCTCCTTGTCCGGGTGCGCGTACGCGTTGAAGGCGGCGAAGACCGTGGAGGGCGGGCAGGTCTGGTCCTCCAGCGCCGCCGAGAAGAGCGCGGGCGCCCGCCCGCGGGCCGCGAAGTGCACCCCGTCGAAGTAGGCCAGCGTCGCCCGCGCCCGCTCGGCGCTGTTGCGGTGCGTCTTCAGGTAGTTGCCGATCTCCCGGTAGGGGAGCCGGTCGGTCAGCCTCGTCGCCCGGGGGAAGTCGCAGAGGAACGGGACGTCGGGGGCGATGGCCGCCAGGTCGGGTATCAGCCCGCCGACCGCGACGGTGAGGCCGCCGCCCTGGCTCACGCCGATCACGGCGGTGCGGGCCGCGTCGGTCAGCGGATGCGAGCGGGCCGCCTCCACCGCGCGTACGGCGTCCGTGATCAGCCGCCGGAAGTAGTACGCGTACGGGTCCTCGATGCCCCGCGTCATGAACCCGTTGAACGCCGGCCCGCTGCCCACGGGGTCGGCGGTGTCGCCCGGCGCCCACCCGCTGCCCTGGCCGCGGGTGTCCATCACGAAGTGGGCCGTACCTGCCGAGGCCCAGAGCAGGTGCGAGTGCGGCAGGCCGCGCCCGCCTCCGTAACCGAGGAACTCCACGACCAGCGGCAGCGGTTGTGTGGTGCCCGCGGGCAGGACGAGCCAGCCTTTGACGGGGTGGCCGCCGAAGCCGGCGAACGTCACGTCGTACACCTCGACCGTCGACAGGCCCGTGTCGGCGAGCAGCTCGAAGCGGGCGTCGAGGTCGTGGGTCCTGGCCTCGTCCAGGGTGGCCGACCAGAAGGCGTCGAAGTCCTCCGGCTCCACCGACCGGCTGCGGTAGGAGCGCAGCTCTTCCAGAGGGAGATCGAACAGGGCCATGCGGGACCGCCTTACGTCATCAGCTCAGGTGAACGGTCATACCGTACGGCGGACGACCCGGAGCAAGAAGTGGTGTCCGGCCTCCTGGCCCCGGCGCGAGCGGCCCCCTCCGACCGCCGGGCGGCCGTGGCGTCGCACCGGTACCCGCGCCAGCCGTGACGGGACCGCCCTACCGGGCGGGTGGGTGCGGCGGAGGCCCGGGGGGACCGCCCGCGCGCGGTCTCAGTTGACGGTCTCGGGGTTCGGGCCTGTGCGCATGCCCCGGTCCAGGCCGGCAACGGCGTCCATCTCGGCGTCCGAGAGCTCGAAGTCGAAGACGTCGATGTTCTGCCGGATGCGGGCGGGCGTGACCGACTTGGGGATCACGACGTTGCCGAGCTGGAGATGCCAGCGCAGCACGACCTGGGCCGGCGACTTCGCGTGGTGCCCGGCGATCGTGGTCAGCACCTCGTCGTCGAGCAGCGCACCCTGGGCGAGCGGGCTCCAGGCCTCGGTGACGATGCCGTAGCGGGCGTGCAGAGCGCGCAGTTCGGTCTGCTGGAGACCGGGGTGCAGCTCGATCTGGTTCACCGCGGGGACGAGGGAGCTCCCCTCGATCAGACGGTGCAGATGGGCCGGCTGGAAGTTGGAGACCCCGGCCGCCCGGATCCGGCCGTCGGCCGTCAGCTTCTCCAGGGCGCGCCATGTCTCGGGGTAGAGGCCGCGCGCCGGAGTGGGCCAGTGGATGAGGTAGAGGTCCACGTGGTCGAGGCCGAGCTTGCGGAGGCTCACGTCGAAGGCGGCGAGCGTGGCGTCGTAGCCCTGATCGCTGTTCCACACCTTCGTGGTGACGAACAGGTCGTCCCGCGGCAGTCCGGAGTCGGCCAGCGCACGGCCCACGCCGACCTCGTTGCCGTAGACGGCGGCGGTGTCGATGGAGCGGTAGCCGGCGTCGAGCGCCTCGGTCACCGCCGTGGTGGTCTCGTCGTCGGGGATCTGGAAGACACCGAAGCCGAGCTGGGGGATGGTGACACCGTTGTTGAGCGTGAGCGTGAGGGTGGGGACCGGGGGCATGAGAGGCCTTTCCTTGGGGTGCGGGGGTGCGGGGGTGCGGATATCCGGGCGGACCCGGCGGCGACCGCACTTCGCATTTACTTGCGTGCGATGTTTACCGCTGCTGACAATAATTGCATACGCGGGCTAGATGCCCGATCGGGGGACACCTCTCCGGTTCGGCGGATCCGCTACGCGTCCGCGATGGAGTCGAACGGCACCTGCACCCGCCGGACGCCCCGCGCGTCCGCGTCGACCGACCGCCGCAGCGCCTCGTGCAGCTTCGCCGGGGTCAGGACGCCGAGGAACCGTGCTCCGTCGAGTACGGCCACCCACCCGGCGTCGTGCTGCAGCATCTCGCTGAACGCCTGCTTCAGCGGCGAGCCGACAGGAACCCACGCGTCCATGCGCCGGGCCAGGTCGCCCACGGTGCCGTGCTGCCCGGCGGTCCGCAACGCGTCCGCCGCCACCCAGCCGTGCAATTCCCCCGCACCGTTCAGTACGACCGCCCACCGCGCGCCCAGCGCACCGAGCCTGGCGGCGGCCGTGCCCGCAGGCTCGTCCAGGCGCGCGGTCGGGGGCTCCTCCAGGTCATCGGGCTCGATCGCCGTGACCGACAGCCGTTTCAGACCGCGGTCCGACCCCACGAACCGTGCCACGTACGGGGTCGCGGGAGTCCCGAGCACCGCTCCCGGAGTGTCGTACTGCTCGATGCGCCCTTCGCCGTACACGGCGATCCTGTCGCCCAGACGCACCGCTTCCTCGATGTCGTGCGTCACCAGCAGCACGGTCTTCCTGACCGCCGCCTGCAGGGTGAGGAACTCGTTCTGCAGCCGCTCGCGCACCACCGGGTCCACCGCCCCGAACGGCTCGTCCATCAGCAGCACCGGTGGGTCGGCCGCCAGCGCGCGGGCCACCCCCACCCGCTGGCGCTGGCCGCCGGAGAGCTGGGCGGGATAGCGGGAGCCGTACGTCTTCGGGTCGAGCCCCACCAGGTCCAGCAGCTCGGCCGCCCTCGCCCGGGCCCTGGCGCGCTTCCAGCCGAGGAGGACGGGGACGGTCGCGGTGTTGTCCAGCACGGTCCGGTGGGGGAAGAGGCCGACCTGCTGGATCACGTAACCCATCCTGCGGCGCAGCACGACCGGGTCCATCGCGGAGACGTCCTCCCCGCCCACCAGGATCCGTCCCGACGTCGGTTCGATCAGCCGGTTGACCATCATCATCGTGGTCGTCTTCCCGCAGCCGGACGGCCCGACAAGGGTGACCAGCTCACCCTCTCCCACCTCGAAGGACAGGCCGTCCACCGCGGTCGTGCCGTCCGGGAAGACCTTGCCGACGTCCTCGAACCGGATCATGAGTGCACGGTAGGAGCAGCGGCGGCCGGGCGCACACGGGCCGGGGCCGCCCGGGTCACGGCCCGTGTGCTGGACTGTCCGGGAAGCACCGGACACAGGAGCACCTTTGAACAGCTATCGCCATCCCGGCCTCGTCCTCACCGACCACCGGTTCACGGTCCCTCTCGACCACGCCGACCCGGGCGGGAAGACGATCGAGATCTACGGCCGGGAGGCCGTCGCAAGCGAGAAGGCGGACGGGGACCTGCCGTGGCTCCTCTACCTGGAAGGCGGCCCCGGCTTCGGCGCCCGCCGCTTCATCGGCACGGAGGCCTGGCTGGGACGCGCGGTGCGCGAGTTCCGGGTCCTGCTCCTGGACCAGCGCGGCACCGGCCTGTCCACCCCGGCCAACCGGCAGACCCTGCCCCTGTGCGGCGGCCCCCGCGAACAGGCCGACTACCTGGCCCATTTCCGCTCCGACAGCATCGTCCGTGACTGCGAACTGATCCGCCCGCGGCTCACCGGCGGCACACCGTGGACCGTTCTCGGGCAGTCCTTCGGCGGGTTCTGCGCGGTGCGGTACCTGTCAGCCGCTCCCGAAGGCCTGGAAAGGGTACTGATCACCGGCGGACTGCCGTCCCTGGACGCCCACGCGGACGACGTCTACCGGGCCGCCTACCCGCGGATCGAGCGAAAGGTCGCCGCGCACTACGCCCGCTACCCGCAGGACGTCGCCCGGGCCCGGGCGATCGCCGCGTACCTCGCCGAGCACCGGCCCGACTACGGCGGCCACCACCTGACACCCGAAGGATTCCGGTCGCTCGGCATCCTGCTGGGCGGCGGCAGCGGCAGCCACCAGCTGCACCACCTCCTGGAGAACGCCTTCGTCACGGGTCCGGACGGCACCGAGCTCTCCGACGCCTTCCAGGAGGCCATGCGCGCGGCCACCTCCTTCGCCGGCCACCCGCTGTACGCGCTCATGCACGAGGCGATCTACGGTCAGGGTGCTCGACCCACGGCATGGTCCGCCGAGCGGGTGCGCGCCGAGTTCCCGCAGTTCGACGCGGGCGCGGGCGAGGGCCCCGTGATGTTCACCGGCGAGAGCATCCACCCGTGGCACTTCGAGGTCGACCCCGCGCTGCGACCGCTGCGCGAGACCGCCGAACTCCTCGCCGCCCGGACCGACTGGCCCGCCCTGTACGACCCGGAGCGGCTCGCGGCCAACGAGGTACCCGTGGCGGCGGCCGTGTACCACGACGACATGTACGTCGACACGGCTCACTCGCTGCGCACCGCCGCCTCGATCCGCGGGCTGCGCACCTGGGTCACGAGCGAGTTCGAGCACGACGGACTGCGAGCGGGCGGGCCCCGCGTTCTGGACCGGCTGCTCGCCCTCGTCCGGGGTGAGTGCGACCGCTGAGGGCTGTCCGTGACGGGGGATCCACGCGCGGCGTCGGATGCGGTGCCTCGCACGGCGTCCGCATGTGCGACAGAGGGGGCGTCCGGCGACGCGGCGAGGTGCCGTGGCTGTCGTCGGGCGCCCGTCGGGAAGCCGGTACAGCCTCGGCCAGGCCGGACGTCCTGATCACGAGCGTCGTCGACTCGGCGGCTGACCCCTCGTCCGGACCCGGACCCGCGAACCGGCCCGGTCCGGATGGGAACCCTGGGCGGGGGTTCCGGCGCGGGTCAGCGCTGCAGGGCGTCCAGGGTGGCGTCCAGGTCGTCTGCGCCGCGCGGCGCACGGTTGTACGGGAGCCTGGACAGCGCGGCCGCCATGCCGCAGGTGTTGCTCACCGCGGAGTAGACGAGGCCGGCGCCGATGCCCGCCGACAGCCAGCGGGCCGCCGGGAAGCGGGTGCCCGCCAGGAGACCGGCGACCACGAGGGAACCAGCGGCGAAGCGCACCTGGCGCTCCATCGCCCAGGTCACCGAGCCGCCCTCCGGCCGGTCCAGGCCATGCCCGTCGTTCTCCCACGCGGACGTCCCGCCGGACAGGGTCGCGGCCTGGATGTCGGCGTCGGACAGGATCTCGCAGGCCCGGGTGGAGCGGACGCCGGAGGCGCACACCACCAGCAGCGAGCCGCGGGCCGAGGCGGACTTCAGCGCCGGGACGGCCTCGGGGAGACGGTCGAGCGGGATGTTCAGAGCGCCGGGCACGTGGCCCGAGGCGTATTCGCCCGGCGCGCGGACGTCGATGACGGTGAACTCCGTCAGACGGGCTGCGGCCTGGGCGGGGGAGAGGGAAGCGGTGCTGGGCACGAGCGGGTTCCTTTCGTTCGCCGGAGCGGAGCAGGGGCAGGGCGGGTGCGGGGCGGTGCCGGTCCCGCCTGCTCCGGCCACCCACGATACCCGGAGGGGTATGGGAACCATCGCCTCGCGCGGATCCGGCCGGTCCGTGCCCCGCCCGATGTCACTGCCCCTGCCCGGATCCGCCTACGGAATGCGCCGTCCGTCACACCCGCCGTGGATAGCCTGGCCGGTATGACGGAACACCTGGAACCCATGCCCTCGGACTGGCGGCGGGCGCTGGCCGTCGTCGCGCACCCGGACGACCTGGAATACGGCTGCGCGGCGGCCGTCGCCGCCTGGACGGACGGGGGGCGGGAGGTCACCTACCTGCTGGCCAGTCGCGGCGAAGCCGGCATCGACACGATTCCGCCGCAGGAGTGTGCCCCGCTGCGGGAGCGGGAGCAGCGTGAGAGCGCGGCGGCCGTCGGCGTCCGCGCCGTCGAGTTCCTGGACCACCGGGACGGAGTGATCGAGTACGGACCGGCACTCCGCCGTGACATCGCGGCCGCCGTTCGCCGCCACCGTCCCGAACTGCTCATCACCCTCAACCACCGCGACACCTGGGGAGGGACGGTGTGGAACACCCCCGACCACCGTGCCGTCGGCCGGGCGGCCCTGGACGCGGCGGGCGACGCGGGCAACCGCTGGATCTTCCCGGAACTGACCGAGCAGGGGCTTGAACCGTGGGACGGGGTGCGGTGGGTGGCGGTGGCCGGTACCGACCGGCCCACCCACGCGGTCGACGCGGCCCCCGGATTCGAACGGGCTGTCCGCTCGCTGCTGGCCCACCGCACCTACATCGAGGTCCTCACGGACGAAGACCCGGAGACGTACTGCCGCACCTTCCTGACCGGTACGACCGGTGCTCTTTCCGAACGCTTCGGCGGCCGTCCGGCCGTCGCCTTCGAGGTCTTCGCCCGCTGAGGCGTACCGCGCGCCGGTCCTGCGGCGGCAGGTGACGGCCCCCGCTCATGGCCACGAGCGGCGGACAGGCCGTCCTGCCCCGGCGGCGAGCGCGTACGGCTTGGTCCGCCCGCCCGCGCCGGGAAGGCGGAGCGCCTGGACGACCACGAAGAGGCGGGCACACCCGTGGTCGGGACCGGCCGGCGACGAGACCGCCGGCTCGTGCACCGTCGCCAGGCCGGTGAGGAGCGCGGTGGCCGACGGAAGTCCCGCGGGCCGCGACGCGGAGCGGGCGCGTCGGACCACCCCCGTCGTCGGGCCGGGAGAGTGGACGATCACGCGTACGGTGACCGTGACCCGGAGCAGGTGGGAACAGCCCGGTGTCCGTACCCGGCCGACGCGTCGCCTCCAGCCCGCCGGGGCGCCCGGACCGGCCAGGGTCCCCTGCGGGCCGACGTGTCCTCCGTGCTCCTGCCCTTTTCCGGATTGACAAAGGGGTTTGCCGAACCTGCAATGGCCTCATGAAGGAACGAACCCAGGACGAACCGGAGCTCGACGCCGTACTCTCCGGAGTCGGCCCCAGGCTGCGCCGACTGCGCAAGGACCGGGGGGTGACGCTCTCGGCCCTCTCCGAGGCGACCGGCATCTCCGTCTCCACCCTGTCCCGGCTGGAGTCGGGCGGCCGGCGCCCCAGCCTCGAACTGCTGCTCCCCATCGCCCGGGCCCACGAGGTGCCGCTCGACGACCTGGTCGGGGCGCCGCCCGTCGGCGACCCCCGGGTCAGGGCGAAGCCGATCGTCCACGGCAGGAAGACCTCCCTGCCGCTCACCGGCCGGCCGGGCGGCCTGCAGGCGTACAAGGTCGTGCAGGAGGCGCCCTGCGAAGAGGTGCCCGAGCAGCGCACCCACGAGGGGTACGAGTGGCTGTACGTCCTCTCCGGGAAGCTTCGGCTCCTGCTCGCCGACCACGACCTGGTGCTGGTCCCCGGTGAGGCGGCCGAGTTCGACACCCGGCTGCCGCACTGGTTCGGGCCGGTGGGCGACGATCCGGTGGAATTCCTCAGCCTGTTCGGGCCGCAGGGTGAACGGATGCACGTCAGGGCGAGGCCGAAACGGGCATGAAGGGACTCCGGTCCGCCCGCCCCGAAGTGTTCCCAGGGAGGCAAGCGACTGCTTAGTATGCGCCGGAGCAGTGGTAACGCCGACAGTGTTGTGGAGGCCCCTCATGCAGGCATGGCGAGTGCACCGGAACGGCGAGCCGGGCGAGGTGATGGAGCTCGAAGAGACGGACCGGCCGGTCCCCGGCGACGGACAGGTGCTGCTGAAGGTGCGCGCGGCGAACATCAACTTCCCCGACGCCCTGCTCTGCCGCGGCCAGTACCAGGTCAGGCCCCCACTGCCCTTCACCCCCGGCGTGGAGATCTGCGGCGAGACGGCGGACGGGCGCCGGGTGCTCGCCACCCCCGCCCTGCCGAACGGCGGCTTCGCCGACTACGTCGTCGCCGACGAGGCCTCCCTGCTCCCCGCTCCCGACAGCCTGGACGACGCCGAGGCGGCCGCCCTGCACATCGGCTACCAGACAGGCTGGTTCGGGCTCCACCGCCGCGCACGCCTGCGGGCGGGCGAGACGCTGCTCGTGCACGCCGCGGCGGGCGGTGTCGGCAGCGCGGCCGTCCAGCTCGGAAAGGCGGCGGGCGCCACCGTCATCGGGGTCGCCGGCGGCCCCGAGAAGGCCGCGACCGCCCGCGAGCTGGGCTGCGACCTGGTCATCGACCGGCGGAGCGAGGACATCGTGGCGGTGGTCAAGGAGGCCACCGCAGGACGCGGTGCGGACGTCGTCTACGACCCCGTCGGCGGTGACGCCTACGCCGCATCCGTCAAGTGCATCGCGTTCGAGGGCCGCGTCGTCGTCGTGGGGTTCGCGAGCGGCACCATCCCCGCGCCGGGCCTCAACCACGCCCTGGTGAAGAACTACTCGATCGCCGGACTCCACTGGGGCCTGTACACCACCAAGGACCCGGCCGCCGTCCGCGCCTGCCACGACGAACTGACCGCACTCGCCGAACAGGGGGTCGTCAGGCCCCTGGTCAGCGAGCGCGTCCCGATGGCCGGTGCCGCACGCGCCGTCCAGCGCGTCGCCGACGGCACCAGTACCGGCCGCATCGTCGTCCTGCCGGCGGGAGGCACCCGATGAGCACCGCCCCCGACGCGGCGGAGATCCGCCGCCGCACCCGAGAACTGCTGGCCACCCACCCGCCGGCCACCACCGTCCCGACCGACTTCCTCACGGCGCGCTTCGACGCCGGACTGGCCTGGGTGCACTACCCCGCCGGCCTCGGCGGACTCGACGCGCCACGCTCCCTGCAGCCCGTCGTCGACGCCGAACTCGCCGCCGCCGGGGCCCCCGACAACGACCCGCGCCGCATCGGCATCGGCCTCGGGATGGCCGCTCCCACCCTCCTCCGGTACGGCACCGACGAGCAGAAGAAGCGCTTCTTGCGCCCGCTCTGGGTCGGTGAGGAGGTCTGGTGTCAGCTCTTCAGCGAGCCCGGCGCCGGCTCCGACCTGGCCGCCCTCGGCACGCGTGCGGTACGGGACGCGGGGGGCGACTGGGTGGTCGACGGGCAGAAGGTGTGGACCTCCAGCGCCCACGTCGCCCGCTGGGCGATCCTGATCGCACGCACCGACCCGGACGTGCCCAAGCACCGCGGCATCAGCTACTTCATCTGCGACATGACCGACCCCGGCGTCGAGGTCCGGCCGCTGCGCCAGATCACCGGTGAGGCCGAGTTCAACGAGGTCTTCCTCACCGGCGTGCGCATCCCCGACAGCAGGCGGCTCGGCCCCGTCGGCGACGGCTGGAAGGTCGCGCAGACCACCCTGATGAACGAGCGCGTGTCCATCGGCGGCGCCCGTATCCCCCGCGAGGGCGGCATGATCGGGACCGTCGCCAGGACCTGGCGCGAGCGCCCCGAACTGCGCACCCACGACCTCCACCAGCGGTTGGTCACGCTCTGGGTCGAGGCCGAGGTCGCCCGGCTCACGGGCGAGCGGCTGCGCCAGCAGCTCGTCGCCGGCCAGCCGGGCCCCGAGGGCTCCGGCATGAAGCTCGCCTTCGCGCGCCTCAACCAGGAGATCAGCGGCCTCGAGGTCGAACTCCTCGGTGACGAAGGCCTGCTGTACGGGGACTGGACCATGCGCCGCCCCGAGCTGGTCGACTTCACCGGCCGTGACGCCGGGTACCGCTACCTGCGCTCCAAGGGCAACTCCATCGAGGGCGGTACGAGCGAAGTCCTGCTCAACATCGTCGCCGAGCGTGTCCTCGGCCTGCCCGCCGAACCGCGTACCGACAAGGACGTCGCCTGGAAGGATCTCGCCCGATGAGCGCACCGACCGAAGCCGCACCGACCGGGGCCGCACAGAACGCACCCGGACGCCCCGACCTGCTGTACTCGGAGGCCGAGGACGACCTGCGGTCCGCCGTGCGCTCGCTGCTCGCCGACCGGGCCGGCGCGCCGGCCGTGATCGCGGCCACCGAGTCCGGCACGCCGTACGACCCGCAGCTCTGGGAATCGCTCGCCACCGGGATCGGAGCGGCCGGACTGCTGGTCCCCGACGAACTCGGCGGCCAGGGGGCGAGCCACCGCGAGGCCGCGGTGGTCCTGGAGGAACTCGGCCGGAGCGTCGCGCCGGCCCCGTACCTGACGAGTGCCGTCGTCGCCACCGAGACCCTCCTCGCGCTCGGTGCGCCCGGCGGGCCCGCGGGTGAACTCCTCGGCGACCTGGCGGCGGGCCGCAAGGTCGCCGTCCTCGCCCTCCCGTTCACCGCTTCCGCCGCCGATGCCGGCGTGGCGATGGCGGGCACGCTCGAGCGGACCGTCGCCGGTGTCGCCGAGGCGGCGACGGCCGATGTGCTCCTGGTGCCCACCGGCGAGGGGCTGTTCGCGGTCGCCGCCGCGGGGGAGGGGGTCGCCGTCCGGCCCCTGGTCCCGCTCGACCTGACGCGGCCGCTCGCCTCGGTCACCCTGACCGGGGCCGGCGGAACCCTGCTGGCCGGACCCGAATCAGCGGCCGGGGCCGTGTCGAAGGGGCTGCGGGCCGGGGCGGGGCTGCTCGCCTCCGAGCAGCTCGGCATCGCCGAGTGGTGCCTGACGGAGACCGTCCGGTACACCCGGGAGCGCCACCAGTTCAACCGCCCGGTCGGTTCCTTCCAGGCGCTCAAGCACCGGATGGCACAGCTCTGGCTGGAGGTCGTCTCCGCACGCGCCGCCGCCCGCAACGCCGCGGACACGCTGGCCTCCGGCAGCCCGGACGCGCCGCTCGCGGTGGCCGTGGCCCAGGCTTACTGCTCCAAGGCCGCGGTGCACGCGGCGGAGGAGTGCGTCCAACTGCACGGCGGGATCGGCATGACCTGGGAACACCCCGCGCACCTGTACCTGAAGCGGGCCAAGGCCGACTCCCTCGCGTACGGAACGGCGGGACGCCACCGCGAGACCGTCGCCGAGCTGATGGAACTGCCCGCGCCGTGACGAGGCGCCGAGGGGCGGGGGCATGCGAGGCCGCGTGCCCCCGCCCCGGCATGCCCGGGTAACAGCGGGCACAGCGCAGCCGACGCGCGGACGACGACGGATCCAACTCTTCGGCAGGTACCTGCCTTTCGGGTCTCCCGGGGCTCCATACTCGTCGCGTTCCCCAGCCCGTTCCGTCCGCCCGACCGCTTCCGGGAGACCCCATGGCACACCTGACCCGTCGCAGAGTCGTCACCACCGCCCTGGCCACCGCGGCCGCGGGCGCCTTCATCCCCGCCCAGTCCGCCACCGCCACGCCCGCCCGTCCCCGGGGTCCGCGTCCGCTGGAGCGCGCCCACGCCCACAACGACTACCTCCACGCCCGCCCTCTCCAGGACGCGCTCGCGCACGGGTTCACCAGTGTCGAGGCCGACGTCTTCCTCGTGGACGGCGAACTGCTCGTCGCCCACGAGTTCGCGGACCTCGACCCCTCCCGCACGCTCACCTCGCTCTACCTCGACCCGCTGGCGGCCCTCGTCCGGGCGAACCACGGCCGGGTCCACGCCGGATATCGCACACCCCTGCAACTCCTGGTCGACATCAAGGCCGACGGCGCCGCAGCCTACCTGGCCCTCGACCGGGTGCTCCGCCGCTACCGCCCCCTCCTGACCCGCTCGGTCCGCGGACGCGTCCACACCGGCGCGGTCACGCCCGTCATCTCGGGCGACCGCGCCGCCCGGCTCCCGATGGAGGCCCAGACCACGCGGTACGCGTTCTACGACGGCAGGCTCGAGGATCTGGGCACCGCGGCGCCCGCCTCCTTCGCGCCGCTCATCAGCGCCAACTGGACCCAGAACTTCTCCTGGCAGGGCACCGGCCCCTTCCCCCCGGCCGAGCGGGAACGGCTGCGTGCCCTCGTCTCGGCGGCCCACCGGGAGGGGCGGCGCCTGCGCTTCTGGGCCACCCCGGACACCGCGGGGCCGGAGCGCGAGGCCGTGTGGTCCGAACTCCTCGCCGCCGGCGTCGACCACCTGAACACCGACGACCTGGCGGGGCTCGAAGCCTTTCTCCGCCACCGCGACCGCGACGGCCGCGAGGGCGTCTGACCACGTCCCGACGAGCACCCCCGATCACTGTGCGTCACCACCCGTTCGGCGGGCCCGCCGGTCCGCCGAACGGCTCCTCAGCTACGCCACACTGGCGGCCGAATGCCGCAATTCAGACGCGGCGGAGGAGGTTGGCCATGGCCGTTTCGATCTCGTTGGTGCTGCTCCTGGTGGTCCTCGCAGCGATCTTCCTGCGCAACGGCGGGCTGAAGGTATCGCACGCCATCGTCTGCGCCCTTCTCGGCTTCCTGCTGGCGAGTACGCGCATGGCGCCCACCATCCACGAAGGGATCACCGCCACCGCGGACGTGGTGAGCGGCCTCAGGCCCTGATCCGCGCCGCCCTCCAGGTGCGGGAGAATGTCTCCGGTCGCGGCGGAGCGCCGCGCGCGACCCGCAGAGGGCGATACGGTCGTCCGCGGGCCCCGCACGTCGCTCCGCCGACCGGCCGGGCCCCCGGCCGTCCACGCCCCGCACCTGGAGAACGCACCGATGTCATTCCCGCCACCCGGCAGGCAGTCGGGAGCCGCCCACCACGAGTACTGCGACAACGCGCTCTGCTGCCGCTGCCAGCAGCGCCGGTGGACCACGAAGCTCGGTGACGAACGCCTCTGCGGCCCCTGCGCCGCCTGCTGCCGCGACTGCGGCCGGGCCCCCGCGCCCCATCTGGACGGACTCGACGACGGACTGTGCGCCGAGTGCCGCGGTGTGTGCGGCCGCTGCCGGGGCCCGCTGCCCGCCGAGGGGCCGTGTGCCTGCCGCAAGTGGCGGGAGCGGGCGGGCGGGGACCCCGTCACCTACGTCCTCCAGGCCCTGCCGCAGCCCCTGCTGCAGGCACTCGGCCACCGCATGCCGCGCACCGTCCACGACCTGATCCACCGGGAACTCGCCCGGCGCACCCCCGATCAGCTGCTGGAACGCCTCGAGCGCCGCTGGAACGTCCGCTGGTCCCACGCCCTGCACGAGAAGGACGAGGAGGGCCTGCGCCGCTGGGCCCCGCAGGAGATCGCGGAGGCCCTCGTAGGACCGGGACCCTGCTCGCACCCCCAGTGCGAGGACGGCTACCTGCTGACGACGGACACCCCCTGCGGGCGCTGCCTGCGGCCCACCCACCGCTTCGTCACCTCGGTGGCCGACCGCACGGCGACCACGGAGCACGCGCGGGCCACCGCAGCCGGGATCCGGCGCGCGCTCGTGGAGGGCCGCTCCGTCAAGCCGGGCGGCAGGCGGCCGAAGGGCTGACCCCCGGACTCACCTCTTGTCCAGCGCCGCGCGCACCAGCGCCGCGGCGAGCACCGCCGGGTCGCACCCGTCCGCGAGGCCCGTCAGCTTCCCCGGCGAGGTGGGCAGCCCGAGCCGCTCCGCACCCTGGAGCGCCTTGGAGTCGAGGTAGGGCGCGAACTCCGGCCACACGGCCTGCACCTCGCGCAGGAAGATGTCGGTGCCCATCGGGCCCACCCCTGGATAGCGGCGCAGTCCCTCGCGGAGCGCGGCCACGTCACCGTCCGCCTCCCGGCGCAGGCGGCGCAGATCACCGCCGTACGCGTCGAGCAGCAGCTCCGCGCCCTCCCCGAGCTGGGTCGCCGTGCGCTCGTCGTAGCGGCGGTAGCCGCCCTCGCCCAGCGCGTCCACCCGCTGCTGCCACGTCGCGTCGGCCATGCGCCGCGCGTCGCGCATTCCGTGGGAGAACAGTGCCCGCGCCGCGGCCACGGCTACCGAGGCGCGGATCCGCGCGCTCAGCAGGTGGCTGAGCACCAGGAGCTGGTACAGCGGCTGGGGAGTGTCGCGCAGCGTGATGCCGGCCTCGGCCGCGTAGGTCGTGCCGTGCCGCTTCAGCAACCTCTCCAGCGTGTCGCGGTCGCTCATCCGAAGCCGAAGATCCGGGCGAGGAAGAATGCGGCGACGACGACCGCGACGAGCAGCACCAGGCCCGCCCAGAAGACGGGATGCTCCCAGATCCCACCGTCGGGCCGTTCGATGTGCGCCTCGCTGATGCATCCCTCCGCCGGGGGAGTCTCGGTCGGGGGTGTCAATGAAATAGCCATACCTCCACCATCTCTCCGTCCGGCTCTCCCGGCACGTGCTCGTTGGCGGCACGCATACATCCGTACGGAGTTCGCCAGGCCGGAAAGCGCTGCGACCGCCCGGTTCGGGGCACCGTCTAGGAATGCCTGCCGTATCCGCGCCCGCACCCGTCGTCAAACTCGTCCAGCGCACCACCGAGCCGGCCGCCGCGCAGATCTTGCGGTCGACTGCGGCCGCCGTCATCGCCTTCGCGGTCGCCAAGTTCGTCCTGCCCGCTCCCCACCCAGCTCCCCTGACCGCTCCGCTCACGGCGCTGCTGGTGGTCCAGGTGACCCTCTACGCCACGCTCACCACGGGCATCCGACGGGTCAACGCGGTGGTGGTGGGGGTCCTGATCGCCAGCGGTTTCAGCTCGCTGGTGGGCCTCAGCTGGTGGAGTCTCGGGCTGACGATCTTGGCCTCGCTGCTCATCGGCCGGGTGGTCCGGGTCGACGAGTTCGTGCCGGAGGTCGCGATCAGCGCCATGCTGGTCCTCGGCGTCTCGCAGGTCGCCAACACGGCGTGGGAGCGGGTGCTGGAGACCCTGATCGGCGCCGGTGTGGGACTGCTGTTCAACCTCCTGTTCGCGCCTCCCGTATGGGTGCAGTCCGCAGGTGTCTCGATCGGTGGCCTGGGGGAGCGCATGGGCACCATGTTCCGGGAGCTGGGCGACGAGATCGGCGGAAACCATCCCGTACCGCAGGCCGCCGCCCGCCTGCACGAGGCGCGGCGGCTGGACCACGACATCGTCGAGGTAGACGCCTCGCTGCGCCAGGCCGAGGAAAGCCTGATGCTCAATCCCAGGGTCCGGCAGGGCCTCCTCTACCGGGTCGTGCTGCGGACCGGACTCGACACGCTGGAGATCTGTGCCGTCGTTCTGCGTGTGCTGACGCGTACGGTCACGGACCTGGCGAAGGCCCGCACCGACGAACCGCTCTTCCCCCAGGACGTGGCCGTACTGCTCAGGGAGCTGTTCGGTCACATGTCCGACGCCATCGAGGGCTTCGCCGTGATGATCACCACGCCGATCGCCGCGAGCGGCGAGGAGGCGGAGGAACGGCTCGCCGACGCTCTCGCACGCAGCAGGGCCACCCGCGATCTCGTTGCCGACCTGCTGCTGGAGGATGTCCAGGAGCACCCGCGGCAGTGGCAGCTGCACGGAGCCCTGCTCGCCGAGGTCGACCGCATCCTCGACGAGCTGGACATCGACAAGCGCACGGAACGCCTCGCCGAGGAACTCGACCGCAGGTCGACGCAGGTCCACGAGCGCCATCCCCGGCTGCAGGCGGCGATCCGCCGACTGCGGGGGGCCACGGGCACCACCGGAACGGCCGCCGAGGGCTGAAACGCACGGCGAGGGTCGAACGCGCCTCAGAACGGTACAGACGGCAGACCAGGACCGAGCGTAAAAAGGAACAGGCACGGGAACGGGACAGAGCCCCTGGCGGTGCAGGCCGCCGGGCGGTACAGACCCAGGGCGATACGGAGCCGGCGGAACGCGTCCCAGGCCCGTACCGCGCGCCATGGCGGCCTCAGCAGGCCGGGCCGTCCCCGGCCTCCCCGCCCTCCTCGCGCCTGACCCGGCGCCGGTGGCTGGTGTCGCACCAGGGGTACATCCGGCTGCGGCGGCACGTGCAGACAGCGACCACGAACCGGTCGGAGACGGCCACACTGCCGTCGGGGCACGTCACCTCCACGGGCCCCTCCACGAGCATGGGGCCCTGGTCCTCGACAGAGATCTTCCGGCGGCGTTCAGGGGCGTTCGGCACGGATGACCACCAGCTCCTCCAGCATGTCGCCCGCCTTCAGCAGGCCTCTGTCCCTCAGCCAGTGCAGCCGCGAGCGGAGCACGGGCCCCAGGGGTACGAACGCCCGCTCGGTGACGCGGGCGCTCAGTCCGGCCTCCGACAGATGGCGCAGGGTCACGTCGCTGTCGCACAGACCGGAGTGAACGATCAGCAGGCGGCCGCCGGGACGCAGCGCCACCGGCGCCGTCTCACACAGGCGATCGAGAATGGCGCGCCCGTCACGGCCGGCGTCCCAGGCACGCGCGGCACCGTGCCCGGGAAGCCGGCCGAGCGGGGAGGGCACGTACGGCGGGTTGCAGACCACCAGGTCGTAGGAGCGGCCGGGCAGCGACGACAACAGGTCGCTCCGCTGCACGGTGATGCGCCGCCGGCGCAGCAGCGCGTTGAGGCGCGCGGTGACCACGGCCCGCCGCGAGATGTCCACCGCGGTCACCCGGGCACCCAACTGCGCCGCGTGCAGGGCGAGCGCCCCGCTGCCCGTTCCGAGGTCCAGGACATCGGTGCCCGCTCCGACCCCCTCCTTGTCGAGGGCCGCCATGAGCAGGCGGGTGTCGTGCTGCGGCGCGTACACCCCGGGAAGGGTCACGATCCGGGCGCTCCGGGCGTCCTCGGCCATTTCTGCGTACATCTGCGACTCCCTTGCGAACGGGTGCGTACACGCGTCTGTCTCCTAGACTGTGCCGGGCAGTCCCCGGCCACCACCTCTGACATCCCTCGACGGGACCGCCGAGCGGAGATCCCCGCTCAGACCCGCCACTGCGTGAGCAGGCGGTCTTCGAGCCGGTCCTCCAGACAGGAGGTCGCGGTGATACCGAAGGCGATGTCGGCGGCCAGTCCCGGCTCCTCGTCCAGCAGGCCGCCGATCACCTCCCGGCGGACCACCTGCTCGTGGACGGCGTCCGCCTCGACGTGCTCCGTGTAGAAGAACTCCGCGGCACGGCCCGCGCCCGCACGTGCCATGGCACGGGCCAGACGCCGTGAAGCCGGGGACGAGGTGATCTCGACGGCGGCGAAATGCCCCACGAGCGCCCCGCGCAGCCGCCGGTGCAGCCCGAACAGCGACATCAGGTTCACGAGGGCCAGCATCTCCGCGTACCCCTCGTCCAGATAGCGCCCGTACGCGGTGTCGAGCTCCAGGTCCGCCATGAGATCGGCGAACAGCTGAGCGTGGACCCGTTCCGCACGCCCCGCACCGAACTCGTCGTACTCGATCGCCGCCATCCCGGCCTTGGCCCGTCCCCACAACCGGGGCAGCACCCAGGCGTGCGGGTCGGCCTCCTTCAAGTGGTACAGGGACCGCTGCACCGCATACTCACGCAGGTGCCACAGCTCGCCGTTGTCCTGGAGGAACCAGGAGAGCCCGGTCCCGTGGACAGGCTCCACCAGCAGCCCGGCCAGGACCTCGTCCAGGCCGGCCGTCCCCGTGGCATCCCGCCGCAGGGCGGTCAGGAAGCGTTCCTCCAGTGCGCCGCGCAGCGCCAGCAGCGCGGGGTCCCACTCGAGTTCCGGCCGGACACCGGCGAACCCCCGGTAGTGCAGCTCGTAGCAGACGTACAGGGCCAGCTGCAGGTCGTCACCGTACGGATCGGCGTCCCGCGCCGCGCCGGGGCCGGGCAGCGCGCCCTCGTCGCGGAGATGGGCGACCACCCCGGCGGAGAGCACCCCGCGGGACCGTGGAAGAGAAGGTTCCGTGCGTTGATCGGACATGGACCGCTCCTGCCCCGTGATCCGGCGGAGTCACACCTGCCATTTCGCCCGACTTTACGCCGCGGCGCCGACGGAAGCCGCTCGAGTACGCCGCCGGGGCCACGCCGCGCGTGCCGGGCGGCCCCGCCTGGCGGACAATCGACACAGGCGGGTACGGCTGTCCCGCCGGACGCCCAGGTACTCCGGCGCCGAGGAGCCCCCATCATGTGCGCTGACCGGAGCAACCGGGACGGCGATCCCGCAGCGGCCGGCTACGAGGTGGACGAGGAGGTCCAGCACGCCCTGGACCGGCTGACTGTGCTGATCAACGCGGCGGAGGCGCTCGGCAGCACGCTGGACGAGGAGGAGGGGCTCCGCCGCCTGTGCCGCACGCTCGTCCCCGGGCTCGCCGACTGGTGCGCCGTCGACCTACTGGACACGGACGGACGGCTGCGCCGCGTCGTCGTCGAGCAACGCGAAACCGACCGGCTCCCCTCCGGGCTCCACGAGGGACTGCTGCCCCCGACGGCGGGGTCGGCCGCGGCGACGGCACGGGCCCTGCACCTGACCGGTCCGGTGCTTCTCACCGAGTTCCCACCGCCCCGCACGGCCTCGGATCCGCTGCGCGCCCGGGAACTCGAGTTCTTCGACCGGATGACCGCGGACACGGCGGTCATGGCCCCGCTGCGGGCACGGCGCCAGGTCCTCGGCGTCATCACCCTCGTACGGACCACCCGGGCGGCAGCGCTGGACGACGACGTCCTCGCCCTGGTCGAGGATCTCGCCCACCGGGTCGCCCTGGCCGTCGACAACTCGCGCCTCCACTACGACGCCCAGCACACCGCCGAGCGGCTGCAGCGCTCGCTCCTGCCCGACCTCCCCGACCAGGGTCCCCTCCAGATCGCGGCCCGCTACCGGTCGGCCGTGGCGACGGCCCAGGTCGGCGGCGACTGGTACGACGCGTTCGTGCTGGCGGAAGGGGCCACCGCGCTCATCATCGGCGACGTGGCGGGCCACGACCTGCGCTCCGCGGTCACCATGAGCCAGATGCGCAACATGCTGCGGGGCATCGCCTGCGACCGGAAGGAGCCCCCCGGAAAGATCCTCGCGCGACTGGACGCCGCCATCGGCATCCTCTACCCGCACCAGACACTCACCTGCATCTACGCCCTGGCCGAGAAACCCACCGCCCCCGACCCGTGGCAGCTGCACTACGCCGTGGCGGGGCACCCCCCACCGCTGCTGGTGACGCCGGAAGGCGAGACCCGCTTCCTGGAAGGCGGCCGGAGCATGATGCTGGGCGTGAACCCCGGCGAACACCGGCCGGACGCGTGGGACGTGCTCCCGCCGAGCTCGACCGTGCTCCTGTACACCGACGGCCTCATCGAACGCCGTGACGAGGTCCTGGACCGTGGGATGGCCCGTCTGCGGCGTCAGGCGGCGGGCCTGGCCCGTGAACCCCTGGAGACGTTCTGCGACGAACTGCTCGGCGGACTCGCCACGGCAGGCACGGACGATGTCGCGCTCATCGCTGTCCGCGTCGCACCGCCGCACGCCGGTCCTCCCACCGCGAAGGCCGAGTGAGCGCGACTCCCCGCGGCCGAAGACACCTCGCCGCGGGGTGGGAACGTCCGCGTGAATCCAGCATGCGGGCGCTGCTCCGCCCCACGACGCACCGCATCGTGGACACCGCGCGCCGATCCCCCCGGAACCGCGACAGCCTTACCCCCGCGATTTCCGCTCCGTCCGGTCCAGAAGGCGTCGAGCTGTCCAGGTGTTGATGACCCGCTCAGGCGCGACCTCGCACTCCTCGGCTCGGGAGCAGCCGTACGCCTGCCAGTCCAACTGGCCCGGAGCATGCGCGTCGGTGTCGATCGAGAAGAGGACCCCCGCCGCGACAGCCTTCCGGAGCAGCCCGCGCGGAGGATCGAGCCGCTCCGGCCGGCAGTTGATCTCGACAGCAGTCCCCGCCTCCGCGCACGCGGCGAACACCTGGTCCGCGTCGAACGACGACGGCGGCCGCGTACGTCCGGAGAGGAGCCGCCCGGTGCAGTGACCCAGTACGTCCGCCCGTGGATCGCGCACGGCCGCGATCATCCGGGCCGTCATGGCCTTCGCGTCCATGCGCAGCTTCGAGTGGACCGAGATCACGACGACATCGAGCCGGTCGAGCAGTTCGGGCTCCTGGTCGAGCGAGCCGTCGTCCAGGATGTCGCACTCGATGCCCGTGAGAAGACGGAAGGGAGCCCACTCCTCGTTGAGCCGCGCCACGACGTCCAGTTGCCGCCGGAGCCGCTCGGGTGACAGACCGTTGGCCACGGTCAGCCTGGGCGAGTGGTCGGTCAGTACCGCCCACTCGTGGCCCAGCTCCGCGGCCGTGCGGCCCATCTCCTCGATGCCGCTGCCCCCGTCCGACCAGTCCGAATGCAGGTGGCAGTCACCGCGCAGCGCCGCCCGAAGAGCCTCGCCACCCGGGACCGGCGGCGCCGATCCCTCCTCCTCCAGCCGTTCGAGGTACCGGGGCGTGCCCCCGGCCACCGACTCCCGGATCACCTGGGCCGTCTTCGGCCCGATCCCCCGCACGGTCTCCAGCGATCCGTGCGTCATCCGCTCCGTCAACTCGTCGCCGCCCATGGCCGCGACCGCGTCGGCAGCCGTACGGAACGCCCTGACCCGGTAGGTGGCGGCCTGGGAGCGTTCCAGGAGGAAGGCGATCCGGCGCAGCGCGGTGACCGGTTCCACGGTCAGGGCCCTTCGGTGTGCTGGGGGTGCCCGTGCGTGCGGCGGGCCTGCTTCATCTCCGCCTCGTACAGGTGGCGGCGCCCGGCCGCGAGCTCCTGCCGCACCCGCTCCTCGACCTCGACGAACGGCCGGTAATAGGTGGCGTCGTACGCCTCGACCACCTGAAAGGTCCAACAGCCCGGAATGACGTTCCTGCCGAGGATCTCCCGCTCCACCAGGTCGGCATGGTCCGCGTGGCCGGCCGCCCGGAGCAGCTCCACCGCCCTGTCCAGCGTCAGGTCCGCGCCCCCGGTCAGCTGATGGAACGCGTACAGATGGCCCCTGGCCCGCTCCACCGTCTCCAGTGCCTCTGACAGTGCCCCGAGTCCCTCGACCGTGGTGTCTGCGACCCCGGAGGGGCGCTCGTGCCCCTCGTCGCCTGCACCCACCTCACGATTTCCGCTCATGACTACGACTGTGCACGCGTCCCGCACCCGGCGTCCTGCCGGAACGGCGAAGGGGTGAGGACGGCGTGGGGGTGAGAACGGCTTCCTGAGCAGGCTTCGAGCGCTCGGGATGCGGCGGGGGGGTTTGTGTCCAAACCTGGTCCCATGGCAGAGAAACGTCGCGCGCACGCCGATCGGCCGACCAAGACGGCTGCGCCCCGAACCTCGTCCGCACGAGGTCCCGAGCACGCCGCCCGTGTCGCCTCCGAGAGCCTCGAACGGCTGATCTGCCATCCGGCGGAAGGCGTGTCGGCTGTGCGGCGCCACGACGACGGATGGTGCGTCGTCGTGGACGTGCTCGAAGTACCCCGCATCCCGGACACCACGAGTCTGCTGGCCTCCTACGAGGTGCGGCTCGACGACCGGGGCGAACTCATGGAGTACAGCAGGGTCCGCCGATACCGGCGGGGTGCCGCCGACGAGTGACCCGTTGCTCCCACCATCCGGAAGGACGCTCCATGACCATGACCACGACCACGTACGCCGACGAGATCGCGCCGTGCCCGCCTCGTGCGGGCACCCTCTACGACGTTCTGGAACTCATCCTCGACCGCGGCATGGTCATCGATGTGTTCATCAGGGTGTCCCTGGTCGGCATCGAGATCCTCAAGATAGACGCACGGATCGTCGTCGCGAGCGTGGACACCTACCTGCGCTTCGCCGAGGCCTGCAACCGGCTCGATCTGGAGCGGGATTCGGGTAGCACCACCGTCCCCGAACTGTTCAGCGGACGCGCGGCCAAGTCGATGGGCAAGCGCAAGGTCCGCAAGGCCGCGGACACACTCGGGGACACGGTGCGCAAAGCGGTCGGCGGCGACGAGCACGACGGGTCGGAGGAGCGGCGCGAGCGGCCGAGGAAGCGCCGGGCGCCCGCACGCGACGGAGCTGACCGGCGCCGCCGCGTGGAGGCGTGAGCCGTGGCAGCGAACGGAATTTACGTCTACGCCATCATTCCGACGGGCGAATCGCTTCCGCCGGACGCTGCCGGCCTGGGTAGTCCCCCGGCGACGCTGCGCCTGGTGGGACAGGGGCGGGTGACCGCCGTCGTCAGTGACGCGCCACCCCAGCTCCGTGCCAGACGGCGAGATCTGATGGCCCATCAGGAGCTTCTGCTGCACCTCACGGACCGCGGCCCGGTGCTGCCCATGCGGTTCGGCATGGTCGCCCCGGACGAGGACACGGTGCGCGCACAGTTGGCCGGGGCGGAGGCCGATCACCTCGCTACCCTCCGGCACGTTGCCCGGCGCGTGGAGATCAACCTCAAGGCGCTCCCGGCCCAGAATGCGCTGGCGGCCGTCGTTGCCGAGGAGAAGACCGTACGCCGGCTCCGCGAGGAGGTGCGCCGGCGCCCCGGCTACGAGGCGAGCGTCCGGCTCGGGGAGGCCGTGTCCGGCGCGCTGACACGCAGGGCGGCCGAGGCGGGAAAGAAGATCCTTCGCACCCTCACCCCCCTGGCCCGTGCGGTGGCACCCGGTCCTGAGGTCCACGGATGCGCGCTGAACGTCTCGTTCCTCGTCGACCGCGGCGACAGTGACGATTTCCGGGAGGCGGCCGAGCGATTCGCCGCCGCCCACCGGACCCATGTGGAACTCCGGGTTGCCGGGCCACTGCCCTGTTACAGCTTCGTCTCGCGCCGATCTGCCGCGGGACTCTGACATGGGGCTGCTCAGCGGAGTGCTCCTGCTGCCCCTCGCACCGGTCCGCGGCGTGATCTGGGTGGCGGAGAAGGTGAACGACGCGGCCGACCGCGAGCTGCACGACCCCCACGTCATCCGGGCACAGCTGGCCGCACTGAACCAGGAACTCGAGGACGGCACCATCAGTCCGGAGGAGTTCGAACGGGAAGAGGAAGAGCTGCTCGACCGGCTGCACGCCGTTCGAGTCCGCCCCGCGCCCAACCATCGAAGGTGACGCACTCATGGAAGACCAGACAAAGGTGACGCTCGCAGCCGCCGTGGTGGGCGGCTACGTACTCGGCCGGACGAAGAAGGGCCGCGTGGCCCTCTCCGTCGCGACCTACCTGGCGGGCAGGCGCTTCGGCCTGGAGCCACGCCAGCTCGCCGCCGAGGGGATGCGCAGGCTCGGTGAGATGCCGCAGTTCGCCGGACTCCAGGACCAGTTGAAGGGCGAGGTGCTGGAGACCGGCCGGAAGGCCCTCAGCGCAGCGGCGGACCGGGGCATGAGCTCCCTGGCCGACGCCCTGAGCAACCGTACGGCACGACTCGGCGAACGCGACGAGGAGACGGGCGAGGAAGAGGAGTTCGAGGGCGAGTACGACGAGGAAGAGCCGGACGAGGAGTACGAAGAGGAAGAGGGACCGGAGGAGGAGGAAGAGGAGCCGGAGGAGGAAGAGGAGCCGGAGGAGGAAGAGGAGGAGGAAGAGGAGCCGGAGGAGGAAGAGGAGGAGGAAGAGGAGCCGGAGGAGGAAGAGGAGCCGGAGGAGGAACCCACGCCGGCGCCGGCGAAGAAGGCCGCCCGGAAGAGGTCCGCCGACAAGGAGGCTCCTCCCGCGAAGAAGGCCCCCGCGAAGAAGGCCCCCGCGAAGAAGGCACCGGCGAAGAAAGCCCCGGCCAGGGAGGCCCCCGCCAAGAAGGCGGCCCCGGCGGGAGGATCCGCTGCGAAGAAGTCGGCTCCGGCCAAGAAGTCGGCTCCCGGCAAGAAGACGGCGCCGGGCAAGAAGGCCGCAGCCAAGAAGGCGCCGGCCAAGAAGTCGGCTCCGGCCAGGAAGTCGGCAGCCAAGAAGACGACGACATCGAAGCGGTCCGCGCCCCGGCGCGGCGCACGGCAGAGGTAGGCAGCCATGGCCAAGACGGACAGGGACGGACCCGAGTCGCAGGAGTCGGGCATGGACCGCCTTCGCGGGGAGCTTTCCAACTACCTCGGCGCCCAGGCGGGGAGGCTCGCGGAGAAGGCCGGGGAGAAGCTGTCGGGTGTCACCGGGCAGCTCTCCGACATCGCCGAGAACGGCGGCTCACTGCCGGCGATCGGCTCTCGCATCCTCAAGGGCGAGTCGCCCGTGAAGGCGCTGGTGGCGGGAAAGGCCAAAGGCGTCAAGGACAACGTCGTCGACAAGGTCAAGGGCACGTTCGGCGGTGGGGGCAAGGGGAAGGGGGGCAAGGGCAAATCCAGTGGTGGCAAGTCCATGAACATCATCGAGGTACTCGATGTGGGAGTGCCGCTGCGCACCGCGTACGACTACTGGACGCAGTACGACAAGTTCAGCAGCTTCACCAAGGGCGTGCAGAGCGTGTCGATGGGTGACGAGATGTCGAGCGACTGGAAGGTCAAGATCGGCCCGTCATCGAGGAGCTTCAAGGCGACGGTCCAGGAGCAGATTCCGGACGACCGCATCAGGTGGACCTCCGAGGGTGCGAAGGGCTCCACCCGTGGAACGGTCAGCTTCCATGAACTGGCGCCCAGTCTGACCCGGATCGTGCTGGTGGTGGAGTACTACCCGTCAGGCTTCTTCGAGAAGACCGGCAATCTCTGGCGGGTCCAGGGCCGTCGCATTCGGCTGGACTTCAAGCTCTTCCAGCGGTTCGTCACGCTCACCGACGAGGAGCC
The DNA here is from genome assembly GCF_044334475.1 of Streptomyces sp. NPDC020780. Classification (NCBI taxonomy): domain Bacteria; kingdom Bacillati; phylum Actinomycetota; class Actinomycetes; order Kitasatosporales; family Streptomycetaceae; genus Streptomyces; species Streptomyces sp. NPDC020780. The sequence continues at coordinate 216,800 of NZ_JBIRTB010000004.1, read as the reverse complement.
CGAGGCCTGGCGCGGTGAGATCCGCGACGGGGAAGTCGTCGTGTCGCATGAGGACGCCATGCAGAAGGAGGAAGAGGAGAAGGAAGGCGAGGAGGGCGAGGGCGAGGAGAAGGAAGAGGAAGAGGGCGAGGAGGAGGAAGAGGAACCGGAGGAGGAGGAACCGGAGGAAGAGGGCGAGGAGGAGGAAGAGGGCGAGGAAGAAGACGAAGAGGGAGAGGACGAAGAGGGGGAGGACGAGGAAGACGGAGAGGAGGAATACGACGAGGACGAGGAGCCGGAGGACGACGAGGAGTGGGAGGGCGAAGAGGAGGAAGAGGACGAGGACGAGGAGGACGTCTCTCCGAGGCGCGGACGGAGGCGTCGCGGTGACTGACCTCGACCTCGAGCGGGAGGCCTATCCCGTTCCCGGGCCGCCGAACAGCAACCTCGCCGACATCCTCGAACGAGTCCTCGACAAAGGCATCGTCATCGCGGGTGACATCAAGATCGACCTCCTCGACATCGAACTGCTCACCATCCGGCTCCGCCTGTTCGTGGCCTCCGTGGACACGGCGAAGAAGGCGGGCATCGACTGGTGGGAGACGGACCCCGCGCTCAGTTCACGCGCCGCCCGCGACGCGCTCCAGAGCGAGAACCGCGAACTGCGCGAGCGTCTAGAGGCGCTCGAGTCCACGAACGACTGCTCGCGGACCGGACAATGAACAAGGAGAACCGAGTCACATGACGGAGTGGGGAGCCGACCCCTCGGATGCCGCCGCGCTGTACGTGTTCGCGGTCTGCGACGCACCGGATCCGGCGCTGTTCGCCGATGTGCCGGGCTTCGCGGGGGGCGGCCCGCTGTGGGGACTGCGGTGCGGAGAGCTTACGGCGATCGCTCAGACCGTGCCCGCCGCCGACTTCACGGACGAGGCGTGGCAGACCCGTATGTCCGACCGCGGCGAACTCGAACGGTACGCACGCGCCCATCACCGCGTCGTGTCGGCTGCCGCGGCCGTGTGCCGCACCGTTCCCCTGCCGTTGGCCACCCTCTACCACGGTGAGGACCGGGCCCGCCAGGCACTGATCGCCGAGACCGAGCGGTTCCGGGCCGCACTGCAGCGTACGGCGGACCACTCGGAGTGGGGCGTGAAGGTCTACGCGCCCCCACCTCCCGCCGAGGAGCCGAGCCCCGCGCCCCGCGCGGCCGGGAGCCCGGCCGGCCGGTCCCGCCCGGCGCCCGGAGCCGGTCTTGCCTACCTGGACCGGAAGCGCGGAGTGCAGGTTCGGCGCGAACGACGCCACGAGGAGTCGCTCCGCGTCGCCGACACGGTGGACGCGGCGTTCCAGAACGTGGCCGCGGCGGTCCGCCGGCTGCGGCTCCACGGCCCCGAACTCACCGGGAGAAGCCGGCTGCAGATCCTCAACGCCACCTACCTGGTGGCGGAACACAGAGCTGCCGAACTCGGTCTGCTCGCCGGGGAACTACGGAAGACAACAGGTGCCGAGATCGAACTTTCGGGGCCCTGGGTCCCGTACTCCTTCATCGGGGAGGTGTAGCCCGTGTCGCACGAAGTCGTCCCCTGGGACAACCCGGAGCCCCTGACGGGCCCCATCGGCGTGCCCCTCGTCGACCTGCTGGACCGGCTGCTCGCGACCGGGGTGGTGATCAGCGGAGACCTCGTGATCGCGATCGCCGACGTGCCGCTCGTCCGGCTGTCGCTGCACGCCCTGCTCTCCTCGGTCAACGAACGCATCCCCGCACCGTGGGCGGACGGAGGGCCGCTGTGACGACCTCACGACTCGACGTGGACTCCGACCGATTGGGGCATGATCTCGTCGCGCTGGTGCTGACGGTGGTGGAACTCCTGCGTCAGCTCATGGAGCGCCAGGCCATTCGCCGTATCGACCAGGGCGACCTGTCCGACGGGCAGATCGACGAGATCGGGACGACCCTCATGCTGCTCGACGAACGCATGGCGGAGCTGTGCGAGCAGCACGGGGTGCGTCCTGAGGAGCTGAATCTCGATCTTGGTCCGCTGGGCACCCTGCTGCCTCGCGACTGACAACTGACAGCCGCACGCCACTGTGGGCCCACCGGAGTATCGGCGGGCGCACAGTGGCGTGCGTCGGTTTCCGCACCCGGAGCGGCAGTGCTCAGCGGGAGGTCCGGCTCCGGCCGGCGGCCGTCTTCCTGGCGCTCGTCTTCTTGGCCGTGCTCTTCTTGGCCGCGGACTTCTTCGATGCCCTGCGCGGAGCCTCCGCCATCTCGGCGCCGGCCTTCGCCGCCCGGGCCGCCTGCACCTCGCGCTCCGAGCCGGCGGTGCTGAGCCGGCCCGAACTCGTCTCGAGGTGGGCCCGGACGAACCACTGGAACTTCTCCAGGTCACGAAGTTGGGAGATCAGGAGGTCCTGGGTGACGGGGTCGGTGTCCTCGGTCTCGTGGACCGCGAGCCGGTGCGACTCGATCAGGCCGGTGTAGACCAGGTCGAGGGCGCCGAGGTGGGCGATGGCATCGGCCCGGCCGATGCTGTAGTCGTCCCAGGAGCGTTCGTCGACCAGTACGCCCGGAGTTCCCTGAGGCTCGCCGCCCAGGGCCGAGATGCGTTCCGCCACGGCGTCGGCCATCTCCCGCACCGCCGACGTCTGTGGGTCGAGCATCTCATGAACGGCGATGAAATGGGGTCCGACCACGTTCCAGTGGATGTGTTTGAGCGTGAGCGCGAGGTCGTTCAGAGCGTGCAGACGCATGCCGAGCAGGGCGATGACCTTGCCGCCCTGCTCGATACTCAGACCGGGGACGGTGTAACGGGGGGTGACGGCAGAGGGGGACATGATGCTCCAGCGCTATCGGGGGGTTTTTCCGCGGCTCCGAACGGCCCGCCTTCTCCCCTTTATGCCGACCGGGGACCGTACGCGCCAATGCTGATGGACCGTTCCGGTAGAACATATTTCGCCACGTCTGGGAAATCGCGCACACACGGCATATCCTCATAAGTGCATACAGCTTTTTCGCGCGAGGTGCGTGACCGGAGGCAGCCATGATCATCGTCGGAGCCATCCTCCTCATCATCGGCCTGGTGACCGGTGTCGGCGTTCTGTGGACCATCGGTGTCATCCTGCTGGCGATCGGGGTCGTTCTGTGGGTGCTGGGCGCCGTGGGTCACGCTGTCGGAGGCCGCCGCCACTACTGGTGACACCAGGAGTCAGCGAGCCCGGGAGCCCAGGGCCGAGCGTTCCGTACGGGCGCTCGGCCCCGAGCCGCCCGGGTCGTGTGCCCGGCCCCTGTCATGAGGATTCCACCAGCGCGTATGCCCGATCGGAAGCCGCTGCGGCGAGGTTCCCGGCGCGCTCACCCCCGTCGCCCGCACGGGTCCCATCGGCCCGTCTGTCGCGTCCGAAGGTCCCCTCCGCGGTCTCGGCACTGATCGACTAGCGGGGTGGTCCCGACCGTCCTAACGTCGATGGGTGAACGTCGACGTCCTCTACGGATCCGAAGCGCACCCCTCGTCACGACGGGACTGCCGGTGAAGCCATCGCGCACTGACGACACTTCCCCGCGGGGCCGCGGTAACGGCATGGCCCTTTTCGTGATCGCGTCCTGCCAGTTGATGGTGGTTCTCGACATCACCATCGTGAACATCGCACTTCCGCACATTCAGACGTCGCTGGGATTCTCCACCGAGAATCTCTCCTGGGTGATCAACGCCTACACGCTGACCTTCGGCGGACTGCTTCTGCTGGGTGGGCGGCTCGGCGATATTCTCGGGCGCCGGAGAGTCTTCGTCTTCGGTGTCCTGCTTTTCGTCCTCGCCTCACTGCTCGGCGGTATCTCGCAGGAGTCCTGGCAACTGCTCGCCGCCCGTGCTCTCCAGGGCGTCGGCGGTGCCATCGCCTCTCCCACCGCCCTCTCCCTCATCACGACGACCTTCCGTGAGGGGCCCGACCGGAACCGGGCCTTCGGCGTGTTCGCCGCCGTGTCCGCCGGAGGCAGTGCGATCGGACTGCTCGCGGGCGGCATCCTGGTGGAGTGGCTCGACTGGCGATGGGTCTTCTTCGTCAACGTCCCCATCGGCCTGCTGATCGCCCTTGCGACGCCCCGGTACATCAAGGAGTCCGAGCGGCATCCCGGCCACTTCGACCTCCTGGGTGCGCTCACCTCCACCCTCGGCATGGTGCTGCTCGTCTACGGCTTCATCCGCGCCTCCGAGGACGGCTGGAGCGACAGCCTGACGATCGGGGCATTCGCGGCGGCGGTGGTGTTCCTCGCCCTGTTCCTCGCGGTCGAGCGCGGATCGAAGCAGCCCATCACGCCCCTGCGCATGTTCCGCGACCGCAACCGTGCCGGCACCTACGGCATGATGCTCAGCCTGGCAGCCGCGATGTTCGGCATGTTCTTCTTCCTGACCCTCTTCGTGCAGAACGTGCTGGACTTCAGCCCGCTGCGCGCCGGACTGGCATTCCTGCCGTTGAGCGCGATCATCGCCGTCAGCGCGGGATTCGCCTCCCAACTGCTCCCCAGGTGGGGCCCCAAGCCCTTCATGGTGACGGGTGCGCTCCTCGCTGCGGCGGGGCTCGCCTGGCTCACCGCGACCGATGTCCACAGCAGCTATCTGGGGAGCATCCTCGGCCCCACACTGGTCTTCGGCTCCGGTATGGGCATGCAGTTCGTCTCGCTGACGCTGATGGCGGTCTCGGGAGTGGTCCCCCGCGAGGCGGGTGCCGCGTCCGGTGTCCTCAACGCCACCCAACAGGTGGGCGGGTCGCTCGGGCTCTCCATCCTGGTCACGGTCTTCGGTACGGCCAGCCGCAACGAGGCCGTGGACCAGGTGCCCCGTTTCCTGGCGGAGGCCACCCCGGCCCAGCGGCTCGAGTTCCGCCGGACCGGCGCGCTGCCGGGACGCTGGGGCGACGAGGTGCTGGCCTCCGGTGTGTCGAGCGCGTTCGTCGCCGCTACGGCCATGGCGGTGGTAGCCGCACTGATCGCCCTCTTCGTCATTCAGGTCCGCGCCAGTGACCTGGAACGGCTGCGCGGTGCCACCACGGGGCCGCCGGTGGCCGGGGAAGGCGCGGACGAGAGCCGGGTGGACGGGGGGCGGGGTGCGGGTGCTCCCGCCCCGAAACGTGACGCGGGTGACGACAAGGCCCCGGGCGGTTGACCGCACGGGAGGGCCGGGGGCCGAACGGCCTCCCGTGGGCAGCGCGCCGCTCACCATGTCACTCACCGGCAGCGGGGCGACCGTGCGCCCGCCCTCGTGCACAGCTGCCGAGCAGGTGGCCGCGACCGAGGCGGCACCGCCCGTCCTCCCGCCGGTCGGGCCTCGACGCGGGCCACATCTGAGGGTCCGGCGCGGCGCGCCCCCTGAGAGTTGGTTGCCGGAGTGCCGCCCCCGATAGGCGGTTGCCGGAGTGCCGGGCGCCGTGTGCGGCGCGCTCCCTCACAGCAGGTTGACGAGGCGTATGTAGCGCACCCAGTCCCAGTTGGCCCCGGGATCGGTGTGGTCGCTGCCCGGGACCTGGTGGTGGCCGATGATGTGCGCGCGGTCCTTGGGTATGCCGTGACGGTCACAGATGTCCGCCGTCAGCCTGGCCGACTGTTCGTACATCGCGTGGGTGAAGTACGCCGGCTGGTCCACCCAGCCCTCGTGTTCGATGCCGATGCTGCGGGTGTTGTAGTCCCAGTTTCCCGCGTGCCAGGCGATGTCCTTCTCGCGCACGCACTGCGCCACGAATCCGTCGCCCGACCGCACCACGTAGTGGGCCGAGACCTGTTTGGCCGGATTCTGGAAGATGCCGATCGTCTCGGAGAACGTCTGCTGGGCGACATGGACGACGACGAAGTCGACCCGGTAGGCGGCGGGACGGTTCGACACCGTGTAGTTGGACGTGGACGCCGGAGCCCATTGGGCCGACGGGTAGTCGGTCCCCGCGGCAGGAGCGGCCGCGGCGCGGACCGAGGCGGGTAGAAGGGCCGCGGCGGCGGCTACCGCGCCGCCCTGAAGGATCCGTCTGCGCTGCATCGGCACTCCTGTGGGTGAGGGACGTCCGTCGTGGGCGACGCGCTGTCCGGCATGCGGGCGGACAGCACGCCGCCCCACCGTAAGGGGTGCCGTGCGAGGGGCGAAAGACTGCCTGACGAGGTATCAGAGAGCTTTCTGCACCCGACACTTCGGGTAGGTGGCGGCGACCCACAGCCGACCGAGCGGCCGCTCACCCTGGAGGGCTTTCCCGTCCGGCGTGCCGGAGCCGTGGTCGCCGGCACCGGCACGCGGGACGGTCTCAGGCGTCGGCGGAGGCTCCCGCCAGCGCGGCAGCCGGATCGTCGTCCGCCGGCCCGGCAGGTACCCAGCGGGACCGTTCCTTGCGGTACGGCCACCACCGCCCGTCGCGCCCGTACCGCAACTGCAGGCCCTCTCCCACCACGGTCCAGCGGTTGTGCGTGGCCCGCAGCCTCGGGCCCTCGCCCTCCTCCCACGCCGCGGCGAGCCGGGCGTGGGCCCGCGCGAGCTCCTGGGGATCCGGCTGCCACTCCTCGTCGTACACCGCTAGTGCGGCGGCCCGACCGTACCGCCAGGCCGTCACGGCGGCGTCGAGCTCGGCCCGCTGCCGTCCCGCGGCGGCGGCGAGGCGGGCACTCATCCCCGCGTCGGGCCGGGCGTCGGCGGCCAGCCGTACGACATCCTGCTCCGGTGTCGGGGCGGGTGGTACGGGCTGCTCCCCGTGGTCCCGGGCGAGAGCGTCGGCCAGCATCCTGCGGGCCCGCACGGCACTGTCGGCCGCCAGGAACTCCAGCGCCCCGGGATCGACACCGGCCGCCGGACCCGTCTCCGTGTCCAGCGACGGCGGCGCCCCGGGTGCATCCGGCAGCGGCGGGGGAGGAGGCAGCGGCGGCAGGATGTCCCGGGCCGCGAACGCCTCGTCGGCCCGGACACCGCGCGATGGACCGGGGCCCGGCGCGGGCGTGGCGCGCCGCGTCGTACCGGCCGCCCGGGCCGTGCTGCGCAGCTGCAGCTCGTCCAGCAGCCGCTGTTCCTCACGTCCCCGCACCAGCAGCAGGAGGAAAGGGTCCTGGTCCAGCAGCCGCGCCACCTGATAGCACAGGGCCCCCGAGTGAGCGCAGTGGTCCCAGGCCTCGCAGCTGCACTCCGGCTCCAGGTCGCCGATCCCCGGCAGCAGGTGGACGCCGGCGGCCGCCGCGTCCTCCACCAGATGCGGTGGCATCTCACGGTCGAGCAGCGCGGCGATGTGGCCTGCCCGTTCGGACGCCATGTCCAGGAAGCTGTCCCACTCCTCCTGGCTCAGCCGCTGGAGCAGCACATCGCTGCGGTACGCGGTCGAGTCCTGATCCTGGACGACCGCGGTGATCCGGCCCGGCCGGACCGAGACCGCGCCGACACCGCCCGCACGGGCCAGCGCGCGTCCCTTCTTGAGCTGCCTTCCGTCCAGCGCGGTGTCCTCCAGCGCCTTCAGCCACGCCTGTCCCCACCATGTGGAGGCGAATGCGCGGCCGGGCGCCGGCGGCAGCGCGGCGAAGGTGCGTTCCGGTTCGCCGGTGTCGTTCATCGCGTGTTCCCCCGCAGCTCTACGAGTTCCGCCAGTTCGGCATCGGTCAGTTCCGTCAGCGCGCTCTCGCCGCTGCCGAGAACCGCGTCGGCGAGCCCCTGCTTGCGGGTCAGCATGGCGGCGATCCGGTCCTCGACGGTGCCCTCGGCGATGAACCGGTGCACCTGCACCGGCCGGGTCTGCCCGATCCGGTACGCCCGGTCGGTCGCCTGTGCCTCGACGGCCGGGTTCCACCAGCGGTCGAAGTGCACCACGTGCTCGGCCCGCGTCAGGTTGAGGCCCGTACCCGCCGCCTTGAGCGACAGCAGGAACACCGGGGCCGCGCCCGCCTGGAAACGGTTCACCATCGCCTCCCGCTCGGCGACCGGGGTGCCGCCGTGCAGGAACTGCGTGGGGATGCCCCGGTCGGCCAGATGGCTCTCCAGCAGCCGCGCCATCCGCACGTACTGCGTGAACACCAGGACGCTCGCCTCCTCGGCGAGGATCGTGTCGAGGAGTTCGTCCAGGAGTTCCACCTTCCCCGAGCGGTCCTCGATCCGGGGTGCGTCCTCCTTCAGGTACTGCGCGGGGTGGTTGCAGATCTGCTTGAGCGCCGTCAGCAGTTTCATGACGAGTCCGCGCCGTGCGAAGCCGTCCGCGCCGGTGATCTCGGCAAGCGTCTCCCGCACCACCGCCTCGTACAGGCCGGTCTGTTCGGCCGTCAGCGACACGGTGCGGTCGGTCTCCGTCTTGGGCGGCAGCTCCGGGGCGATCCCCGGGTCCGACTTACGGCGCCGCAGGAGGAACGGGCGCACCAGTGCGGCCAGCCGGTCGGCGGCGGCGGGGTCGTCGCCGCCCTCGACCGCACGCGCGTACCGGCTGCGGAACGTGCCGAGCCTGCCCAGCAGCCCCGGGGTCGTCCAGTCCAGGATCGCCCAGAGCTCGGAGAGGTTGTTCTCCACGGGCGTACCCGTGAGTGCGATCCGGGCCCGCGCCCCGATCGTCCGCAGCTGCCTGGCGGTCGCCGAGTGCGGGTTCTTGACGTGCTGCGCCTCGTCGGCGACGACCAGACCCCACGGCGCCTGCGTCAGCCGCGCCGCGTCCAGCCGCATGGTGCCGTACGTGGTCAGGACGAACTCACCGTCGGCGAGGTCCTCCAGAGAGCGCGTCGCGCCGTGGAAGCGCCGTACCGGCGTACCCGGGGCGAACTTCTCGATCTCACGTTGCCAGTTGCCCATCAGGGAGGTGGGACAGACCACGAGTGTCGGTCCGGCAGCGGATGCGTCGGTCTGCCGGTGAAGATGGAGAGCGATCAGCGTGATGGTCTTGCCGAGCCCCATGTCGTCGGCGAGACAGCCTCCCAGACCCAGTGACGTCATGGTGTGGAGCCAGTTCAGACCACGCAGCTGGTAATCGCGAAGGCTGGCCGCCAGGGCGGCCGGCTGGGTGACCGTCTGCGCGTCCCGCGACTCCGGATCCGCGATCCGTTCCCGCAGGTGGCGGAGCCAGCCCGTGGCGGTCACCTCGACCCGGCGGCCGTCGACGTCCGTGCTGCCGGTCAGCACAGCGCTCAGCGCGTCAATGGGTGTGACCTTGCGGTCGCGGGACTCGCGGGCGCGCCTCGCGTCCTCCGGGTCGATGAGCACCCACTGATCGCGCAGCCTGACCAGAGGTCTGCCCGACTCCGCGAGCCGGTCGAGCTCCGCCCGGCTCAACTCCCGGTCGCCGAGGGCGAACGACCAGTCGAAGGCGAGCAGGGTGTCGGCCGACAGGAAGGACGGTGCCCCGGAACCGGCGCGGCGGGAGCCCGCGTCGGTGTCCTCGGGGCCGTCCTCCTGCCCAGGCCGGCCGATCACCGCACGGGCGGTCAGCTTCCCGGCGAACTCCTTCGGCCAGTGCACCCGCACGCCGGCCGCGGCGAGTGCGCGGGCGGCAGGGCCCAGCAACTCCGCGATCTCCTCGTCCGCCGGTTCGACCGAGTCCGGTACCGGTGCGGACAGCAGTGGCGTCAGGGGAGGCCACGCTCTGGCCGCCCGGCGCAGTGCCAGCAGGGCGTCCATGCGGGCACGCGGACCGAACAGCGCGGCGGCGGGGCCGCTGCCCGCCCACACCTCCGCCGCGTCGGCGACCAGCGCCGGATCCTGGACACTGTGGATCTGCAGGACGGCACGGAAGGAGGGGCCGCCCGCACCGGCCTCCTCCGCGCTCCCCTCCGGGAGCCGCGCCACCTCGACGCGCAGGGAGAGCCGTACGCCCGCGTCGTGCCCTGCCGCCACGTCGGCGGCCCATGGCCGCAGTTCCGGCAGGTGCTGGGCCGCCGGTGCGGCGAACGCCGGCCCGCCGGTGGCGAACACGGCGGCCGGGGAGCGCGGCAGCCCGTCGGCGACCGCGTCGAGGAACGACCGCAGCAACGACTCGGGTTCAGCCAGCATCACCGGATCCGCGGCGGCCTCCAGCGGCACCGCGTGGGCTGCGGGCGGCATGGAGGCCGCCAGCACCCGCACCCGTTCCAGATCGTCCGCGGACAGTGGCCCCACACGCCAGGTGTCGTGGTCGGTGGCGCTCAGGCCGGGCAGCAGCAGCCCACGCGCCACGAGTTGGAGGGCCAGCACTCCCGCGGCGCCCCAGAATGCGGCCGCGGGCGAGGCGTATGCGGCGGCGCGCGCCCGTGTCAGAACCGGCAGGGCGTCCCGTACGGGGGTGAGCAACGCCGGTACCACGTAAGGGTGGATGTCGCTTCCGACCACGGTCAGCTCCTGCTGGCTCCCGGGACCACCGGGCGGGGTGCTACCGTCCGGGTTCCAGAACGCGATCCGGCCGGTACGGGCCGGGTCCGCGGGGAGGAAGACTGCGGAGCAGCGGGACAGTTCAGAGATCTCGTCGAGTGTTGCCGCAGGGAGCCTGTGCACAGCGATGTCAGATTCCTCAAATTTGACTAGTGAGCTCGGGGTCGCCGAGGGTACCCCATCCGCGGCCCGTCCCGGGAAAGCTACGCAGTGATCCACGTCACTCGTTTCTGCCTTCTGAGGCCTGGGGTGCAGCGCGCACCACCACGGGACGCGGGGGCTTTCCCCCGCACCACCGGGGTGATGGCGCCATGGCTGCCGCAGGCCCGCCTCCGTACGTTTGACGAGGTCAGCGCAGATGCCCAGAAACCGGAGACGTCATGCCCCAGGCGGTAGCCACCGTTGCCCCGAACACCCGCGAGGGATCGGAGAGTCCGGGAGGCCCCAAGGCCACCGGAAGTGACTTCGCACCCCTTCTGAAGACGGTCAGGAGCCAGGGGCTTCTGGAACGCCGCACGGGCTGGTACGCGGCGGGCATCGCCGCCAACCTGATCGCCCTCACCACGGTGGTCACCGGCATGGTGCTCCTCGGCGACACCTGGTGGAACCTGCTCCTCGCCCTGCCGCTGGCAGTCCTGTGGACCCGTACCGCCTTCTTCGGGCACGACGCCGGACACGCGCAGATATCCGGCGGCCGCAAGGCGGGCCGGGCCATCGGCCTCCTGCACGCCAACCTGCTCCTGGGCATGAACGAGGCCTGGTGGAACGACAAACACGTACGTCACCACGCCAACCCCAACCACATCGACAAAGACCCCGACGTCGGTGTCGGAGCACTGGTGTGGACGCAGAAGCAGGCCGCGCAGCGTGAGGGCTTCTCCCGCTGGCTCACCCGCAACCAGGCGCGCCTCTTCTTCCCGATGCTGCTCCTCGAGGGCATCGCCCTCAAGATCTACGGCTTCCAGTTCCTGCGGCGCCAGCCCGTCCGGGAGCGCGCCCTGTCCGCACTGCTGCTGGCCGGCCACCTCGCCCTCTACGCGACGCTGCTGCTCGCCGTCATGTCGCCCGGCAAGGCCGTCGTCTTCGCCCTGGCGCACCACGCGCTCTTCGGTCTGCACCTGGGGATGGCCTTCGCGCCGAACCACAAGGGCATGGAGATGCCCGACCCGGACGGCGACCGCTGGGGTCACCTGCAGCGTCAGGTGCTCACCTCGCGCAACGTACGCGGCGCCGTCCTCACCGACTGGCTCCTCGGCGGCCTCAACTACCAGATCGAGCACCACCTCTTCCCGAACATGCCCCGGCCGCACCTGCGACTGGCGCAGCCCCTGGTGAAGGCCCACTGCGCCGGGATCGGGATGCCGTACGCGGAGACGGGCCTCATCGAGTCCTACCGACAGGCTCTGCGGCACATGCACGAGGTCGGCGAGCCGCTGAGGTGACGGCGGCCGGGCTCCCTGGAACCGATGGACGGGCGCAGGCGTTCTCTCCACAGGAGCGGCTCGGCCGCGAAGGAGGCACGGATCATGTCGAACGGTGCAAAGATCGCCATCGGGGGAGTCATCGCGGCAGTCGTCCTGATTCCGTTCATCGGATTCTGGTGGTCGCTGCTCGTCCTCGTCGGGGTGCCCGCACTGGGCTACCTGGCGCTCGACCCCTCCCAGCGGCGCAGGCTCCGCCGGATCACCCGTAAGGAGATAGGACGCTGAACAGCACGGTCGCAGCAGTGAGCAGTAGCGGCGCGTATTCCTTCACCAAGCCGAACAGGGACAGCATCACGCTGCTGACCGGACTCGGGGTGGAGGGGGACGTCCACGCCGGTGTCACGGTCAAGCACCGCTCGCGCGTCGCCCAGGATCCGACACAGCCCAATCTGCGCCAGGTCCACCTCATCCACCAGGAGCTCTTCGCCGAGCTGCGGGACGCCGGTTACGAGGTCGCACCAGGAGACCTCGGGGAGAACGTCACCACAAGCGGCATCGATCTCCTCGCCCTTCCGGTGGGCACGCTGCTGCACCTCGGCGACGAGGCCGTCGTCGAGGTCACCGGCCTGCGCAACCCGTGCCTGCAGATCGACAACTTCCGGCACGGACTGCTCAAGCAGGTCGTCGGCCGGGACGAGGACGGCACCCTCGTCCGTAAGGCGGGGATCATGGGCGTCGTCGCGGCCGGCGGAGTCGTCCGGCCCGGCGACCCCGTCAAGGCCGAACTGCCCGCCGGGCCGCACCGGCCGCTGGAGCGGGTGTAGGACCCGCCCCGCGTGGCCCGGGCGGGCGCAGATCTCCCCGGCCTGCCCGGACGGAGTGCCGGGGGCTCAGGAGGGCCGGACGGATATCGCTTCGAGCGCGCTGAGCAGCCCGGGCAGTTCGGGGCCGCGCCCGACCGGCAGGACCTCCCCCGGCTCCTCGTCCAGGAGGACGAACGCGATGTCGTCGGTCCGGGCGACGAGGGACCAGCCCGGACCGTCGGCGCGCAGCGTGCGCGCTCCGCCGGGTGCGAAGGCCGAGCGTATCCGCCCGGGCGGCGGCGGGGCGGCCACGTAGGCGCGGGCCTCGTCCAGCACCCTGCGGACGCCCGGGTGCCGCCCCGACGGGGCCTCCCCGCCGCCGGAGCCGTCCGGTTCCACGGCAGGACCGACCGCCTCGCCCCCACCGCCGGCCCCGTCCGCCCCCGCCGCCTCGCCGGACCGGCCGAAAGCGGTCTCGTCGTCGACCTGCTCCCGCCAGGCCGCCCACTGCAGGGCGATCTCGTCCGCGCCCATGCGCCGCTGGGCCGGGCCCCACGTCTCGGTGTCCGGTGGGGTCAGCGGCGCCCGGTCCGTGCCCTGGGCCGCCGGGTCCGGCCCCGGGTCATGGGGAGCGGGGACGCCGGGCGCGGCGACCGCCAGCGCGAGCGGCCAGCCCGGCAGGGCGCAGACCACCGAGCGGTCGTCGGGGGAGAGGTCGTACTCCATGCCGCAGTCCCACGAGGCGATGGCGACGGCCACGAGCGAGACGTCGTCCACGACCACCGTCCAGCGGGCGCCGGCGCCGTCCTGGCCGAGCACCAGACCGTACCCCTCGGCGTACGGCTCGAGGCCGAGCACGGCGCACGCGGCGACGTAGTCGTCACCGAGCACGCTCGGGAACTGCGCGGGGGTCAGCAGCACCGCGGTCAGCACGAACAGCGCGTCCTCGTCGGCGACCATGTCCTCCGTCCCGTCCACAGCACCCTCCTCCACTCTCGTCGCTTGGCCCGTCGGCGCACCTTAACTACTCGGTAACCTCCCCGTCGAGGCCCTGACAAGCGACAACGGCACCGCGACCAGAGCCTCCCCAGGCCGTTCCGGCACCCCGGTGCGCCCCCACGCCGTGGTGCCGGGCGGGCCGCCGCCCGTAGGGTTGTTCCTCCGGCTCTCACGAGGGGGAAAGCATGCTGAAGCGGTACGAGCGGCTCAAGGAGATCCTGCGGCTCGACCCGGAGCGGGACTTCCTGGAGATCTACCGGCTCACCGTGACGTACGAGTTCCCCTGGGACATCACCCGCGCTCTCGAACTCGCCCTGTACCGCACCTATGCCGTGCCCAGCATCGGTCGGCTGCTCGCCGAGACGGGAGAACTGACGGAACGTTCACAGAAGCGGTACGACGACACCGCACTTCTCCTCGACACCGTGGTCGAGCACGGTTTCGAGAGCGAGGAGGGACGCACGGCCATCCGGCGCATCAACCGCATGCACCGGAGCTACGACATCAGTAACGACGACATGCGTTATGTGCTGTGCACCTTCGTCGTCACCCCCAAGCGGTGGCTCGACGTGTACGGGTGGCGCAAGCTCAGCCGCCACGAGCTGCGCGCGTTCACCGCCTACTACCGCACTCTCGGGGCGCACATGGGCATCAGGGACGTGCCCCGTACGTACGAGGAGTTCGAGCGCACGCTCGACCGCTACGAGGACGAGCACTTCGGCTGGGACGAGGGCGCCCGCGCGGTCTCCGACGCCACCCTGGCCCTGATGGGGTCCTGGTACCCGGGTCCGCTGGCCGCCGTGGTGCGGGGGGCCGCTCTCACGCTGCTCGACGACTCGCTGCTGCGGACCTTCCGCTACCGGCGCCCGGGCCGTGTCGCCAGGGGTCTGACCGGCGGGGCCCTCCGCCTGCGGGCCCGTGCCGTACGGCTGCTGCCGCCGCGCTCCACCCCGCACTACGCCCGGCAGAACCCCGAGATCAAAAGTTACCCGGGCGGGTACGACGTATCCCGGCTCGGCGCGTTCCCCGTCCCGGGCGTCCGCGGCTGCCCCGTCGCGTACGGCCGGCCCTCGGAGACGGCGGCCGAGTGAGCCCAGGGCGATCCGCAGCCCGCGCGCCCGCGTCGGGGCTCCCGCCCGCCTGACGGCGTCTGCGCCCTGGTGGGAGGAAACGTCCTCCGGTGGGCCGGGACGCACGGATCGGGAGGACCGCCGGGAATCCCGAAGGACGGCCGCCGGTCAGCCCGTGCGCACGGCCAGCACCAGGAAGCGGTCGTCCTCGTCGGTGTACGAGGCCGGCCGCCACCCCGAACGGACCAGCAGGGGGGCCAGCCGCGGTTCGGCCCGCAGATCGCCGTCCGAGAGGAGACGCCCGTGCCGGGCGGCCAGGGCTGCCCGGCCGATGGGGTGGAACAGGGCCAGCCGGCCGCCCGGGCGCACCACCCGTGCCAGCTCCCGGAGATCACGCTCGGGCTGTGCCAGATGCGAGATCAGCCCGGCCGCGAACACCGCGTCCAGCGTCCCGGTGCGCAGGGGCAGCCGCGCCACGTCGGCCAGCATCAAGGAGCCGCTTGCCGCGCGCCCCGCCCGTACCGCGGCCGCCAGCATGGCCGGTGTCAGGTCGGCCCCGACCACCGTGCCGTCCGCACCGACGGCGGCCCTGAGGGCCGGCAGCGCACGTCCCGTCCCGCAGCCGGCGTCGAGCACGGTGTCACCGGCCCGGAGGCCGAGATCCGCGACGGCCGCGGCGTAGGCGGGCCCGTCATCGGGGAAGCGGCTGTCCCAGTCCGCCGCTCGCCCGGTGAAGAAGTCCTGGACATGTGTGGGGTCGTCGGCCATACGGACATGATCCCGCAGTTCCGCCCCCGAGCGTGACGGCGAGAGCCGGTGGACCCGTGCACACTCCTGCCCCGTCGCGCGGAAGCGTCGGTGACCGACAGCCCGGAGAGGTTGTGAAATCCCGGGACGCCGCGCGCCCGTTTCCCATGACGAAGCGCGATCATGCCGGGGAGAGGTCAGTCCGCCACCTCGGACACCGCGAGCACCGTGTCCATGTGCAGGCGGACCAGCAGCTCGCCGGGCACCCCGTTGCGGGCGCCGAACTCCTCGGCCGCCTCCGGGCCCATGTACCGGGCCGCGATCCGGGTCGCCCAGTCCCTGAGTTCGGCGGGGTCCTCGCTCAGGGACGCACGCCCCTGGACCACGGCGAACGAGAACGGGGGACGGTCGTCGTCGACGCAGACCGACACCCGGCCGTCACGTGCGATGTTGCGGCCTTTCACGGTCTCCTTCCCTGTGTTGAAGACCAGGTCGTCGCCGTCCAGCAGGAACCAGACGGGGGCGATGTGGGGGCTGCCGTCCGCCCGGACGGTCGCGACCTTGCCGGTACGGGTGCCCTCCGAGAGGAATCCCCGCCATTCGTTCTCTGCCATGTGGTGTGCCATGCCCCCCATCCTCGGCCGGACGGCCGGGCATGGCGTGAAGCCACGCCCCGGTAACCGGGCGGCGCTTGCCCCCCGGGAAGCCGTAGGCGAGGCTTACGCACGACGCGGGGGCAGCGAACGGGGAGGACGAGCACATGGCGATGGACCGGAGACTTGACTGGCTCCTTGACGAACTCACCGGCCGGGTGGAGCACATACGGCACGCGCTCGTGCTGTCGAACGACGGACTGGTGACGGGAGCGAGCACGACCCTGGCCCGGGAGGACGCTGAGCACCTGGCAGCGGTCGCGTCCGGTCTGCAGAGCCTGGCCCGAGGCTCGGGGCGGCACTTCGGAGCCGGAAGAGCGCGTCAGACCATGGTGGAGTTCGACGAGGCCCTGCTCTTCGTCACTGCGGCAGGGGAGGGGAGCTGCCTGTGCGTCCTCAGCGCCGCGGAGGCCGACATCGGACAGGTGGCGTACGAGATGACACTCATGGTGAACCGGGTGGGAGAACACCTCGGTGTGGGCGCACGGCAGGGCGCCCAGGGATCCGAGCCGTTCTGACCGGTTCCACCTGGCCCTACGCGCCCGCCGCCGGAGTTATCCACAGGCCACGCGCGGATATTGCCGTCCGCGCTACCGTGATCACGGAGAGTCAACACGGATCACGGGGGAGGATGGTCATGACCCTGAGAGAAGCCACTCGCGCACGGACGGCCGCAGGTCGGCGGCGACGGGCGGAAGCACGGGACGGCACGGAGCCCACTAGGGACGTGGGGCCGGCCGGAGGTGCGCATGCCGTAGGGGGCGTCGGGCCGGCCGGCGCGCCCGTGCCGCAGACCGCGGCGCACGGGAGCTCCCTGACCTCGGCACGCGCCGCTCAGGAATTGGAGCTGAAACGCGGAGAGTTCGAACTCGCCCTCCATCTCGGCCTGATTGCCGCCGAGTCCGCACCGGACGGTGGGCGGCCGAAGGTGCGCCGGGAGGAGATCGACCGGCTCCGCGCCACGCCGGGGTTCCCCGCAGAGTTGCGCGACCGGGTGCGTACGGCGGGGACGGCGGAGGGTGCCGCACTGCTGGGCATCAGCCCGGTCCGCTTCACCGGCCTGGCCCGGATCGGGTGCGTGTCCCCGGTCGCCTTCTACCTGAACCGGTATCGCGCGGTGGTCTGGCTCTACCTCGTCGACGAGCTCCTCGCCTTCGCCGAGAAGGAGCCGGAGCTGCTCGCCGGCAGGAGTCCGGCCGGGATGCGGGCCATGCTGGAGGCCGGAACCGACTGGCGGGCGCGCAACTGGCGGGCACGCAGGATCGACAGGCTGCTGAGTCGTACTCAGGACCCATGGGTCCGCGCGGCCCTCCAGGCGTCGGCCTTGGACCCGGTACAGCTCGCCGAGATGGTGGACGACCCCTACGAGCGGGCTTACCTTGCGCGGGTGCGGCCGTACCTCGCCGATGGACGCCCGGTGTCCGTCTCGGGGAAAGAGGCCATGGGGCAGCTGATGCTCGCCGACGATCCGGATGAGATCCTCTGGCGGCGGGTCAACCTGGCGATGGAGCTGGACCTCGCGCGCGACATCCGTCCCGCTCCCCGCCCTGGCGGCGGGACCGCGTTCCGGACCGCACCGACGACGGCAGGAGTGGCCGGACACGGAGGTGGCGACTACGGGACCGGCAGCCTGCCCGGAGCGGCCCGCACCTTTCCCGATGCGTTCGGTGCGACCGTAGGGGCCTGCTCCGTGCCGGGAGTGCCCGGCGTCTCGCCCCGCGTCCGGTGGCGGTTGCTCGCGCGGATCGGGCTGGGCCGACAGCGGGGCGGAGATCGTTAATCCCTTGCGTGCGGCCGGGCCCGCAGGCATCTTTGCAGGCATGCTGATCAGGAGAGCTACCGCAGAGGACTGGCCCGCCATCTGGCCGTTCTTCCATGACATCGTCAGAGCGGGCGAGACGTTCACGTATCCCCTCACCCTGGGCGAGGAGGAGGCTCAGGGCTGGTGGCTCATCCCGGAGCCGAGCCGTTCGGTCGTAGCGGTCGATGACGCGGGGACTGTCCTGGGCACGGCCAAGATGAACAGGAACCACATGGGCAACGGCTCGCACGTTGCCAGCGCCAGCTACATGGTCGATCCCCGGCACTCCGGGCGGGGAGTGGGGCGCGCGCTGTGCGAGTACACCGTGGACTGGGCGCGTAAGGCCGGTTACCGCGCCATGCAGTTCAACGCGGTGGTGGAGACCAACACCCGTGCGGTGCGGCTCTATCGCTCTCTCGGCTTCGAAGTGATCGGAACCCTTCCCGAGGGCTTCCACCACCCCACCGAGGGATACGTGGGCCTGCACATCATGCACAAGGCGCTCTGAGCACACGACGACAGGGTCCGGGGCGGGCGGCTACCGGGTGGCGCGTTCCTCGCTCCGAAGGAGCACCCGCTCAGTCGGTTCGGCGCGCCGACGGAGCGATGCCTTCCGGCCATCTTCGGCCGGGCTCCGGCGCGGCAGGTGGCCGGGGGCCGTACCGCCCGGTGGCGGGAACGTGCCGGGCGGCTCTCGCGCGTACCGGCACCTGCCGCACGCGCCGGTCCGTCGCGACCGCCGGGACCCAACGAGTGATGAGCGGTGGGTAGTTGAGGTCCCAGGGACTCCTGGAGGCGAGGCGGACAGGGAACCGGTGGCAGTGCTGTGAGCCTCAGCACCACCCCCGGTGGTGCACCCTCTGGAAGAAGGCGGCTGTCGCCGTGCTCCTCGTGGGAGGCGGCATCCCGGGGCCCGTCCGCGAGCGCCCCGACGTCCTGCGCACTCAGCTGACGGCCCCGGGGCACGCGGCACTGATCCCCGCGCACCCCGGACACGGGGCGGGGGACACCGCAGGGCCGGGCGGGGGTGTACCGCCTCCTGTGCGGTGCGGTACACGCCCGTCGCGGGAGATCATCGGAGGCAGAGGGATCACCGGGGGCCGAAGGATTACCGGGGCCGATCTCGCACCGGACGGCCTTGCCTCCCCGCGTGACTCGATGCCCCGGCGCAGGCGACCGCGTCGAGTGGGCCGGCGTCTTCGCCCCGGACGTCGGCGCCTCGGCCCGTGAGGCGGCGATGCGGGCAGGGCCTGGCATCCGGATGCCACTCGATGCTCCCGGTCCGGTTCAGGACAAGACGTTCAGCGGTCCTCGACCCACTGCTGAGCCCTCGGTCGAACGGGAGCGGCCGCGGGACCGAGGCCTCTGCACACGCCGGGAGTCGCTCATGCGCTCCGAGGATGACCCGGCCGGGCGATCGGACGTCGCCGCCCCTTCGGTAGCAAGATGTCGAGCCGGTGGGGCGGGCCCCGGCGGTCCTCCAGGCCCCGGCTCCGGGCCCCCGCCACGCGGGTCGCAGAATGGCAGGCAGGGAAATTCCACCGGCTGACCGGAGCGCACTGATGAACGACGACGAGCCCGTCCTGCTGCACACCGAGGGGCACATCCTGCACATCCGGCTCAACCGCCCCCGGGCCCTGAACGCGCTCACCCACACCATGGTGCGGAGCATCCACGACGCGCTGACCTCGGCCGCCGGTGACGACACGATCACCGCCGTGGTGCTCGACGGAGCCGGCGAGCGCGGACTGTGCGCGGGCGGTGACATCCGGTCCATCTACGAGGACGCCAGCGCGGGCCGGCAGGCGTCCGTGGACTTCTGGCGCGACGAGTACCGGCTCAATGCCGGGATCGCCCGGTTCGCCAAGCCGTACGTCGCACTGATGGACGGCATCGTCATGGGAGGCGGCGTCGGCATCTCGGCCCACGGTGACGTCCGTGTCGTCACCGAACGCTCAAGCGTCGCCATGCCGGAGACCGGGATCGGATTCGTCCCCGATGTGGGAGGCACCTATCTGCTGGCCGCCGCTCCCGGCGAGCTCGGCACCCACCTCGCCCTCACGGGGCGCGCCGTGAACGCGGCGGACGCCATCCTGTGCGGGCTGGCCGACCACTTCGTGCCCTCCCACCACCTGACGGACCTCACCCGGGCCCTCGCCCGCAGCGTCACGCCCACCGAGGTGCGGGACACGGTGCTCGGATTCGCGCACACTCCGCCGGAAGGGGAGCTCGCCGCGTCGCGCCGGTGGATCGACGACTGCTACGCAGCGGACACCGTCGAGGAGATCCTCGAGCGGCTCCTGGACAGCGGCTTGCCCGCGGCGAAGGAGACCGCCGCCACGCTGATGACCAGATCGCCCACCGCATTGAAGGTCACCCTCGAAGCGGTACGCCGGGCCAGGGGGCTCAGCACTCTCGAAGCGGCGCTCGACCAGGAGTTCCGGGTGTCCTGCCGTGCCTTCACCGGCCATGACCTGGTCGAGGGGGTGCGGGCCCAGATCATCGACAAGGACCGCAGCCCCCGCTGGGCTCCCGCTGAACCGGCCGAGGTCACCGACGCCGAGGTCGCACGGCACTTCGAGCCGCTCGGTGAGCGGGAACTCGGCCTGGCCGCCGGCTGACCTCCCAGGCCCGATCGCGCACGGGGAGCTGACCCTTCCCCGGCCCGTTCGCGCCCGGGGTCGTGGTCGCGCCGCCGGCCCGGTCGGCGCCCTGCGCTTCCCGGGGCCGTCAGGCGCGTGCCGCCGTCAAGCGGTCCGCGGCCCTGTCCCAGGCCGACTCGTTCCCCCGCGGGCTGTAATGGCGCAGCTCCTGGGTGCGTGCGACCAGCCGTCGCATGTCCGCCAGGCCTCCGACCAGCCCGTGAGCTCGCGCCTGGAGCAGCACATTGCCGAGCGCGGTCGCCTCGGCGGGCCCTGCGGTCACCGGCATCCCCGTCGCGTCGGCGGTCCACTGGCACAGCAGTTCGTTGCGTGAACCCCCGCCCACCAGATGGACCCGGGTCACTTTGCGTCCCGCCAGCCGGGCCGCCTCGCGCAGCGTCCGGCGATGGGCCAGCGCGAGGCTCTCCAGTACGCACCGTACGTATCCGCCCGGGCCGTCCGGCAGCGGCTGGCCCGTGCGCGTGAGGGCCTCGTCGATCCGCGACGGCATGTCACCCGGGGCCAGGAAGACCGGGTCGTCCGGGTCCACCACCGAGGCGAACGGCCGGGCACGCGCCGCGTCGGCGAGGAGCGCGGTCAGGCTCGGGGACACACCGTTTCGCTCCCAGGTACGACGGCACTCCTCGAGCAGCCACATGCCCATGATGTTGCGCAGGTAGCGGACCGTGCCGTCCACCCCGCGCTCGTTGGTGAAGTTCGCCGCCCTCGACTCCTCGGTGAGTACGGGCGCGTCCAGTTCGAGACCGGCCAGCGACCAGGTGCCGCTCGAGACGTATGCGAACCCCGGTTCGACGGCGGGGACCGCGGCCACCGCCGAGGCGGTGTCGTGCGAGGCGACCGTCGTCACGGGAGTGTCCGCCGGCAGACCGGTGAGTTCGGCCACGTGCGGCAGGAGCGTCCCCGCCCGTCCGCCCGGCTCCCGCAGCGGAGGGAAGAGCGAACGCTCCAGCCCCAGCCGCTCGATCAGCGCGTCGGACCAGGTGCCGGAGCGGGCGTCGAGGAGACCGGTGGTCGATGCGTTGGTGACCTCCGCGCCCACCGTCCCCGTCAGCCAGTACACCAGCAGATCCGGCATCAGCAGCAGCGTCCGGGCCGCCGCCCACTGCGCGGTGGAACGATGGGCGGCGAGCTGGAAGAGCGTGTTGAACGGCAGGTGCTGCAGCCCGCTGACGCCGTACAGTTCCTGCGTGCCGATGCCGGCGAGTATCTTCTCCGCTGCCGCCGCGTTCCGCCCGTCGCGATAGTGGAACGGGATGCCGAGCAACGCTCCCTCGGCGTCCAGCAGACCGTAGTCGACGGCCCACGTGTCGACCCCCACCGAGGTGAGAGGACCGCCGCGCGCCGCCGTACGCAGTCCGTCGATGATCCCCTGGTACAGGGCGAGCACATCCCAGCGCAGCCCGTCGGGGAGCCTGACCGGGGTGTTGGCGAAACGGTGCGCCTCGGTCAGCGCCAGCGTGTCGGGACCCACCGCGGCGGTCATGACCCGGCCGCTGGTGGCCCCGAGATCGACCGCGGCGAACACCGGGTCGTGTCGTGAAGTAGCAGGCATGTGCATCTCATCCGATCCGGGCGGGGCCGCGCCCCCCGCCGTTCACGGGAACGGCGTACGGGGACGCGGCGGACCGCGCGTGGGCTCAGCGCAGGAAGGCCGCCGCCACGCCGGCGTCGACGGGGACGTGCAGTCCGGTGGTGTGGGTGAGGTCGCCGCCGGTCAGCGCGAAGACGGCGTTGGCCACGTGCTCCGGGAGCACCTCGCGCTTGAGGATCGTGCGCTGGGCGTAGAACTCCCCGAGCTTCTCCTCCTCGATGCCGTACGTCGCCGCACGCTGGGCCCCCCACCCCGCGGCGAAGATCCCGGAACCGCGCACCACGCCGTCAGGATTGACACCGTTGACGCGGATCCCGTACTCGCCGAGCTCGGCGGCCAGCAGCCTGACCTGGTGCGCCTGGTCGGCCTTCGTGGCTGAGTAGGCGATGTTGTTCGGGCCCGCGAACACGGCGTTCTTGGACGCGATGTAGACGATGTCACCACCGAGCTTCTGCGCTTGCATCACCCGCGCCGCCTCCCGGGAGACCAGGAAGGAACCGCGCGCCATGATGTCGTGCTGCAGGTCCCAGTCCCGGGCGGTGGTTTCCAGCAGGGGCTTGGAGATGGAGATCCCGGCGTTGTTGACGACCAGGTCCACCCCGCCGAAGGCCAGCACCGCGGCCTGGAACGCGTCGGTGATCTGCTCCTCGTCCGTCACGTCGACCGTGACCGCCACGGCCTTGTCCGTGCCGCCGAGCTCCTCGGCGACCGCGGCGGCGTTCTCCCCGTTCAGGTCCGCGACGACGACACAGGCGCCCTCCGCCACGAGCCGGTGCGCGATGGCCCTGCCGATGCCCGACCCGGCCCCGGTCACCAGGGCGACCCGGGTGGCCAGCGCCTTCGGAGCGGGCATCCGGCGAAGCTTCGCCTCCTCCAACTCCCAGTACTCGATGCGGAACTTCTCGGATTCCTCGATCGGTGCGTAGGAGGAGACGGCCTCGGCACCCCGCATCACGTTGATGGCGTTGAGGTAGAACTCCCCGGCCACCCGGGCCGTCTGCTTGTCCTTCCCGAACGAGAACATCCCGACACCCGGCACCAGCACGATCGCCGGGTCCGCGCCGCGCACCGCGGGCGAGTCGGCCGTGGCGTGACGCCCGTAGTACGCGCGGTACGCCTCCCGGTACTCCTCGTGGAGCACCTCGAGCCGGGCGACCGCTTCGTCCAGCGGCGCGTCGGCGGGCAGGTCCAGGACGAGCGGGCTGACCTTCGTACGGAGGAAATGGTCGGGGCAGGAGGTGCCGAGCGCGGCGAGGCGCGGGTGTTCGGCGCGCGAGAGGAAGTCCAGTACGGGGGGTGCGTCGGTGAAGTGCCCGACCTGCGGGCGGTCCGTGGACGCCAGGCCGCGGATCACCGGAGCCAGGGCGGCGGCCCGCTCTCGGCGCGCCCCCTCCGCAAGGGGCTGGTGACCGGGGAGGACAGGTCCGAACGGCTCCGCTGCGCCCTGCTCCGCGAGGAAGGTCTCGGCGGTCCGGATCATCCAGAGGGCGTTGCGTTCGCACTCCTCGGAGGTGTCGCCCCAGGCGGTGATGCCGTGTCCGCCCAGCACCACGCCGACGGCCTGCGGATTGGCCTCCTTCACGGCGGCGATGTCCAGGCCGAGCTGGAAACCGGGCCGGCGCCAGCCGACCCAGGCGACCTTGTCACCGAAGCACCGCGCGGTCAGTTTCTCGCCGTCGGCCGCGCATGCCAGCGCGATGCCCGAGTCCGGATGCAGATGGTCGACGTGTGCGGCGTCGACGAGGGCGTGCATCGCCGTGTCGATCGACGGGGCCGCGCCGCCCTTGCCGTGGAGGCAGTAGTCGAACGCCTGGACCATCTCGTCCTCGCGTTCCACCCCCGGGTACACGTCCTTGAGCGCGCGTACCCGGTCCAGCCGGAGCACGGCGAGCCCCGCCTCGGTCAGCGTGCCCAGGTCGCCGCCCGAGCCCTTCACCCAGAGCAGTTCGGTCTCGCCGCCGGTGACCGGGTCGGTCTCCGAAGCCTTGGCGGAGGTGTTGCCGCCGGCGTAGTTGGTGTTGCGCGGGTCGGAGCCGATCCGGTGGGCGCGCTCCAGGAGCGCGGCGACTTCGGCGTGCGTCGCGGACGTCATGAGGGTTCCTTCGCGGTGATGGGCGGGCGGGTGCCGGGACGTACGGTGCGGGAAGGGGGCTCAGGCGCCCCAGCCTGCCTGCTCTCCGCCGACCCGGCCGGCGGCGATGCGCTCCTGGTTGCCGGAGGCGAGATACGCGGCGAACGGGTTCCGGTCCAGGCCCAGTTCCTCGCGCACCTCGGCGAGCAGCGGGCGGACGTCGGTGTTGTACGCGTCCATCAGCACACCGTTGGCGGCCAGGACGTCGCCGGACCGCTGCGCCGCGGCCAGCGCCTCGGTGTCGATGAGCAGTGCCTTCGCCGTGGCTTCCTGCACGTTGGTGACGGAGCGGATGACGGCCGGGATCTTGGCCTCGATGTTGTGGCACTGGTCGAGCATGAAGTTGACGTTGGTCTCGGCCTTCAGACCACCGTTCTTGACCACCTCGTGCATGATCCGGAACAGCTGGAACGGGTCGGCGGCCCCCGCCATCAGGTCGTCGTCCGCGTAGAAGCGGGAGTTGAAGTCGAACGCGCCGAGCTTTCCCTCGCGCAGCAGGAAGGCCACGATGAACTCGATGTTGGTGCCCGGCGCGTGGTGGCCGGTGTCCACGACGACCTGGGCCTTCGGGCCGAGCTTGAGGCAGTGGGCGTACGAGGTGCCCCAGTCCGGCACGTCGGTGGTGTAGAACGCCGGCTCGAACAGCTTGTACTCCAGCAGCATCCGCTGGTCGTCCCCGAGCCGTTCGTACACCTCGGCGAGGGCCTCCGCCAGCCGGTCCTGACGGCTCGCGATGTCGTCCTGACCGGGGTAGTTGGTGCCGTCGGAGAACCACAGCTTGAGGTCGGGGGAGCCGGTGGCGTCCATGATGTCGACACACTCGAGCAGGTGATCGGTGGCCTTGCGCCGGATCTCGGGGTCCGGGTGGGTGACCGAGCCCAGTTTGAAGTCGTCGTCCTGGAAGACGTTGGAGTTGATGGCGCCGATGCGCAGTCCCAGATCCTCCGCGTGCCGGGTGAGCGCGGCGTAGTCCTCGACCCTGTCCCACGGGATGTGCAGCGAGACCTTCGGCGCCACTCCGGTGTACCGGTGAACCTGGGCGGCGTCCGCCAGCTTCTCGAAGGGGTCGCGGGGGACGCCGGGCTGGGCGAAGACCTTGAAGCGGGTCCCGGAATTGCCGTACCCCCAGGACGGCGTCTCGATGACCTGAGACTTCAGGGCTGCCTTGACGGCCGACACATCAGACATGAACACCTCGTAAGCAGAGTCATCCGGCGACCGGTCAGGATCGGGGATGTGAATCGTTTCATCCGGACCGTACGCTAGGTTTCCGCAGTGTCGCTAGTCAAGCGGTCCGTCTGGTTCTTCTTTGTTTGAATCAATTCACATTTGCGCCCGCGCAGGGCTCCGGACGTCCCCAGCTCCCGCCGGCAGGTGCCCAGGTGGTCACCTGTTCGCGGACGCACGGACCAGGTGGTCGAAGCTGGCCGCCCCCACACGTCGCAGCCTGCTCGACGAGCTCTTCCGGGGCGACGGACAGACACTGAGTGTGTGGGAAGGGTGCTTGGACACCGCCCGCCTCGCGGTGAGGAAGCACCTCGGCGTACGAGGCGGGGGGTCCGGTAGACACCCGGCGGCGCGGCCGGGACACGCTCCACTTCCCCGCCCCGGTGCCCATCCGGCTCGTCCACGACCGATGGGCGCGCACATCCGCTGAGCCCTGGGCGGCAGGGCTCGGCGACTTCGAGAGCCGACGGGAGAACCCATGGAAAAGGTCTTCGAGCTGTACATCCGCACCACCGCCGAGCGCCTCTGGGAGGCGATCACCGACCCCGGGATCAGAAGTACGTACAACTTCGGGGCCCGCGTCACCTCCGACTGGACACCGGGCTCGCACTTCGAGATGAGTGCCCCGGGGGCCGGCGGTCCACTCGGTGAGGGCCGGAATCTGGAGGTCGACCCGCCCCGCAGACTGGTCCAGAGCATGGTGGCCCTCTGGAGCGACGCCGTGAAGAGCGAAGGGCCGACCCGCGTCACGTGGGAGATCGAGCCCGTCGGTGACTCCTGCCGCCTGACCGTCACCCACGACGAACTGCGCGAGGGTGCCGACGAGCAGCTGTACGGTGGCTGGCCGATGATCCTCTCCGGGCTGAAGACCTGGCTCGAGACGGGTGAGCTCCTGACGACACCCGGCTCGCTGATGTACAGCGGCCAGTAGCCGCTGTCGAGCCGCGGTGGTGATCCCCGCGCTGGGTGAGCGGACCACCACCGCGGCCCCCGCACGGTCCCCGAACCGGATCCGCTCAGCGGTCCGAACCGGTCAGGCTCGGCTGCAGAGCCCGTACGGCGGCGAAGAGCCGCTCCTCGTTCCCTGCGAAGCCCGCGCTGCGCAGAGCCTCGTCCGCCTCCTCGATCGGGGAAGCCAGCAGCGGCATGTACAGGGGGGCGTCGGACGGTTCGGCCAACGCGGCGCGCGTCGCCTCCAGTAGACGGACGTACGCCTGGGCCGCGGCGATCTCGTCGTTGCGCATGTCAGCATCTCCCGCTCAGAGGTGTCGGACCGTCAAGCATCTCCCATGGGTCTGACAACGCGCCCTCCCGCCGGGAAGGAGCCGCTCAGACGTGCCCGCCGGGCCGGTCGGCGGGCGGGGGTTCCACCTCCAGGAAGCGCCGCCGGCGGGGCCCCCGGTACAGCAGGACCGTCCAGCCGAGCTGCCGCAGCACCGTCATGCACCCGGCCAGCGCCCCCTCCTCCTCCTGGGCCGCTCCACCGCCCGGCGGACCGGCCCACTCGACCCGCGCGGAGCCAGGCGCCTCGCCCTCGCACACGCGGTACCCCGTGGCCGTCCGCCGCCCGGACGGACCCACCGCGGAGGCGGACATGCCGGCGGCCTCCAGCGCCAGTGCCACGGCCCGCACCGGCCGGTGCAGCTCCCACTGGGCGGGTACGCGCTCCGGGTCGGGGTGGCGCGCGTTCGTGAGCCGCCTGATCTGCAGCATCCCCTCGAAGGCCGTTCTCACCGCCCCCTCACGTCCACCCCCCGGGACGATCACGGCCGGTCCGTCCCCGGTTGCCGGATCGAACCCGCTCTCCCGCGACATCTCCATGTGCCCCCCTCCTTCGCCCACTCCGTGCCAGTGTGCGCCCGCCCACCGACAACGGCCTGACCCCCTGGAGTCGCACCCCGATAAACTCGGGCTCCCAGCACCCACCGGAGGAATCGCGCACGTGCCCGACAACGATCCGATCGCCGCGCCCGCCACCGACCGGGCCTCTCTGCGTGCCGACTGCGCGAACTGCTTCGGGCTGTGCTGCGTCGCCCTGACGCTCACCGCGTCGGCCGACTTCGCGATCAACAAGGCCGCGGGCGAGCCGTGCCGCAATCTGCAGGACGACTTCCGCTGCGGCATACACACCCGGCTGCGGCCGGCGGGCTTCTCCGGATGCACGGTGTACGACTGCTTCGGCGCCGGCCAGAAGGTCTCCCAGGAGACCTACGGCGGCACGGACTGGAGGCGCGCACCGGACACCGCGCCGCAGATGTTCGAGGTCTTCCCCGTGATGCGGCGGCTCCACGAACTCCTCTGGTACCTCACCGAAGCTCTCATGCTGCCCGCGGCCGCACCCCTGCACCCGGAGCTCAGCGGCGCCCTGGCCGCCACCGAACGTCTCACGCACGCCGGCGCGGAGAAGCTCGCCGTGCTGGACGTCTCCGCACACCGCGAGCAGGTTGCCGCGCTACTGCTGCGCACCAGCGAACTCGTGCGTGCCACGGTTCCCCGGGCCAAGAAGCGTGACAAGCGCGTCCGCCGGGGAGCCGATCTCATCGGCGCCCGCCTCAAGGACGCCGATCTGCGCGGCGCCGACCTGCGCGGGGCCTACCTCATCGCGGCCGACCTGCGGGGGGCCGACCTCCGCGGCGCGGACCTCATCGGCGCGGACTTCCGTGACGCCGAGCTCTCGGACGCTGACCTCACCGGAGCGCTCTTCGTCACCCAGGCCCAGCTGAACGCGGCGAAGGGCAACACCGCCACCCGGCTGCCGCGGACCCTGGACCGGCCCACCCACTGGTCCGGCGCCGGGCCGGAGGCCGGCTGAACGGTGCGTCGGGCCGCGCCGGCACCAATGCCTGCGCGTCCTGACCGCCATCCCTGCCTGTGCGGGCCGCCCGGGGCGCACTCCGGCGCGTTCCGGCGTGCGCCGGTGCTCCTCGACCGCGGCACGCCGGTGTTGTGGGTGTGACGAATCGGTTCTGCGGTCGGCGGAGCGGATGGGTGCATTCCCCGTGGGCACCTATGGGGAGAGAAAACGGAATCACAGTGCCCCCCTGGGAGGTGGTGGCCGTGCTGCACGGCGTCGATGTGAGCTCCTATCAGACCGACTTCGACACGGACGGGCTGGACTTCGTCTTCATCAAGGCCACCGAAGGCCGTTCGTACGTCAATCCGAGACTCCAGGGTCAGGTCGCGCGTGCCAGGAAGGCGGGATGCGTGGTCGGCTTCTACCACTTCCTCTGGCCGGGGAACGCCGAGCGGCAGGCCGCCTACTTCGTCGAGGGGACACCGGAGAAACCGGGCGACCTCCTCGCCGCCGACTGGGAGCACACCGGCGAGGGCACGCACGCGAGCAGCAAGGACAAGGACCGCTTCATCCGTGAGGTGAAACGCCTGAGGCCGGACCACCGCGTCCTGCTCTACTGCAACCGGTCCTTCTGGCGCACCTACGACACGAGCTCCTACGCGGGCGACGGGCTCTGGATCGCCGACCACGTGCCGGCCGGGGAGCCGCGCATCGAGGCGCCCTGGCTCCTGCACCAGTACACCGACAGGCCGCTGGACAAGAACGTGGCCGACTTCCCTTCGCGGGACGCCATGCGCTCCTGGGCCGGCGCCTGAGAGGCACGTCAACACGCGCGTCTCCGCCATCGGCCAATCGGGTGTCCTTTGCCAGCCGGTGGGGGAGCGCTGACGGGGATAGCGCGCGGTTCCGCAGAAGGCGGGTCCATCCTGGTCGCCGAGTACGCATCCGGCCGTCGACCGAAGGAGTGCCGCAGTGACGACGAGGGGCCCCTCAACATCGGTGGAAGCCGATACCGCCTACGAGGACGAACTGCCCGTTCGGAGTCGTCGGCCGGGAAACGTGGTCGTCAAGTGGATGACCACCACGGACCACAAGACGATCGGCACGCTCTACCTGACCACCTCGTTCGCGTTCTTCCTCTTCGGCGGGGTGCTGGCCCTCGTGATGCGCGCCGAACTCGCGCGTCCCGGAACGCAGTTGATGTCGAACGAGCAGTACAACCAGGCGTTCACGATGCACGGCACGATCATGCTGCTGATGTTCGCGACGCCGCTGTTCGCAGGCTTCGCGAACTGGATCATGCCGCTGCAGATCGGGGCGCCCGACGTGGCGTTCCCGCGGCTGAACATGTTCGCCTACTGGCTGTACCTCATCGGGTCGAGCATCGCGGTGTCCGGGTTCCTGACCCCGCAAGGAGCGGCCGACTTCGGCTGGTTCGCCTACACACCGCTGTCCGACGTGATCCGCTCACCCGGCGTCGGGGCCGATCTCTGGATCATGGGTCTGGCCTTCTCCGGCTTCGGCACGATCCTCGGCTCGGTCAACTTCATCACCACGATCATCTGCATGCGCGCCCCCGGCATGACGATGTTCCGTATGCCGATCTTCACGTGGAACGTCCTGCTGACCGGTGTCCTCGTCCTGCTGGCCTTCCCGGTCCTGGCCGGTGCGCTACTCGCGCTGGAGGCGGACCGCAAGTTCGGCGCACACATCTTCGACCCTGCCAACGGTGGCCCGTTGTTGTGGCAGCACCTCTTCTGGTTCTTCGGCCATCCAGAGGTGTACATCATCGCCCTGCCGTTCTTCGGCATCGTTTCCGAAATCATTCCGGTCTTCAGCCGGAAGCCGATCTTCGGCTATGTCGGTCTGATCAGCGCGACGATCGCCATCGCCGGCCTTTCCGTGACGGTGTGGGCGCACCACATGTTCGTCACGGGCGGCGTGCTGCTGCCGTTCTTCTCGTTCATGTCGTTCCTGATCGCGGTGCCGACCGGTGTGAAGTTCTTCAACTGGATCGGCACGATGTGGAAGGGCTCGTTGTCCCTCGAGACGCCGATGCTGTGGTCGATCGGCTTCCTCGTCACGTTCCTCTTCGGTGGCCTGACCGGCGTCCTCCTGGCCTCGCCGCCGCTGGACTTCCACGTCTCCGATTCGTACTTCATCGTCGCGCACTTCCACTACACGGTGTTCGGCACCGTGGTCTTCGCCATGTTCGCCGGCTTCTACTTCTGGTGGCCCAAGTTCTCCGGCAAAATGCTCGACGAGCGCCTGGGGAAGATGCACTTCTGGACGCTGTTCGTCGGCTTCCACGGCACGTTCCTGGTGCAGCACTGGCTGGGTGCCGAGGGCATGCCGCGTCGTTACGCGGACTACCTCGCCGCCGACGGCTTCACCGCGCTGAACACCATCTCGACGATTGCCTCGTTCCTGCTGGGATTGTCCATGCTGCCGTTCCTCTACAACGTGTGGAGGGCCACCCTGTACGGCAGGAAGGTCGAGGTCGACGACCCCTGGGGATACGGCCGTTCGCTCGAATGGGCGACGTCGTGCCCGCCCCCGCGGCACAACTTCCTGACACTGCCGCGGATCCGCTCCGAATCCCCGGCGTTCGACCTGCACCACCCCGCGATCCGTGCGCTCGAGGAAGCGGTGACCCGTCCCGACCAGTCCGTCACGGTGGCGCCGGGTGACAAGCAGGTCTGAGCGTCCGTGGACGACTACCCCTTGAGAGGTGGACGGCATGAAGCGGGACGAGGAGACCGCACGGGGCCTGGCCCAGGTGGAGGGCTACCTGCTCTGGAACGCCGAGGTGGAGGAGGCCCGCCGTCAGGCAGGCCGCTTCACCGATCAGCTGCCGTGGCTCACCGCGGCCCAGCGGGAGGATGTCGAACGCGTCTACGTGACGGACCGGGTGGCAGTCTGCCGCGAGGCGCTCACGAGGATCGCGGGCCGGGCCACCGAACTCCGGGGTGAGTACACCGCACGGTACGAGCGCCTCAGGGCGCGTTGTGTGGCCGCGTCCGTCATGACGGTGGGCGCGGTGAGCGGCGCGTGCGCGGCGGTGTCACTGATCAGCCGCTGACATACGTGTGGCCCGCGGGGTCCGAAAGGAACGGCCGCGCCGGGTACGCCGGGATTCCCGCCCGGGCTCCTGCGGCGGACGGCCGCGCGCCGTCAGTGCCGGACCAGGCAGAACGGATGACCGGCGGGGTCCGCGTAGACGCGCCAGCGGCGTGTGCCCGGGCCGGCGTCCAGCAAGGTGGCGCCGAGAGCGAGCACCTGCTCCTGGGCGCGGTCCAGATCGGCCACCTCGAAGTCCGGATGAAGCTGCTGCGGGCCGTCCGGATCCGGCCATCGAGGGGCCTGGTAGTCCTTGACCCGCTGAAAGGCGAGGACGGTCCCGGCCGGTGTGTGAACGGTCGCCCAGTCGGGTCCGAGGGACCACCGCGGGTCGGGCTGATCCACGTGCCCTCCGAGGACGGCTCCGTAGAAGCCGGCCAGTCGTGCCGGGTCGGGACAGTCCATTACCACGCACTGCAGTTCGGCGATCACGCCGCTCATCGTACGAGACCGGCGAACGCGACGACGAGACCAGCGAACGCGATACGAGGCCAGCGAACGCGCGCGTGTGGGCGAAGTGCCTCGCAGGGCAAGTAAGTAGGCCGCGGTGGCCCAGCGAACGCGCGCGTGTGGGCGAAGTCCTCTGCCAGGGTGCCCGCATGGGCGACCTCACGGCGAACGAACTCTCGCGTTCCGCCGCCGGGCGCGCTTGGCCGAGGGGCGACGGGACGGCGGGAGGATGACGGGCGCTCAGTCGCACGGGCCGAGCCCGCGACCGTATCCGCCGCGGCAGGGGCGGTCGTACGTCCTGGAGGCCGGCTCCGTCACCCGGCCACCGCGGTCCGGGCGGACACCGACCTCACCCGGTGGAGCTCCGACAGGTGGGCTGCCAGTCGCTCGGCATGGCGCGGCGGCAGTCCGGCCGACGGTTCGGCGAGCTGCACCGCACACGCGGTCGTCGTGTCGACGAGCCGTTCCACCGCGCTCACGACCTCCTCCGAGCCCGCGGAATGCCGTGCCACCGAAGGAAGTTCGGCCGACGAGAGATCGATGGCCGTACGCGCAACCGCCAGCGAACGGTACGCGTCACGCCGCAGCGTGCCGCGCTGCGTGGCGTCCTGCGGGGCGTCCAGGACGTGCCCGAGGTAGCGGTGCGCCGCTCCCACCGCCGTGTCGACGGCGGCCCGTACGGCGTGTCCCCGTCGGCCGGGCAGCGGTAGATGCCCGACGAGCAGCACCGTCGTGCAGGCGAGGAGGGACTCCACGACCCGCTCCCCGGAGGCGGAGGGCTCACCGCCCAGCAGCACGAGAGCCAGCACCAGCACGGTGACCACCGCCGTCTGCACCGCGAAGTGGCGCGTGGCCACCGGCAGCAGCGCCCCGCACGCCGCCACCAACGCGACCAGCGCGAGCGGACCCGGCAGCAGCAGCGCCAGAGCCGCGAAGACCCCGGCCCCCACAACGGTCCCCGCGGCTCTGCAGAGCACGCGTGACGCCAGCGGACCCAGATCCGGCTTGACGAGGAACACGGTGGTGGCGGGCAGCCAGTACCAGTGCTCGTGCCGCAGCAGCTGTGCCACGGCCGTGCTCGTGGCGCAGCAGACGGCCACCCGCAGGCCGTACTCCCGCCCCGCGGCGCTCCAGGCCCGGCTCGCGACCGACGCGTGGGGACCGGTCTTCCGCGTGGCCGGCGACACGTCCCCCGGGCAGTCGAAGACCGCCGCGGCCGCCAACAGGGCATCGTCCAGCGCACGGAGCCCGGCGTCCGTGCGGGCGGGGGCCGGGAGACTCCCGCAGGGTTTACCGTCGCGCACCGCGTCCGCCAGTCTGCGCGGGCCCTCCACGACGCGGGCGGGCAGCGGAACTCCGGCCCAGGCCAGCGCCGTCGCGGCCTCCGCCAGCGGCAGCGCGGCCGCGTACCGGGCATGCAGCCGCCGCTCGGCGGCGGTGCTCGCGTCGCGGCGCAGCCGCGGTCCCCTCAGAGCGTCCTGGGCATGATCCAGGGCCGCGCTCAGCGCCCTGCGCTCGGCCGGGGCATGCGGGCCGCCCGTCGCCCGCAGCAGTCGGGCCACGGCCTCGTACATCGCGGCGACCGCCTCCCGTTCACCGTCCAGGCGGTACGGTCCGCTGCTGAGCCGGCCCGGCGAGGGGAGCACCAGACGGAGCAGCAGCAGCCAGCCCGCCCCGGTCAGATACAGGAGCGCCCGCAGCGGGCCCGGTTCCGGCAACGGCATACCGGCCCCGATCACGGCCGCGACCAGCAGCTGCGTGCCGCAGGCCGAGGCGACGGGTCCCGTCGAACTGAGGGCGCCCGCCACCAGCCCGAGGACGCCCAGGAGGAGGGGCAGGACGATCAGCGGCCGCCCGGCTCCGGCTGCCGCCGCGAGCACCGTGCCCAGGAGCAGCCCGGCCGAACCCGCCACGGCCGGGACCCCGAGACGGGTGACGGAGGCTCGGCGGCTGCCGGGGCGGTCGTTGATGCCGGCCAGCATCGCGCCCAGCGCGGCAGGCACCCCCGCCGTCGGCCTCTCGGCGAGGACGGCCACGAGCATCGGCACACAGGCCAGCGCCCCACGCACGACGGCATTCCACGGAAGAGGTCCGCTCTGGGTCCGCAGTACGTGCCCGAGCCATGGGGGGAGTGGAGGAAGAGCGGGAGTCACACCGGGCTCCTGTTCGCGCGGGGAAGTACGTCATCTCGCCGGCGGACGCCTTCGGCCTGGGCGCGAACCCAGCGTAGAGCCCTGGTATGGAGGGGGTGCTACCTGATCGTTTCGGGAACGTGACGGCCGGCCGGACCGGCGGTGCCCCTCGGGCGGTGCTGCCAGGCCGCGGTGGCGCAGCGCGGCCCGAAGGCCTGCGTCCGGACGGAGCCGGAGGACGAGCCCACCCTCCCGATCCCCCTCTCCCCGAACGTGCCTCACCGCGTTCGAGCACTCCGTGTGCCCGGCCCGGCGGCGGGTTGGGGCCTGCCTCCGGGCCGGGCACGCACGAGAGGGCAACGCAGGGGCCCGCCGGTGTTCCCGGCCGGCGGGACGTGACGGTCAGCCGCGCGACGGGTCGTCCGGGTCCCGGTCCGAGTCGATCTGCTGGTGGAGCTTCTCCTGCCCGGTGTCGACGTGCTTGCTGTACTTGCCCTGCGTCCGGTCGTCGATCATGTCGCCGCCCTTGTCGACACCCTTTCCTGCCTGGTCCTCGTGGCCCTTGAGCAACTTCTTGATCTTGTCCATGGCGGACATGTCGGATCCTCCTCCGCTCGGCGTCCCCCTCCTCCAGGGTCTCGGCACCCGGCGTGTACCGCATCCGCGGGCGTGAGTCGGCGTTTCCGGGCCGTGCGGGACGTGTGAAGGGCGCCCGGGTGGGCAGATACCGGGGACCTGAGGAGGTGGTGGCCGTGGGCCGCATCCAGATCGTCCGCCGTCCCAGGCCCCCCGCGGGGCCGCCCCCGCCGGATCTGCGTACCCCGTCCGGACGCGTACTGCCGTACTGAGTCCCGCCCGCCCTCAGGACGCTCCGGCGGCCTGGAGGTGGGCGTGCGAGCTTTCCGAGCCTGCGAGGGGCCTGCGTGTGGGCGAGCGTAAGCTTCGGACGCATGATCGATCACTCGGGGTGCGCCCCGGCCGTCCGGCGGACCAACTGGGCCGGGAACATCGCGTTCGGCGCACGGCGCCTGCACACACCTGCCTCGGTGGCCGAGCTCCAGGACGTCGTGGCCGCCGCCGACACGGTGAGGGCGCTCGGCACCGGGCACTCCTTCAACACGATCGCCGACACGACCGGTGATCTCGTGTCCGTCGCGGGCCTGCCCCGTTCGATCGAGATCGACCGGGATGCCGCCACCGCGACGGTGAGTGCCGGACTGCGCTTCGGCGAGCTGACCGACACGCTCCACCGGAACGGATTCGCCCTGCACAATCTGGGTTCGCTGCCCCACATCTCGGTCGCGGGGGCGTGCGCGACCGGTACCCACGGATCCGGCGTCGGCAACCGTTCCCTGGCCGGGGCCGTCCGGGCGCTGGAACTCGTCACCGCGGACGGTGACCTGGTCGCCCTGGAGCGAAGCCACGAGGACTTCGCCGGTGCGGTCGTCTCCCTGGGCGCGCTCGGGGTGGTGACCCGCGTCACCCTGGACCTCGTGCCCGCGTTCGGCGTACAGCAGTGGGTCTACGAGGGTCTGCCGCGGGACGAGGTGATCGGCCGGTTCGACGCCGTGATGTCCGAGGCCTACAGCGTGAGCCTGTTCACCGGCTGGCGGGACGATCCGGTCGACCAGGTGTGGCTCAAGCGACGGATCACGGGCGACGGGCCGCTCGTCGCGCCGCGGCGCTGGCGGGGTGCGACGCTGGCCGACGGGCCGAGGCATCCGGTCCCGGGCATGCCGGCCGTTCACTGCACGCAGCAGGGGGACGCCGGCCCGTGGCACGCACGGCTTCCCCACTTCAGGCTCGAGTTCACCCCCAGCAACGGGGAGGAGCTCCAGTCCGAGTACTTCGTGGCCCGGCACGACGCCGTGGCGGCCTACGAGGCGCTGGAGCGGATCCGCGGAGGCTTCGCGCCGCTGCTGCAGATCGGCGAGATCCGCACCGTGGCCGCGGACGACTTGTGGCTCAGTCCGGCCGAGGGGGGCGACGCCGTGGCGTTCCACTTCACCTGGGTCCCGGACACGGCTGCCGTCACGCCCGTCCTCCATGCGATCGAGGACGCGCTGGCGCCCTTCGGAGCCAGGCCGCACTGGGGCAAGGTGTTCACCACGGATCCCGGCAGGCTGCGCGAGCTGTACCGGCACTACGCGGACTTCGAGGAACTGATGACCAGGTTCGACCCCACCGGCACCTTCCGCAACGACTTCCTCGCCCGCCACTTCCCGCGGGCCGGCGACGCGCAGGCCGGCTGAGGGGAGCGTGGCAGCTCAGGGCGGGCCGCGTTCCTCACCGGGCCCGGGCGGCCGGTTCTTCCCCGTCGGCCGTGGCGCGAGCTCCTCGACGAGAGCCGCGAGTTCCTCGCACGCCCGTTCCGTCTCACGGCGGATGTTGTTGTGCTCGGTGACGATCGCGGCCAGCAGAAGGGCTGTGAGGGCCACACACCCGTTCAGAATGGTGAGGTTGAGCATGACCCCGAGCACGGTGTGGTCGGCGAACGGTCCCACCCCGTCGGTTCCGGCGACGATCGCCATCACGGACATCAGCAGGGCACACGGTGCGCTGCCCGCCAGTTGGAAGCGCAGGGCAGCCCAGATCAGGACCGGGAAGAGCAGATAGATCATGGAAAGGGTGCTCCTCGTCGCCACGACCGTGACCCCGACCGCGACGACCGCCAGCGCGAGCGCCTCCCCCCACCGGTCCCCCCTGCGGGGCAGCCGCACCGTGCGCAGGACGAGCAGTAGCGGGGTGACCGTGAGTACGCCCATGGCGTCCCCGGCCCACCAGGCCGACCAGAGCGGCCAGAACTGCAGGGTCGGCAGATCACCGCTCAGCGCCTGGACACCGACGCCCACGGTGGAGCTGAGGACCATTCCGGCCATGGCCCCGAGGAACACCAGGAGGACGCCGTCGCGCAGGCGGTCCAGTTCCTTGCGGAAGCCCACCGCCCGCAGGGCGAGATAGGAGCACAACGGGGCAACGGTGCTGCCCACCGCGATACCGAGACCACCGGGCGTGAGACCGTCGCTGATCCAGACGACCATGAGCAGCGCGCCGACCGCGATCGCCGCGAGGGCGCGGACGCCCAGGTACAGCAGGGCCGCCAGGGCAATTCCCGTGGGCGGCCACAACGGGGTGACGACCGAATTGCCCACCTCCACCTGCCGGAGCAGGCCAAGACGCCCGGAGCCGTAGTAGGCGGCCGTGATGCCCGCCATCTGCAGAACCACCAGGGCTCGGCGTCTGGTTTCCTTGCTGCGGATCACGCGTCTCATCAGACACCGCTCATGGCGGCGGGCGGCCGTGACACGCGGCAGGCGGCCCGCCTCACGAGGGGCCGGGCAGAGGGAGCGCGTCGTGGCGCAGGACCAGCACGGCGGCGTCGTCCTCGTGGCCGGTGCACACGGCGGCTTCGAGGAGTCTGTCCGCGATTTCCTCTGCGGTGTCACCGATGTGGGAGCTCAGCAGGCTTCTGATGCGCTCGAGCCCGTCGCCGATCGGCAGCGAGGGCCCTTCGATGACACCGTCCGTGAGCAGGACGAGCGCGCCGTCGCCGGCGAGCGTGCGTCGGGTGACCGGATAGTGCTGACGGGGCGCGATGCCCAGCGGGAGTCCGCCCGCGTCCGCGGTGATCCCCGACCGGCCGTCCGCGGTGGCCCACACGCACGCCACGTGTCCGGCCCGGGCGCTCTCGAGCTCCCGGGTGACGGGATCAAGTCGGAAGAAGGAGCAGGTCGCGAAGAGGATGGGGTCCATGGAGAGGATCAGGTCGTTCGTACGGGCCATCACCTCTCCGGGGTCCTTCGCCGTGCTGGCGAAGGCTCGCATGGCGATGCGTATCTGTCCCATGAAGGCGGCCGCCTCGACGTCGTGGCCCTGCACGTCCCCCACCGCCAGGCCGAGTGCCCCGTCGGGGAGCAGGAAGCCGTCGTACCAGTCGCCGCCGATGTCGAGACCGTCCCGTGCGGGGGCGTAACGTGCGGCGGTCCGCAGCCCCGGAAAGGTGGGCAGCGTGGCCGGGAGCATCTTGCGCTGCAGCGCCTGGGCCAGCTCGACCCGCGCCTGATGCAGTCCCACTTCCTGCCGTGCGCGGGCCGTCAGGTGCTGCAGTGTGCTGAGCAGGTCCTCGGCGCTGGCCGACCGGGGATTCCGACGCCGGTTCATGGGCCGCTCCGCGTTACGTCGATTTTCTGCATCCTATTTCGGCGGCCGGCGTCCTGCGAGCGCTGAGCGTGGCCCCGGAAAGCCGAGCACGTCGGCGGCGCGGCTCTCGGGAGTGGTGGGCGGGGGCCGCCCGTACGCGCACCAGGTGCGGGGAGGGCGCCCGTCCGTGTGTCAGACCGCCCGGCTCAGGGAAGCCGTGAGGCGACCAAGGGTCCGCTGCAGCGCGACGATCTCCTCGACCGGCAGGCCCGTGGCCGCGAGGATCGTGCGGGGGACGGGCAGCGCGCGCTCGCGCAGACCGGCTCCGGCGTCCGTGACGTGGACGACCACCGACCGCTCGTCCTGGGCGCTGCGCTCCCGCCTGACCAGTCCGGCCGTCTCCAGCCTCTTGAGCAGGGGGGAGAGGGTTCCGGAGTCCAGATGGAGCCGCTCCCCGATCGACCTGACCGGCAGGGGACCGTGTTCCCACAGGACCATCATCGCGAGGTACTGCGGATAGGTCAGCCCGAGTTCCCTCAGCGCCTCCCGGTAGACGCCGCCGAAGGCACGGGAGGCCGCCTGGAGGGAGAAGCACACCTGATGGTCCAGGCGCAGCAGCTCGCTGTCCGGCAGGTCGGTCGGGCCGGGGGAGGGAGGCAGCGATGACGTCATAAGCCCAGGGTAGCGCGCTGGGGGCGGTCGGTTGTGCGCAATTGAATTGTGTGCAATTCTTTTTCCGGTGACCGGCCCGCGGTCACCGCGTAGAGAGAAGGTCACCCATGGACGCGCTGTACACCGCTGCCGCCACCGCGAACGGCCGTGAGGGCCGGGCGGTGAGCTCGGACGGCCGACTCGACCTCGCGCTGGCCCTGCCGCCGGCGCTCGGCGGCAACGGCGAGGGCACCAATCCCGAGCAGCTCTTCGCCGCCGGGTACGCCGCCTGCTTCGCCAGCGCGATGAGCTCGGTCGCCCGGGAGATGAAGGTGGACACCAAGGACGTCGCCGTGACGGCGGAGGTCTCGATCGGCAAGGACGACACGGGCTTCGGCCTCGCCGTCGTCATGCGCGTCGAGCTGCCCGAGGCGCTCGAGGGGGAAACCGGCCGCCGCCTGGTGGAGGCGACCCACGCCTACTGCCCCTATTCCAAGGCCACCCGCGGCAACATAGACGTCGAGCTCGTCATCGAGTAGCCGTTCCCCTCGGCGGCCGGGGCGGGGGGACCGGTGCGGCAGGGGAGACAGGAGTCGAACCGGCGGCGTCCGGCTGCGGAGACCGGCGCTCCCGGCTTCTGGGCCCCCAACGCTTCGAGGCCCCCTCACGCCCCTGCCGTGCGTCCCGCCGCGCCGCAACGGTTATCCCGGGTACCCCCGCCCGGTTCCCCGGCCCCTCCCTTCGCCGGTCCGGCGGGGAACGCGTAGACTCGGCCGCCGTTTCCGCCGACCGGCGGGCACCAACCGATGAATAGGCAGTTCGACGTGAGTTTCGCAGACAGCACCGAGGCGCCGATCTACGCCGGCCTCGTCGAGGAGCAGGGTGACGTACCGGCGGAGGTGCGGCGGGTGGCGGAGGAGACCCTGCGGGAGGTGGACCGCGTCCTCGACTTCAGCTCGATGCGCAGGCCGGCCGCGATGCGGTAGGGCGGCAGGTCCGGTCCGGGGCGGCAAGCCGCCCGCAGCATCCCTGCCACCCGTCCGGAGGACACCGTGACCATCAGCCTGCATCGCTCGGCAACCGTCCTGTTCCAGGGGGACAGCATCACCGAGGTGGGCCGGCTGTCGGAACCGGACTTCCCTCTGGGGCACGGCTACGCACGACTGGCCGCCGACCGTGTCCGCGCCTTGCGGCCGGACAGCGGCATCACCTTCGTCAACCGAGGAGTCGGCGGCGACCGCGTGTCGGACCTGCGTGCCCGGTGGCGTGAGGATGCGCTCGACCTCGAGCCGGACGTGGTGTCCGTACTGATCGGTGTGAACGACACGTGGTGCCGCTACCGGGCGGGCGAGGTCACCTCGCGACGGTCGTACGAGGACGACTACCGCGCCCTGCTCACGCCGTTCCGGGAGCGTCCGGACGCACAGCTCGTCCTCATCGAACCCTTCCTGGTCCCGGTGACACAGGAGCAGTGGGCCTGGCGGGAGGACCTCGACCCCAGGATCCACACCGTCAGGAGGCTGGCCGAGGAGTTCGACGCCGCTCTGCTGGCTGCGGACGGCCTGCTCAACCAGGCCGCGCGTACCGCCGGAAGCGCTGAGCGCATCGCGGGCGACGGAGTCCACCCGACCCCCCTCGGACACAGGCTGCTGGCCGAGGCGTGGACGGCACTGGTCGGACTCTAGCGGCCGTCGGCCCGCCGAACGGCGGCAGCACACGGGGTCGAGCGTTGTCAGGTTCCGGCGCCGCGAACCCACGCACAGGAACCCGCGCACAGGTGCAAGCGGTGCCCGGCCGATTTCGGCCAGAACGGGGGCCGGCTCGTGCCACGCTCCCACGCGGGGCGCGCCGCGCCCTCCCGGATCCCCGGCTCTCCCGCGGCAGACACCGGCCAGTTGTTCCCCCGCAGGGCCTGCGACCACCGCACCTTCGCCGTCCGGGGTGTGCGTGCAATTGCATCCGAAATTGCATAACGGGAGCGATCACGGGGTAGCCGTTCCTCCGGCACCGGTCCTGGCGGCGCGTCGGGGCCCTCGAGCGTGGAAGCCGTAAAGGAATGGACGCGATGCAGCACTTCGACAACGGCGTACCCGCCAACTCCCTGACCGGCGTGGAATGGACGAAGAGCCATCACAGCAACCCCAGCGGGAACTGCGTCGAGATGGCCCAGCTGCCCGGAGGGGAAGTGGCCGTACGCAACTCCAGGCACCCCGACGGGCCGGCGCTCGTGTACACCCCGGACGAGGTGCGTGCCTTCCTCGCGGGCGTCAGGGACGGCGACTTCGATCGCATGATCGGCTGAAAGCACACCGTGGCCCTCCGCGGACCCGCTCCCCCGGAGGGTGCCTGATGGCAGACTGGCGTTCCCACGTCCGCCTCCAGGAGCCCGCATGCCCGGCATCGAACCGCTTCAGCCCTCACGGAAGCCGACCCTGGCACCGGCCGCGGGAGCAAGTCCCACGGCACTGCGCCTGGTTCTGGGAGCTCAGCTCCGGCGGATGCGCGGCGAGGCGGGCATCACCGCCGAAGTGGCGGCCGCCCGGATCCGCTGCTCCACGGCCAAGATCAGCCGCATGGAGACGGGGCACTCGCCGTGCAAGGAGCGCGACGCCGCCGATCTGCTCGCGCTCTACGGCGTCACCGACGCCGTGCGGACGGCGGAGTTCGTCGATCTGGTGCGCAAGGCCGGACAGCGCGGCTGGTGGCGGACTTACGCCGACGTGCTGCCGGACTGGTTCGAACCCCTTGTGGGCCTGGAGGAGGCCGCGGCCTCCATCCGGACCTACGAGGGGCACTACGTCCCCGGGCTGCTCCAGACGGCCGAATACGCCTATGCGGTGGTCCGCTCCGGGCACCACCTGGAGCCGGAGGAGACCACGCGCAGACGAGTCGAACTCCGTCTCAAGCGGCAGCAGTTGTTGCGCCGGCCGGACGCGCCGAGGCTCTGGGTGCTGCTGGACGAGGCGGTGCTGATGCGGCCGACCGGCGGTGTCCGTGTGATGCGTGAGCAGCTGGCCCACCTGCTGGCGATGACCGAGCTGCCCCACGTGACCGTGCAGGTCGCCCCCTTCGAGGTGACCGCTCACACCTCGCCGGGCAACGGCATCACCTACCTGCGGTTCGCCATGGAGGGGCTCCCCGACGTCGCCTACATCGAGCACCTGACGAACGCCATGTCGGTCAACAAGCAGGAGAGCACCGACGAGTACCGGTGGATCCTCGACTCCCTCAGTGCACAGTCGCCGAGCCCGGCCGACAGCAGGCTGCTGCTGGAGCAGGCACTCGCGCGCTACAGCTGACCGGGGTGGCGGGCCAGAGGTGCGAGCACCTCACCACTTGCGGCCGACACCGCCGTACTCGATCCACTCCCGAGTCGCCTGCTTCGGTGCCAGGTCCGAATCAGGCCGCCACGTCGAGACCTCGACGAGGCCGGGCTCCAGCA
The DNA here is from genome assembly GCF_044334475.1 of Streptomyces sp. NPDC020780. Classification (NCBI taxonomy): domain Bacteria; kingdom Bacillati; phylum Actinomycetota; class Actinomycetes; order Kitasatosporales; family Streptomycetaceae; genus Streptomyces; species Streptomyces sp. NPDC020780. The sequence goes on along the minus strand of NZ_JBIRTB010000004.1, from coordinate 174,658 downwards.
CGTCCAGACCTTCCAGGAAGACACCCACGTCCTCCTGCCGACGTACCCTGCCCCACTGGTTGTTCGTGCTCCTCGCCATGAAATCCGTGACGAAGTCGCGGGTGGCGGCGTCCTCGCTCACGAGCTGGCACACGACCAGGAAGCTCCCGGGTGCCAGCCGGTCCGCGACGCGGCGCACCAGGCCCGCGGGATCGTCCGAGTCGGGAATGCAATGGAGCACGGACACGAAGAGGGCGGCCACCGGCTCGTCGAAGTCGATGAGCCGGCCGACCTCGGCATGGCCCAGGATCGTGTCGGTGTCGCGCATGTCGGCCTGGATGACCGCTGTTCTGTCGTTCTCCTCGAGTATCGCCTTGCCGTGGGCCAGGACGATCGGGTCGTTGTCGACGTAGACGACCCGTGCGGACGGGTCCACGAGCTGGGCGACCTGGTGGACGTTGTCCTGGGTCGGCAGGCCGGATCCGTGGTCGATGAACTGGCGGATGCCGTACTCGGACGCGAGGTGGTGCACGACTCGCCGGAGGAACCGCCGGTTGTTCACCGCCAGCACCTTGGTGCTCGGGACGACCTCCAGCAGCTCTTCGCAGGCGGCCCGGTCGGCCGGATAGTTGTCCTTGCCGCCCAGGTAGTAGTCGTACATCCGCGCGACGCTCGGCACGTTCACGTCGATGTTCGTCGGAATGGAGGTGTCCCCGTGGCTCATCCAGCCCCTCGCCGGTCCAGTCGAAGTAGTCCGTGTGCGGTGAGGAGCCATGCTAGGGATCTCGCCGGAGCGCTGACAGCCCTCCAGGCAGTGTGGCGGAATGCACAGCAGTTAATCGGCCAGAGATGGCAGGGCCGGGACGGGCGCGGAGCGCCGTCTGCCGCGCCCGGCGTGTGCCTACGCCGTCGTAGCAGTGCCCCGTGCCGACAACTCTCCCTGGTGGGCAGCGTGTACGGATCACCGGCGCCTGCCGCAGGGTATCGAGGGCGGGGAATCCGCCGTCGTTTCAATGCGGCCTGAAATCGCCGTGACCTGCCGACGTCAGCTGCCCCGCCGCCCCTCCCCGTCCGCCCCCGGAGGCGGTCGCCGCTCGCGCCCGGCGCACTACCGTGGACGGCATGTCCGCCGCCGCGCTGATCCGCGTCGCGGCAGGCCCGTCCTCGGACGCATGAGCGATCCGACCTGCCGGACCCGCCGCAAGCTGATCGACCGCATCGTTCGCCGAGCCGACACGGGACCCGGCGCGTGCCCGGCCGGCCACGCCCTTCCGCGTAGGGTCGTGGCCATGGTGCACGTACTGAGCAGCCGGGTCCTGCTGAGGCCCCGTGACCCGCAGGCCTCCCGCGACTTCTACGGGGACGCGCTCGGACTGGCGGTCTACCGGGAGTTCGGCACCGGCCCGGACCGCGGGACGGTGTACTTCCTCGGTGGCGGATTCCTCGAGGTGTCCGGACGCTCCGACGGCCCGCCGACGGCCACGCTGCGGCTGTGGATGCAGGTGGCCGACTGCTCGGCTGCACACGGGGAACTGGAGGGACGCGGGGTGCGCGTACTCCGTCCGCCGGTACGCGAACCCTGGGGCCTGATCGAGATGTGGATCGCGGATCCGGACGGACACCGCATCGTTCTGACCGAGGTACCCGCCGATCACCCGCTGCGCTATCGCCCCTGACGGGTGTTGTCGTACATCGACTTCGGCGTTTCCGTGGTCATGGCGCGACTGTCCGTGTAGCGTTTGCGGTAGCTGTCATGGTTCCGAAGTACCGGTCGCCCGTGAGTACGCTTTCGCGGGCTTTTTTGCTGTTCAGAGTCTCTGAGGACCAGGGCGATCACCTCCGGTTCCCGCAAGGTGCGGGAGCCGACCTATGAGTCCCCTTGGAGGACAAAATGGCCAGCGGTACCGTCAAGTGGTTCAACTCGGAAAAGGGCTTCGGTTTCATCGAGCAGGACGGCGGCGGCCCGGACGTCTTCGCCCACTACTCGAACATCGCCGCCCAGGGCTTCCGTGAGCTCCAGGAGGGCCAGAAGGTGAACTTCGACGTCACCCAGGGCCAGAAGGGCCCGCAGGCGGAGAACATCACCACTGCCTGATCCGCTCTCACGCAGACGCCCGCTCCCGCTCACCGGGGGCGGGCGTCCGCGGTTGCGGCGGCCCCGTGCGTCCGGCCGGGCCGACCGGATCGGCGGGCCGCTGGCCGTACCTGCCGTGCCGGCGCGCTCGGCACCCCGTACGCGCACCGGTCCTCCCGTGGCGGAAAGGAAGTGGCGGCGGGTCGGAACGGGCACAAGCCGAGGGGGCTTGCCCGCACGGCGGCCGTGACCGGCCCGAGTGGGTGCCGGTCAGGTGCCGACGTACCGCGCGAGGTGCTCACCCGTGAGGGTGGAGCGGGCGGAGACGAGGTCGGCGGGCGTGCCCTCGAAGACGATCCGGCCGCCGTCGTGGCCGGCGCCCGGGCCGAGGTCGATGATCCAGTCGGCGTGCGCCATGACCGCCTGGTGGTGTTCGACGACGATGACCGACGTGCCCGAGTCGACCAGCCGGTCCAGCAGGCCGAGCAACTGCTGGACGTCCGCAAGGTGAAGACCCGCGGTCGGCTCGTCGAGGACGTAGACGCCGCCCTTCTCGGCCATGTGCGTGGCGAGTTTGAGCCGCTGCCGCTCACCGCCGGAGAGCGTGGTCAGCGGCTGGCCCAGGCTGAGGTAGCCCAGCCCGACATCGGCGAGCCGGACGAGGACGCGGTGCGCGGCGGGTGTGTGCGCCTCACCGGCGCCGAAGAACTCCTCGGCCTCGGTCACCGACATGGCGAGCACCTCGCTGATGTCGCGGCCGCCCAGGCGGTACTCCAGAACCGCAGGCTGGAACCGCTTCCCCTCGCACTCCTCGCAGGGGGTGGCGACGCCGGCCATCATCGCGAGGTCGGTGTAGACGACGCCGGCGCCGTTGCAGTTGGGGCAGGCGCCCTCGGAGTTGGCGCTGAACAGAGCCGGCTTCACGCCGTTGGCCTTGGCGAACGCCTTGCGGATCGGGTCCAGCAGCCCGGTGTACGTGGCCGGATTGCTCCGGCGTGAGCCCTTGATCGCCCCCTGGTCGACCGAGACGACACCCTCCCCGGCGGGGATCGATCCGTGCACGAGCGAGCTCTTGCCGGACCCGGCGACACCGGTGACGACGACGAGCACTCCGAGCGGGATGTCGACATCGACGTCGTGCAGGTTGTGCGCCGACGCGCCGCGGATCTCCAGCGCGCCGGTGGGCTTGCGGACCGTCTCCTTGAGCGTGGCCCGGTCGTCGAAGTGGTGGCCGGTGAGGGTGCCTGCGGCCCGCAGCCCGTCGACCGTGCCCTCGAAGCAGACGGTGCCGCCCACGGTACCCGCGCCGGGGCCCAGATCGACGACGTGGTCGGCGATCGCGATCGTCTCCGGCTTGTGCTCCACGACGAGCACCGTGTTGCCCTTGTCACGGAGCCGCAGCAGCAGGTCGTTCATGCGCTGGATGTCATGGGGGTGCAGCCCGATGGTGGGCTCGTCGAAGACGTACGTGATGTCGGTGAGTGAGGAGCCGAGGTGGCGGACCATCTTGACGCGCTGCGCCTCGCCGCCCGACAGGGTGCCCGAAGGCCGGTCGAGCGAGAGGTAGCCGAGGCCGATCTCCGCGAACGAGTCGAGGGTCTGGCCCAGGGTGGTGAGCAGCGGCGCCACCGACGGTTCGTCCAGGCCCCGCACCCAGACGGCCAGATCACTGATCTGCATCGCGCAGGCGTCGGCGATGCTGATCCGCCCGATCTTCGACGAACGGGCGGCTTCGCTGAGCCGGGTTCCGTCGCACTCGGGGCAGGTGGTGAAGGTGACCGCCCGGTCCACGAACGCGCGGATGTGCGGCTGCATCGCCTCCCTGTCCTTGGAGAGCATCGACTTCCGGATCTTGGGGATCAGGCCCTCGTAGGTGAGGTTCACGCCCTCGACCTTCACCTTGGTCGGCTCCCGGTGGAGGAAGTCCCGCATCTCCTGCTCGGTGTACGCGCTGATCGGCTTGTCCGGGTCGAGGAAGCCCGACTCGGCGTAGAGCCGAACGGTCCAGAAACTGTCCGACTTCCAGCCGGGAATGGTGAACGCGCCCTCGGCGATGGACTTGGAGGCGTCGAAGAGCTGGGTGAGGTCGATGTCGGAGACCGTGCCGCGGCCCTCACAGCGCGTGCACATGCCGCCGGTGCGGGTGAAGGTCGCCTTGACCGCCTTCTTGTTGCCGCGCTCGACGGTGATCGCGCCGCTGGCCCGCACCGAGGGGACGTTGAAGGCGAACGCCCCGGGCGGGCCGATGTGCGGCTCGCCGAGTCGGCTGAAGAGGATGCGCAGCATCGCGTTGGCGTCCGTCGCGGTGCCGACCGTGGAGCGGGGATCGGCCCCCAGCCGTTGCTGGTCGACGACGATCGCGGTCGTCAGTCCTTCGAGCACGTCGACCTCGGGCCGCGCCAGCGTGGGCATGAAACCCTGGACGAAGGCGCTGTAGGTTTCGTTGATCAGCCGCTGCGACTCCGCCGCGATGGTACTGAAGACCAGCGAGCTCTTCCCCGAACCGGAGACACCCGTGAAAACGGTCAGCCGGCGCTTGGGCAACTCGACGCTGACGTCCTTGAGGTTGTTCACGCGCGCGCCGAGCACGCGGATCAGCTCATGGCTGTCGGCATCGTGCGGCTCGGGTGACTGCGGCTCGGTCTTCGGCATCGTGCTCATGGTGTCTCCTGTGCGAAGGGGGCTGATCGCGGTGTTCTCGGTGGTGACGCTCGGCTCGGCCTGCCGACGCCGAGCAGCGTGTCCGGCCGCCCCTCGTCGGTGCCGGCGCCGCGGCTGTCCGGGTATGAGGGGACAGTGGCCGGGGGGTGGTGCTCTCCGGCCCGGTGATCCCCGGGCGTTCTCGGCTCAACTCTGTTCAGAAAAGGGGCGGTCCGGTGTGGCGTGCGGGTGGCCGGCCGCGCCGGGGGAGGCCCGGCGCCGGGTGGTCTTCATGGCGACAAAGCTAGTCGCGGCTCGGGTGCGGTGCTTCTCGATTCCTGATCATTTCTGTCTGTTGTCCCCGCCCGCTGTCCCCGCCCGCTGTCACCGGCGGTCACGGCCGTCCGAGCAGCACCCGCACCTCTGGCTCAGGGTTCGGGACCACCCCTGGCGGATCGCAGGCGGGAGGAAAGCCCGGGTCCGGCATCCGATAAGGTCCTGGGGCCCGCGCAGACGGCGCGAACCGGCCAGTGATCGCCCCCGGCGGTGCGCGCCTCACCGCGGTGGCCGGCTACCTCCAGACCCGCACCGCCGTGCAGGTTAAAGGTCGGGATAAAGTCGGGAGTAAATGCGCTAAGGTTGCGAGGGAGGTGATCATGCCGACCGAGGACGAACTGTTCAACGCGGTGGACGCGTTGCTCCAGGGCGTGCCGGAGCTGCCGTCCCCGCAGGAGCGGGCCCGGCTGCGTGAGGCCGCCGGTGTGACCCAGGCACGTCTGGCGCAGGCCTTGCAGTCGACGACGCAGACTGTGAAGAACTGGGAGAACGGGCGGAGCGAGCCACGCCCCCCGCGCCTGCAGGCGTACCGGCGGCTCCTCGAGGGCTGGGCGCAGAAGTACCCCGCCGCCGGGCCTGCCACCGACCCGACCGACGGCCCCCCCGCCGAGCCTGACGACGGCCCCGCCGCCGGGACGGCCGGCGCGCCCGAGGACGTACCGGCCAAGGGCCTTCTGCCCGCCCCGGCCACCGCGGCCTCCGTCGCTACCCCCCCGGCCCAGGCCGCTCCCGCCCCGCCTTCCCAGCCTGTCGGGGGCCGGGACCGCGTCGCCGAGCGGGCTCGGGTTCCCGCCGTCGCACAGGTCCGGACACCTGATGTCGCGCACGCGCGGCCGGTGCCCGCCGGAAGGGAGCAGGCCGCCCCGACCGTGGACCGTGCGACGGCCGACCCGCACACCGAGGCGGGCCCGCTCGGTGTCCTGGACGGCGACGGGTCGGTGTACTGCGCAAGGGGCCTGGTGCTCGAATGCCCGGCCACCACCCTCCCCGCCCTGGTCGAATGGACACTGGCCGAGGCGAAGCTCGGCGCTCCCCGGCTGCACCGCTGGGGCAAGGACAGCGACCCGCTGATCGTCCTCACGGCGGCGGCAGCGGAACGCCTCGGCCTCCCCGCCGTCCTCGACGACCGCAGGAACCTGCGCCTGCCCGACGAACACAAGGTCATCAGGCAACTGCACCGGGCGAAGTGGAAGCTGACGAAGCGGGGCTTCGGGCCGTGGGCGCGGGTCTACCGCCCGGCCGCCGACGGACGGCGCCGGTGCGTCCAGTTCGCCGTACTGCCCTGGGGAGCGCTGGACACGCGCTCGTGGGGGAGCGCCGAGCGTCTGCCCCCGCAGGACCTGGCAGCGGTCCTCGCGGCCTACGCGTCCCGGGTGATCACCCCGCGTGGATCGACAGCGGTCTCCGGTCTTGAACTGATGACCGCACTGCGTCCCCCCACACGACCGGTCAAGGACGACGCGACCGGCGCGTGGGTGTCAGGCCCGACACCCGGTTCGCTGACCGCACCTGTCGATCCGGCCCCGCCCGAGGCCCCGGCGGAGCACCCCGTGGCCGCCGCCCTCCACGGCCGCACCCACACCCGCACCCCCGCCGAGGTCCTGGACGAGGAGGCGTACGAATGGACGCGCGACCCCCAGCTCCTCACCGACGCCGAATGCGCCCGCCCGTACGCCGTGGGCATCGACGTGAACACCGCGTTCCTGGCCGCCGCCAATCGCCTGGTGGTGGGCCTCTGCGGACCGGTGCACGTCCAGGCGCCCGTCTTCGACAGGAAGACACCCGGCTCCTGGCTCGTCGACCTGTCCGGCATCGAACTCGATCCCCGCCTCCCTTCCCCGTTCACCCCTCACGGAGCCCGGCCCGAGGGCCCCGCCTGGTACGCGACGCCGACCGTCGCCTACGCCCAGGAGCTCATCGACACCTACCGGCTGCCGGTGCGTCTGCGGCCCTCGGAGGCCTGGATCCGCCCTGAGGCCGGCCCTTACCTGGACCCCTGGTACGCCCGACTCAGCGAGGCGTACAAGGCCACCATGGCCGACCTCGGCGTCACCTCCGGCATGGCGGAGGGGGAGTTCCTGAGGGCCATGGAACAGCACAAGCAGAACGATCCGGCCACCGCCGCGGTGCTCTCGGCGATCAAGTCGACGATCAAGGGGGGCATCGGCAAACTGCGCGAACGCCCTCAGGGCGCGCGGTACACGTTCGGCGAACGCTGGCCCGCCCTCGAACGGCCCACCTGGCGGCCCGACATCCGCGCCGCCGTGATCTCGGCCGCCCGGGTCAACATGCACCGCAAGGTACTCAAGACGGCGCTCGCCACCCAGCAGGGCCCGCCGCCCTCCGGCCGTCTGACGCTCGACGACGGTGCACTCGTGCCCATCGCCCTGCTGTCGGACTGCGCGGTCTATCTCTCCGACGGCCCCGGCCCCCTGGACTTCCTGCCCCGCACGACCGACGGGAAGCCCGCTCCGGGAACCTTCCGGCTCGGCGTGTCGCCCGGCATGGTCAAACACGAGGGCACCAGGGAACTGCTGTGGGCCGTGCAGATGCTCGACGAGGGCCTCAATCCCGCCCGCCACATCAAGGGCGACGACCAGGACACCGGAGAGTAGGAACACCGCATGGGCATCCTCTACGACAGCCTCGACCAGGCGGCGGCGAACACCGTCACCCGGCCGGCACCCAAGTCCGCGAACGCGCAGATGCGCTACCTCGTCAAGCGGTTGAAGGGCACCAGAGCCGTGGCCGACCTGCTGGGGATCTCCCAGCGCACCGTCGAGCGGTACGTCAGGAACCAGATCAGGTCACCGCGCCCCGACCTCGCCGCCCGTCTCACGCGTCACGTCCGTGAGCGGTGGCAGCCGCGGGTGAGGGAACGGGCGCAGAGGACGGCCGCGACCTCCACCGGCATCGTCGTGGAGACCAGGGCGCGTTTCGGCTTCACCGCCGCACCGGGTACCACTGACGACGGGCGCATCCGGCGGATCACCCAGCACCTGCCACCGGAGTACGCCGCACGGCTCTTCGACGCCCGGACCGCGGGGGCCACCGAGCAGCAGCTCCGGGCCGTGATCGCCGAAGGACTCCAGGAGCAGTACTTCAAGGACGGCGGCCGGCGCGCCCAGGGGCTGCAGGTCGAGTTCACCGACATCGACTACATGGAGATCGATTTCTGACACCGCCGGTCAACGGTGTGGTTGCCCCGCTGTGAGGAGCCGAAGCGCGACAGCTGTCGCCATGGCCGGCTTGTCGTCACCTGCGGGATGCGGTACCGGAAGGTCGTTCTCTCACCCCTCGACGGCCTCTGCGATCCGCTGTGCGGCCTGGGCAGGGGTGAGGTACGTGGTGTCGACGACCTCGGCCTCGGCGTGCAGCCAGGTGCGGGCCGCCTCGGCGTAGGGCTCGAGGTATCGGAGACGAAACGGGGAGTCGGGGCCGCAAACGGTGTCGCCCGCGATGCGCGCGCGGAGGGTGTCCTGGTCGGCGTGGAGGACGAAGTGCCGGACCTGAACATCGTGCTGGACAAGGCCCGAGCTGATTTCGCGCCAGTACCGCTCGACCAGGACGGTCATGGGCATCACCAGGATTCCGCCGGTGTAGTCGAGGACCCGCCGGGCGGTCTCGACCACAAGCGGCCGCCACGGCGGCCAGTGCTGGAAGTTGTCCGTCGCGGGCAATCCTGGCTTGATGTCCATGAGTGTTTCGCCGACTTTCTCGGCGTCGAACACCCGTGACTCCGGGATCAGCTGCTGGAGGAGCGCACTGGTCGTCGTCTTGCCTGCGCCGTGCGTGCCGTTGAGCCATACGATCATGGACTTGACGCTAGCGTCGTGCGGGCGCGGGGACAGGCAGAGGGGAGAATTCGGTCCGGTCGATCTCCTCTCCCTGACAACCAGCCTGCTTCGACGGCTTCACCTCGCCGGCTCACTCGGCTCCGCGGGAGACAGCTCCTGAGCTCCGGCTCACGTGATGAGCCGAAGCGCGACAGCTGTCGCGAAGGCGGCGTGTGGCAACCGAGATCGTGGCAGGCACCCGCCCCCTGCGTGCGGCCGTCGGCGGGTGCCTGCAGAGAGCTACCGGGAGGGGACCCCTCGGTGTTTGACCTCAACCATGGTTGAGCTTCTAGGTTCCTTCCAGAGCGCCGGAGTGGACCGGCGCTGGCTTTCACGGAGGTTCGTCATGGTCGAGAGCGCAGCGCACATCGAGATCCCCGACCGTTACCGCTATGCGGTGATCCCGCACATCATGGTCGATGACGCCGCCGCGGCGATCGATTTCTACCGACGGGCGTTCGGCGCTCGTGAGGACTTCAGGATCGACGCCCCGGGCGGCGGGATTCTGCACGCGGAGGTCACCATCGGGCGGTCGTCGCTGATGCTGGGCGACGCCAGCGTGGACGAGGCCGAGGCCGGCTCCTTCGCCGCGCCCGCCTCGCTCGGTGGAGGCACGTCCGTCACGCTGCATGTCTTCGTGCCGGACGTCGACAGCCTGGCGAAGCGCGCAGAGGCTGCCGGCGCCGAGATCCTCCAGCCGCCGACAGACATGTTCCATGGTGACCGGACCGTCATCCTCAAGGATCCTTCGGGGCACATGTGGGTGTTTCTGACTCACATGGAAGACGTCTCGGAGGAGGAGCTTCGGCGTCGGCTGGCTGCCGCCGGGTGACCCTCCGCTGACGTCCACGGTGACCACCGGATGGACCGAACCCGGGAACAGCGACTGTGCTTTCCGAGCCGCTCGTGACAGACCGCGAGCCGACCCGGTGGCGACACGTGTGCTGTACCGACTCGAAGATGCCGGTGAGTGGCAGCTCTTGGTGTCCGCGGGCAGTGCGACAGCACGGTCCCGCGCGGTCCTCGTCGGGAGACCGATACCCGAAGCGCGGCGGTCACGGGCCCGTTCCCGGCCGGTGCGACCATGGTGAAGAGGACTGTGGTCAAACCACGCTTCTCCTTGTCATGATGCCGTCCCGTCCGTACAGCACACCGGCACGGGGTCTCGGTGGACGCCTCCGGCACGCCGCGCCGGTCGGGTACGGCACCGGCACCTAACGTCGACGGTATGGACAGTGATCGCCTGAGCTGGCGGCGGTGCTACCTCAGCGGGGCGGTGTTCGCCGTCTGTATGGCGGGCACCACGCTACCGACCCCCCTCTACGGCCTCTACCGGGAGAAGTTCGGGTTCTCCGAACTCACGGTGACCGTCGTGTACGCCCTCTACGCCTTCGGCGTCATCGGTGTGCTGCTGGCGGTGGGCAACGCCTCCGACATCGTGGGCAGACGGCCGGTTCTCCTGTGCGGCCTGGGATGCGCGGCGCTGAGCGCTGTCTGCTTCCTGGGCGCCGACGGACTGGGCTGGCTGTACGCGGGCCGGCTGCTGTCGGGCCTGTCCGCCGGCCTGTTCACCGGGGCCGCCACCGCGTACGTCATGGAGCTGGCGCCCCACGGCGGCGGCTCCAGGGCATCGCTCGTGGCGACGGCCGCCAACATGGGCGGCCTGGGCTGCGGTCCGCTGCTCGCCGGGATCCTCGCCCAGTACGCCGCCTGGCCCCTCCACCTGCCGTTCGCCGTGCATCTCGCCCTGCTGGCAGGCTCGGTCGCCGTCCTGCTGAGCCTTCCCGAGACCGTGGCGGAACAGCGGCGGCTGAACACCGTTCGGCCGCAACGGCCGGCCCTGCCCGCCGAGGTCCGGGCGGTGTTCAAGCCCGCTGCGATCGCCTCGTTCGTGGGATTCGCCCTGCTCGGGGTCTTCACCTCGGTCAGCCCGGCGTTCCTGGCGGAGTCCCTGCAGGTGACCGATCACGCGGTGAGCGGACTCGTCGTCGCACTGGCCTTCTTCGCCTCGATCGCCGGACAGTCAGCCGTAGGCCCGCTCGGTGTACGGCGCTCGCTGCCCCTGGGCTGCGCGCTGCTACTGGGCGGGCTGGTCCTGCTCGCGGGGGCCCTGTGGGGGGAGCTTCTGCCGCTGGTGGTCCTGAGTGCCCTCGTCGGGGGCGCCGGGCAGGGGCTGGCGTTCCGCGGCGCCCTGTCCGCGGTGGCCGAGGCTTCTCCTGCGGACCGGCGCGCCGCGGTGATCTCGACGCTGTTCGTCGTGGCCTACGCGGGGATCTCCGTACCGGTCATCGGCGTGGGGATCCTGGTGGGACCCGTTGGACTGGAAGGCGCAGGGCTTGTGTTCATCGCGTGCATGGCCGTTCTGGTCACCTCGGCTGCCACCTACCTGCTCCGGCGCCCGCTGCAGTTCAGCACCTGAGTACCCGAGTGCCCTGGCAGGCTCCGGCGAACGCGCCCTGGCCATGACCTCGTCCCGTCCTCGTCGGCATCGCGGCAGGCCGCGAAGGCGACCGGGCGGCGCCGCACGCCCCCGCACCGTCGACCGTGGGACGCGCATCGCCCAAGCCGGTCTCCCCGACCGGGTGATGGCCGCCCGGTCCGGCCGTTGCGACGTGTCCGGGCGTGCGGGCCGTCGTTGACCAGGGCATGAACCTGCGGTCGATGTCCCTGATGGTCGTTGTCCTCGCGAGTGCGACCGGCTGTGTGTCCGTGCCGGCCGGCCCGGCCGGCCCGGCCGTCTCGGCCCCGCCCCGGCCCGCACCGGCCGCGCAGGGCTCGGCCGCCCCCGGCGCACCCCCCGCCGTCCGGGACGTCCTGAGCGACTCCGGGGAGCGACCGGGCGGGAGCGGGCGGAAGAAGGAAGCGAAGCGTACCCCGGAGCACCGAGGTGCCGCGGCCGCGCCGCCTGCCCGGAAGGAGGTGCGGGAACAGCCGCGGCGATACACCCCCGTCCGTCCCCAGCCGCGTCGACCGGACACGTCGGGCCGGGTCCGGCCGGAGCAGACGTACGACATGGGCACCGTCTGCGCGGCCGGCCGCGGGGTCGCCTCCGCCGACATCGTGGGACTGTGCCGCAGCGCGTACGGGCGATGACGTCGTTCCCCCACCGCCTTCAGGTCCGGTGTCACCTCGGCCGGCCGCCGGGCCGCGCCGTCGCGTAGGGCCCAGGGCGTGTCACGCGGCTTCGCAGCGTCAACCCCTGGCCCTCGTACGGCCGTTCCGTAGGGCGGACCCGGCTGGCCGAGACCGGGAACACCCCGCTCGCGACCTGCGCGGCAGCGGTCGGAAGGGAGGGCGACCCGGGCGGCAGGACCCCTGGCTGAAACTTGCGATTAGGTTAGGCTAACCTTTGCCGCGTGAGATCTGGTGAAGAGACGCCCGGTGACTCGAGGCGCGGCCACAGGCTGTCGACCACAGCGATGACCGTGGCGTACGACGGGCTGGACGTCGTACACGATGCGGCCCTGACCCTGCGATCCGGCGAAGTCACCGCACTCGTCGGGCCGAACGGTAGCGGCAAGTCCACCCTCCTGCGCACCCTGGCACGACTCCAGCGGCCCAGGACGGGAACGCTCACCATCGGCGCCGGAACCGACGCCCTCTCCCTGACCTCCCGTGAGTTCGCGAGCCGAGTGGCGTTGCTGACGCAGAGCCGCCCCACGCCCAGTGGTCTGACCGTGCGCGACGTCGTGGAGTTCGGCCGCTACCCCTACCGGGGGCGGTGGGGCGGACGGGACCCCGACGGTCCTGCGGCCGTCGACCGCGCCCTGGACATGGCAGGCGTGAGCGAGCTGGCCGAACGCGGCGCCGAGAACCTCTCCGGCGGGCAGCTCCAGCGCGTCTGGCTGGCCGGGTGCCTCGCCCAGGAGACCGGCGTGCTCCTCCTTGACGAGCCGACGACCTACCTCGACCTCCGCTACCAGATCGAGCTCCTGGACCTGGTACGCGATCTGGCGGACGACCACGGCATCGCCGTCGGCGTCGTCCTCCACGACCTCGACCAGGCGGCCGCCGTGGCCGACCGGATCGTCCTCCTCCGGGCGGGACGCGTCGTCGTCGACGGCCTCCCCGAGGACGTACTCACCCCGGAGCGCCTGACCGACACGTACGGCATCCGGATCGACGTCGACACGGATCCGCTGACCGGCAGCCTGCGCACCCGCGCCATCGGCCGCCACCACACCAGAAGCGAAAGGCTCAGCACCCCCTCATGAGACGTCTCCTGCTCACCGCGGCCGCGGCGACCGCCGCCGCGCTCACCCTGACCGCCTGCGGAACGACCGAGCCGGCCGCCACCGACTCGGCGAAGGGCTCCGACCGCATCACCCTCACCGACGCCTCCGGCACCGACGTCCGGCTCGACGCGCCCGCCACCAAGGTCGTCGCGACCGAGTGGAACGTCGTCGAAAGCCTCCTCACCCTCGGCGTCGAACCCGTGGGTGTCGCCGACGTCAAGGGATACCGGACCTGGAACACCACCGTCCCCCTCGAGAACGCCCCGAGGGACATCGGCACCCGCGGCGAGCCGAGCATGGACGCGATCGCCTCCCTCTCGCCCGACCTCATCGTCGCCACCACCGACCTGCCCGCGTCCGCCGTGAAGCAACTGCGCAAGGTCGCACCTGTCCTCGAGGTGAAATCAGCCGATGCCGCCGACCCGGTCGGGCAGATGCTGGAGAGCCTCGACCTCATCGCCCAGGCCACCGGCACCGAGCAGCAGGCCCGGAAGGCCACGCAGCGGTTCGACGTCAAGGTCGCCGAAGGCAGGAAGGCACTCGCCGACGACGGCCTCGCCGGGACGGAGATCGCCTTCGCCGACGGCTATGTCACCTCCAACCAGGTCTCCGTCCGCCCCTACACCGGTGGCTCGCTCATCGGCGCCGTCAACGAGAAGATAGGACTCAAGAACGCCTGGACCCAGAAGGGCGACGAGAGTTACGGCCTCGCCGCCACCGACGTCGAAGGCCTTACCGCCCTCGGCGACGAGGTCCGGTTCGCCTACATCGGCAGCGACGGTGACAAGAGCAGCACGCCCTTCAGCGGAGCCCTCGCCAAGAACTCGGTATGGACGTCCCTCCCCTTCGTGAAGGCCGGCGAGGTCCACCGCCTGGACGACGGCATCTGGATGTTCGGCGGCCCCCGGTCGATGGAGGCGTACATCGACTCGGTCGTCGAAGCGCTGACGAAGTAACACGATGGCCGTCACCGCAGAGATGTCCGACGCCGCCCGTCCGTCGACGGCCGCGTCCCGGGCGGGCGCGGCCGCGGTGGCGGCCGCCCTCGTGCTCCTGGTCGCCGCCCTCGCCGTCGCCGACATCACACAGGGGACGGCCGCTGTCGGCCCCGCAGAGGTCTGGAAGGCCCTCACCGGCCGCGCCGAGGCGTCCGACGCATCCGTCGTCGTGGCGTCGCGGCTGCCCCGGATGACCGCCGGACTCCTCGTCGGTGCCGCGCTCGGCATGGCGGGCGCCGCCCTCCAGACGGTCAGCCGCAACGTACTGGCGTCCCCCGACACCCTCGCGGTGAACGCCGGTTCCTACCTGGCGCTCGGGCTGGTCGCCGTCACCGGCACGTCGCTGCCGCTCCTCGCGTCCTCCGGGGTCGCGTTCGCCGGAGGTCTCGCGGCGGCGGCCGTCGTGCTCGCGCTGTCCGGTCTCGGGGCGGGCACCGTCCGCCTCGTACTCGCCGGAAGTGCCCTGGCCCTCGGCCTCGGATCGGTGACCCAAGGCCTGCTCCTGCTGTTCCCCGAGCAGACCGAGGGCCTCTACCAGTGGAACCAGGGCAGCATCGCCCAGAACGGGTTCGACGCCGTGGTGCGGATGGCACCCGTGGCCCTCGCCGGCCTCGCGGGGCTCCTGTTGACCGCGCGTCGGGTTGACGCCCTCGCCCTGGGCGACGACCCGGCCCGCGGACTCGGGGTTCCGGTGCGCTCCACCCGCGTCACGGTGGTCGTGTTCGCGGCCCTGCTCTCCGCGGCGGCGGTCACCCTCGCCGGTCCCATCGGATTCGTCGGACTGTGCGCCCCCGCCCTCGTCCGCCCGCTCGGGCGCCGCTTCCGCGCGTTCGGCCGCGCCCGTGCGCGTGTCCCCTTGGCGGGTCTGGCCGGTATGACGCTGGTTCTCGGGTCCGACGTGCTGCTGCGCGCCGCCGTCCCGGCGGACTCGGCGGTGCGGGTGCCCACCGGCGTGGTCACGAGCATCGTCGGCGCCGTGTTCCTGATCGGGATGGCGGTCCGGGCCCGGGACACCTCCGACGGTGCCGCGCAGGACCGGTTGCACATCCGCAGCCGGGCGGTGTTCCTCACGACCACGGCCCTCCTCGCCCTCGTACTCGTCGGCGTGACGGTCGCCGCCGTTCTGCTGGGAGACAGCCCGCTCCTGCTCGGCGACGTCGTGAACTGGTCGCAGGGCCGGGCCGGTCAGGCCGTCTCCTTCGTCCTCGACACGCGTACGCCCAGGGTGCTTGCCGCGCTTTTCGCCGGTGCGGCACTCGCGCTGGCAGGGACACTGGTGCAGGCGGCGACCCGCAACCCACTGGCCGAGCCCGGTGTCCTCGGGGTCACCGGAGGGGCCGCGCTCGGGGCCGTCATCCTCGTGACCACCGTTCCGGCCGCCGGTTCGTGGGGCGTGGCCGGTGCCGCGTTCGCGGGGGCCGCGGTGAGCGCCGTCGTCGTCTTCGGACTCGCCGCGCGCGGCGGATTCCCGCAGAGCCGACTCGTGCTGGTCGGCATCGGGTTCGCCACCGGCACCACGGCACTGATCAGTCTGCTCGTCGTCCTCACCGACCCGTTCAACGCGACGAAGGCGCTCACCTGGCTGTCGGGATCCACCTACGGGCGGACACTGCCCGACGTCCTGCCCCTCGCGGTCGTCCTCGCCGTGGGCTGTGCCGTCGCGTGGGCACGGCGCGGGGAACTGGACCTGGTGTCACTCGACGAGGACACTCCGAGGCTCCTCGGTCTGGACCTTGCGTGCGGACGGCTGGGCTTCCTTGTGCTGAGCGTGCTGCTCAGCGCCACCGCCGTCGCCGCCGCGGGAACGATCGGCTTCGTGGGGCTGGTGGCACCGCACGCGGCGCGAGCCCTCGTAGGCCGGCGGCATGTCCGGGTCGTGCCCGTCGCGGTCCTGCTCGGAGCCCTGCTCGTCTGCACGGCGGACCTGCTCGGCCGCACCGTGATCGCACCGGCCCAACTGGGTGCCGGTCTGATGACAGCCGTGATCGGAACGCCCTACTTCCTCCACCTCCTCGTCCGCAGCCGACGGTAGGGGCGGGACGCGTCCGGTCGTAGTCGTAGTCGCAGTCGCAGTCGGGTGCGGGCCCCTTCCCCGTGCGTGCCGGAGGAGGGGCTTCCGCACGGGTCGGCCGGCCCCGGTCCGCCTGAGGCGCCGGGTTGTCAGTGCCGGGTGCGAAGCTACGGGTATGGACGAGCAGATCATGCGTAAGAGGGTCTACGGAGGCGACCACGACGATCCCGACCCCGGCCCGCGGCCAGGGCGGTCGTACGTCGAACTCGTGGGCGGCCCCTTGGACGGCCTGCTCCTCGACGTCACCGGCCGGACCGCGGAACAGTTGCGCCAGGGCGTCTCGCTGCCCACGGAACTCGGCCGCTACGGGGCGGGTGGACGGGCGCTGTACGAGCCACGTGTCGATGACCCGCGCCTGTTCGACTGGGACGGTGACAGCCCGTGAGACCCCCGCGCGTGCCGGCTCCGCTTTCGGTTCCCCGTGCGTGTCCGGGCCACAACCGGTCAGGGCGCCCCGGCTGGTCCGGGCGGTCCGCAGTGCGTCCGGCACGGGGCCGGGCAGGCCGCCGCAGCTGAGGTGTCCGGCGGGAGCCCGATCCGGTCTCCGGCGCCGGTGACCGGCGGCCCGTCCCGGGCCGTACCACGACGACCTGCCGCGGAACGCGGAACGGGCCTGCCCGACCGCCGAACAGCCCCGTGCGGGAGGAGGCTAGGCCGGCACCGGGGCATCGTCGTCGGAGACGGCGGGAGCCGGGGCGACCGGGCTGTAGAAGACGGACCGTCCCTGCTTGGAGCGTTCCAGGATGCCCTGGGCGACACCCTGCTCGAGGGTGTTGCGCACGACGGTGACCTGCACCTTGCGCTTCGGGTGGGACTCGGTCAGAGCGGCGGCGACCTCGGAGGCCGACTTCGGCTCCCTCTGGCCCGCCAGATATCCGGCGATCAGCTCGCGCCAAGTCGGCTCGCCCGCAGCGCTCTTGGCAGGTGCCTTCTTCTTGGCAGCGGGCTTCCGCTCCGTCTCCACCTCGGCCTTCGCCGCGCGTGACACCTTCTGCGGCGCTGACTTGCCCTTGGGGCGGCGCGCTGCCGGCACGGACGCCGACTTACGGGACCTGGCAGCCGACGGGGTGCTCCTGGAGCTGCCGCCGAGCACCTCCTGCATCTTGCTCAGCACCTGCTCGCTGTCCTGCAGCTGGACGAGCTCGTCCTGCAGCCTGGTCAGGTCCGCACGCACGCGCTCCTGCTCACTCCGGTTCGCCGCGAGATCATCGGCGACCCTCTGCGCGTAGTCGGCGGTGACACCTGACGGGGGAGCGTTTTTGGCCATGAGTGCCTCGTTCTTCGATGTGTGTGAAACGGGTATAGCGGCTGATGCTACCCACACCAACGAAGAGAACGCCCCGGTGGACACCATCCCGACACACTCATTCCTCACTCGCAGGCCATCGCTCTTCCGGCAACTTCCCCTGACACAGGCTCCGGTGGCGTGAAGTCGACGGCCGTACGCGGCACCGAGCGTCCGCCGGATCTCCCGGCAGTCTCATGGCCGCGCGGCCCCTCCCGTGCGGCAACCCGCCGGTTCTGCCGCTCCTGGGGAGGCGTGACCGGTGTCATCCGGCGGCCGACCGCAGCCCGGTGGGAAGTGGTTCCGGTCGAGCGCCCCGGGGAGGTCCCGGACGCAGGTCCACCACCGCCTCGGGACCGGTCGGCTCCAGGAGCAGGTCATGATGGCGGCAGTGAAATGCGGGCAGGGGGGCAGACCGGTGTGCCGTCGCCGCCTGCGGACGAAGGAGAAGTGCGATGAGCGGACACGGCGCCGAAGCCGTCCGGACGGGACCGCTGCGGCAGGTGATGCGAGGGCGGGACCCCGGCGAGGCCCACCGGGCATCGACGCCGTTGGAGCTTCTGTTCGACCTGACCTTCGTGGTCGCCGTCTCCCGCGCGGCGGCACAGCTCCATCACTCGCTCACCGAGGGCCACGTCGGTGCCGGGATCGCCGCGTATGCTGCGGTGTTCTTCGCGATCTGGTGGGCGTGGATGAACTTCACCTGGTTCGCCTCCGCGTACGACACCGACGACGTGCCCTACCGGCTGCTGACACTGCTGCAGATGGCCGGCGTTCTCGTCCTGGCCTCCGGCGTGGACGCCGTGTTCACCGACCACGACTTCACCGTCGTCGTGGTCGGCTACGTCATCATGCGGGCGGCACAGATCACCCAGTGGCTCCGGGCCGCCGCGGAGCACGAGGAGGGTCGCGCCGGCGCACTGAGGTACGCCGCCGGAATCGCCGTGGTACAGGTGGCGTGGATCGCCCGGCTGTGGACCCCGGACGCATGGGCCTGGACCACCTTCCTGATCCTCGTCGCGGCAGAACTGGCCGTGCCGGCCTGGGCCGAGGCGCGGGGCGGTCCGACCACCTGGCACCCGGGTCACATCGCCGAGCGCTACGGACTGCTCACCATCATCGTCCTCGGTGAGGTGATCCTCGGCTCGCTCGCAGCCGTCCGGAGCGCGGTGGCCGGCCAGGGCCTGTCCGCGCCCGTCCTCATGATCGCCATCGGAGGGCTCCTGCTGGTCTTCTCCCTGTGGTGGCTCTACTTCACGGGAACCGACGCCGGGCTGACGACCCTGCGTACGGCCTTGATCTGGGGCTACGGCCACTACGCGGTCTTCGCCGCGCTGGCCGCGATCGGCGCCGGCCTGGAGACCGCCCTGGGCGCTGTCGAACACCACGGTCACCTCTCCGGCCGGGGGGCCGCCCTCGCGGTCGCCGTTCCCGTGGTGATCGCGCTGCTCGTGCTGGGGGCGTTGCACCGGGTCACCGCGACGGGCACCGTGGGCCACGCCCTGCCGGTGGTCACCGGCGCGCTCGTGGTGCTGGGTCTGGGCTTCGCCGTGCCGGTACTCGGAGTCGGCGGCGCCGTACTGGGGATGGGTCTGGCCATGAGCGCCACGCTGGCGGCTCACCTCTTCGCCGTACGCCACCACCGGGCCGTGAAGTGATCCACGGCCTCCCCCCGTTCGCGGCCAGACGCCTGGTAGCCGTCGCCGAGGAAGGCGGCCTCGCGTGCGCCGTCGCCCGACTGCGCCTGTTCCTCACGGCGTTGACGGGTTTGCGGTGGGCCGGCCCGTCGACAGGACGGAAGAGACCGGCGAAGCCCCGAACAGCCCTTGTGCAAGGGTGACTTTCGGCAGTTCCGGTGCGCTCCGGCGCCTGCGTACCGTGGTGCGCGTGGACAGAGCGATGATCGAAGCCGTGGCCCGGCGAGCCCTGGGGCCGGGAAGTCTGCTGACCCTCGCCGCCGCGGCCTGTGTCGGGCTCAGCGCCGCCAGCTCATGGTGGGCCCTGCCGGCGGCAGCAGCGGCGTTCTTCGCCGGGCGGGAGCCGGGCAGGACGGGACCGGCGCTCCTCGTGCTGGCCGCGGTCGTGGCGGGCGGGGTGGTGGCGGTGGCCCTGGTTCCCTCGTGGCTGCTGATGGCCGGGCGTTTCGTGGCCGTGGGGGTGGTCGCCGCGATGCTGCCCTGGTTCGTCGGCCGATTCTGGCGGCAGTACCAGGAACTCGTCCGGGCGGGCTGGGAGCGGGCCAACCGCCTGGAGCGCGAGCACCAACTCGTCGCCGAACAGGCGCGGTCCCGGGAACGGGCCAGGATCGCCCAGGACATGCACGACGTCCTGGGCCACGACCTCAGCCTCATCGCACTGTCGGCGGTGCGCTCAAGCTGGCCCCCGGGCTGGACGAGACCCATCGTGCCGCCGCAGGGGAGATCCGCGCCAGGGCGGCCGCGTCGGTGGAACGGCTCGGAGAGGTGATCGGCATCCTGCGGGAGCAGGCGGGCGACGAGCCCACGCGAGCTGCCGATACGGGCATCCGCCGACTGGTCGACGACGCCGCAGCCGTGGGGATCACCGTCAGCCTGCGGACCGAGGGGGACCCCGGCGCCGTGCCGCCCCAGGCCGCGCGGGCAGCCCACAGGGTCGTTCAGGAAGCTCTGACCAACGCGGCCAAACACGCCCCTCAGGCACCGGTGAGCGGACGAGTGGCCCACACGTCCGAGGAGACGACGGTCCACGTCCGCAACGGCCCCGCCCCGGCGGGAGGCGTCCCGGCCGGCGTTTCCCGCACGGGGCGGGGACTGATCGGCCTCGACGAGCGGGTACGTCTGGCCGGCGGCCTCTTCGGGCACGGCCCTTCCGGGGGAGGCTTCGAGGTCACCGCTCGCCTGCCGCACCGGCCCACCACCCGGCGTCCGGCCGCAACCTACGAGGTGCCGCCTCCGACACTCCCTGTCGAGCACGCACATGCCCGCAGCCGGGTGCGTCGGGCGCTGGCCACCGCCGTCGTGCTCCCTCTCACGGCATGGGCCGTCCTGAGCGCCGTGCTCATGGGGTGGGACATCCGCTCGGCCCGGATGTCCGTGCTGGACGCCGGTGTCACCCCTGACGATCGTCGGGGGCCGAAGCGGACCACCGCTCGGCCGGTGAAGCCCGTCCTCGCACAACGGGCCCACCGCTCGGCCGGTGCGGAGCACCACAGCGGAGCCCGGACCGGCCGGGCGGCCCCGTAGGCGGTCGCACGCCGCGCCGGGCCGTGCGGAGAGACGGCCCGGCACCGCTTCCCGGCCGTACGGGCCGGAGCGGGCCGCGGTCCCCGGCGTAGCCCGCGGCCCGTGCGGTGCCACTCCCGCGGACGTCCTACAGGCTGTCGCCGAACGCCTCGGCCAGTTCACGCCATTCGGCCCGTGGCAGACCGGCCCCGCCCTGGCCGTCGGTGAGTACCTGGAGCGCCACATGGTCGGCACCGGCGTCGAAGTACTCCTGTGTACGGGCCTTCACCCGCTCGGTGCCGCCGAGAGCGAAGAGGGCGTCGAGGAGCCGGACGCTGCCGCCGTCCTCGAAGTCGCTCTCCGTGAACCCCAGGCGCAGCAGGTTGTCGGTGTAGTTGGGCAGTTGGAGATACATCTGCAGCATGGTCCGCGCCGTCGTGCGGGCCCGGTCGAGGTCGGTGTCGAGCACCACCGAGAGTTCCGGTGCGAGCAGCGCGTCCGGGCCCAGGGCCTCGCGCGCCTCCGCCGTGTGCCCGGTCGTGACGAGGTAGGGGTGCGCGCCCAGTGCCCGGTCTCTCGCCAGCTCGAGCATCTTCGGGCCGAGCGCCGCGAGGACCCGGCGTCCGGAGTCCAGGGGCGGTGTCGCGGCGTCGAGCCCGTCGAGGTAGGCGACCATCGCGCTGTACGGCTTCGCGTACTGCGGGACCATCGGGCCGTGGCTGACGCCGAGACCGAGGACGAACCGCCCGCGCGCGCTCGCGTCCATGGCCGCGACACGCGAGGCCACATCCTCGGCGGTGTGGTCCCAGATGCTCAGGATGCCGGTGGCCACGGTGATGGTGCGGGTGGCCGCGACGACAGCGGCGGCGTCGTCGGGTGAGGGACTGCCCCCGATCCAGACGGTGCCGTACCCCAGCTCCTCGAGTTCGGCGACCGCCTCGGTGATCGCCCCCCTGCCGTCGCCGTCCGTCCGCGACACGTGCAGGGCGGCGCTCCAGATGCCGATCCGTCCGAACGCTTCGTCTGATGCAGAAGTCATGGTGTGATCAACCGCGGTGGGCACCCTCTATTCCCGACCGGGCGGGCGTTCATCCGTTAGGCGGCACGGCCCCGGTCCACGCGGAGGTACCGGCGGGCCACCTCGACGGAACGCCTCACGGTCTCCGGCGCGGGTTTCCCGGCCGCGGCGACGACTGCGCCCGGCCCGCTGTCCTGCGCGCCACCGGCGCCCACCCTCTCCGGTCCCGGCCGGCAGACGGTCATCACCGGCGTACGGCGGACGACCTCGTGAAGGACAACGCCTTCACCGCAACGCGTTCGCGCGGGACCCGCGCCGGAGGGGACCGGCCCTCAGTCCACCTCGGGCAGGTGGCCCGACTCCAGAGTCCGCAGCGCGCGCGAGGCGTCGAACGGCAGGATCGTCACCGCTACGTGCGGCAGGTGGACCAGCGCCTTCGCCATCGCCTCGCCGGTCCCGCGGTGGAGCAGCTTGCCGAGAGCGCCGGCGTACAGCCGCCGGGGCACGAGCACGGTCAGCGACGTCTCCCCGTCCCGGGTGGTGCGTACGGCCAGTTCCCGCATCGCCTGGCGCAGCCGGCGGTCCGGGCAGGCCACCAGCTCCAGCGGCACGGATGTCGCGGACGTCGACTCCCAGACGGCCGACAGATGTCGTGCGTGGGTCTCGTCGATCGCGAGGTGCACGGCCTGGATCTCGTCGGGCCTGAGTTCATGGGCGTACCGCAGGGCCTTCAGCGTAGCCAGGTCCAGCGTGTCCACGAGGACGAACACCCGGTGGCGGCGCGCCCCCGGGCGGTCGGCGCCCGGCGGCAGCCGCTGCAGGGCGGCGGTCTCGCGCCGGTACTCGCGGTTGATGCGGATCAGCGCCCAGACACCGAGCGGGAAGACCACGACGACCAGCCAGGCGCCCTCGGTGAACTTGGTGAACGCGAAGATCAGTACCACTGCCGCGGAGACGGCCGCCGCGAGCACGTTGACCGTGATCTTCGACCGGCGCCAGGGCTCACGCCGCCGCAGGTGGTACGCGGTGAGTCCGGCCCCGGCCATGGTGAAGGCGGTGAACACCCCGATCGCGTACAGGGCCACCAGTCTGTCCACGCTGGCGCCCGTGGCGAGCAGCAGCGCCAGCGAGACGACGGTGAGCGCGATGATGCCGTTGGAGAACGCGAGCCGGTGGCCCCGCCGGGTCAGCAGCCGCGGCAGGAACCGGTCCTCCGCGACGAAGCTGGCCAGGATCGGAAAGCCGGTGAACGGTGTGTTGGCACCGGTGTAGAGGACCAGTGCGGTCGCCAGCTGTACGAAGACGAGGCCGGCCGTGCCCAGCGGCCCCTGACCGAAGGCGAGGTGCGCCTCCTGAGCGATGACGGTCGGGGTGCCGTCGGTGTACGGCACGGCGTGCGTGAAGTGCGCGAGCGTGGAGACACCGAGGACCAGGACGGCCAGGACGACGCTCATGGTGATGAGGGTGTGCCGCGCATTGCGGCCCTGCGGTTCGCGGAAGGTGGAGATGCCGTTGGAGATCGCTTCGAGCCCGGTGAGGGACGAACCACCGTTGGCGAACGAGCGCAGCACGATGAAGAGCGTGGCACCCTGCAGCCAGCCGTTCCCCGGGGTACCCAGCGGCACGACACCGGCGGCCCGGAGGTCGGCCTGCGGCAGGTCGCCCGCGAGCCCGCGTACGGTCGCGACGAGGAGGACGAGGCCGATGGCGGCCATGAAGAGATAGGCGGGCAGCGCGAACATCCTGCCCGCCTCGCGGACTCCGCGCAGATTGCCGTACGCGAGCAGCATGATGACCGCAACGGAGACCGGCAGCTGCAGATGGTCCAGCCCCGTCCAGCTGTTGCCGACGAGGTGGGCGAGCGAGATGAGGGCGTTGGTGCCGGCTGACACCTGGACCGCGACGGTGACGATGTAGTCCACGAGCAGCGCCACGGCGGCGATCTGCGCCACGTTCGGGCCGAAGTTCTCCCGGGCGACCACGTACGAGCCGCCCGCCCGCGTGTAGATGGTGACCACATCGCTGTAGCAGAGCGTCAGGAGCAGCAGCACCAGCAGGATCGCACCGGTCACCGGCATGACCACGGTGAACGCTGCGGCCCCGATGACCGGCACCAGCACGCGGAGGATCTGCTCGGATCCGTATGCCGACGAGCTGATGCAGTCGGAGGCGAGCACCCCGAGCGCCGTCCGGTTGCCCAGCTTCTCGTCGCGGATGTGCTGAGTGGTGAGCGGCTTCCCGAGGAGGCGTCGCTTGACGCGGTACATCGGCCGGTCGAGGGTCATGCGTCCATGAGAACGACTGCACGCTCCCGAGCGGCGCAGGCACCACGGGCGGGCACTCGGACGGCATCGCGCCCCGCGTCATGGAAGAGGGACGAACCGGTCCGTACTCGCGCCCGGGGGCGTTCCGGCAGGCGGGGCCCGAGGCCCGGCCGACGCGAACGTCACCTCCCGCCCACGAGCCGGCCCGTGGGGGGCGGCGACACGACGCACCGTTCTCGCGGGTGTCCCCGCCCGCTTCATGAGCCACCGTGCCCTTCCCTTGCCTCGCGCGTACGTCGCACGCGTGTGTACCCGCACGGGCGACGAGGGGCGTCAGTCCCGCCTGACCACGCAGAGGGCCCAGATGATGAAGCCCGAGATCGCGATCATCACCACCGACCAGACGGGGGCGTAGGGGAGGGAGAGGAAGTTCGCGATGATCACGAGCGCGCCGATGGCGACACCACCGACACGGGCCCACGTCGCGGTACGGACCAGTCCGACGCTGACGATCACGGCGAGTACTCCCAGGACGAGGTGGATCCAGCCCCAGCTGGTCAGGTCGAACTTGAAGGTGTAGTTCGGCGTGGTGACGAAGACGTCGTCCTTGGCGATCGCCATGATGCCTCGGCAGATGTCGAGCACTCCGACGACCAGGAGCAGGACGCCCCCGGCGACCGTCAGACCTCCCGCCCACTCCTGCCTCTCCGGCTGCGCGTGCCGTGTGTGTGTCGCGGTCATGATGGGTCCTCATCTCTGTCGGGGCGCACGCTCAGCGCCCGGCGGCGGTGGTGCCGCCCGTCTCCGGGGGGCCGGCATGCCCGTGGCCGGCCAGTATCAGGGTCTTCGCCCTGCTGAACTCCTCGTCCGTGATGTCGCCGCGGGCGCGTATCTCGGACAGCTTGGCGAGATCGTCGACACTGCTGCTCCGGTCACCGCCCTCGGTCGCCTGCCTGATACGGGCGTCGAAGGCTTCCTGCTGCGCCCGGGCGTGCCTGATCTCCCGGCGGCCCATGTCCCTGCCGCGGGCGACCACGTAGGCGAAGACACCCAGGAAGGGCAGGAGGACGGTGAGCGCCAGCCACCCTGTCTTCGCCCACCCGCTCAGGGCGTCGTCCCGGAAGATGTCGGTGACGACGCGGAAGAGCAGGATGAACCAGAGGATCCACAGGAAGAACAGGAGCATGCTCCAGAAGACGCTCAGGATCGGATAGTCGTACGCCAGGTAGGTCTGTGCGGCCACGTCTGCACCCATGTCGTTCCTCCGTCCCGGCGCCCACCTGGCCGCCGCTCGGTGTCCTTCCCAGTGTGGGCGCGGAAGCGTCCGGTCGCCTCTTGCGCGGGTGAGGCTACGGGGATCCGGGAGGCCCGGCCCAGGCCGCTCAGGGCCGCCGCAGAGGTGACAGGGTTCTCCGGCCTTTCCTGCGGTCGTGCGCCTGCGGACCGGTCCGCGGTCCACCCGTTCGGGTGACCTGCGGCCTCGGGCGTGATGTGTGCAGCGGACCGGGCAGTGCGATGCCAGGGGGGCAGGGGGCAGCCCCACGCGGTGGCGGCCCCGTCCCGGCCCGCCGCTCCGGTACGTCGCCGCTCGCGCGCGCTCGGTCCCTCCGCGACCAGCGGTGAGCTTCCCCGCTCGCGCGGGGCCGGCTCACCGCGTGGCGCCGGGCCGGGCATGACCAGTCCGCCGCCGGTGCCTTGAGGAGTGCGGTGGAGGACAGCAGGGGCCGGATCCCCGGGCGGGCACCGAGGAACGGTCTCCGCAGCCCCTCACGCCGGGCGTCCAGGAGCAGCCTGACCGACGAGTGTGCGAGCCCCCTGCGCCGTCGCCCGCCTCCAGCGCGGCCCGGGCCCTGCCAGGCGCTACCCGGACGGTCGTGGTCACCGCCGGACCGGCCCCGCACCCCCCGTGATGCCGGCGAGCGCGTCGGCCGCCGCATCCGGACGGCCTGCGGCGAGCAGCATGGTCCCGTACACATCCACCGGCCGGGATCCTGCCCTGACGGCACGGGGACAGGTCACTCAGCGCGCCTCACGGCCCGCGCCAGAGGTTGGCGAAGGCGGCGTTCTCGATGGTCCGCCTCTGGCGTACGGCCTCCAGCTCCATCACCGCGTCATGAACGGCGGCCACCACGGTCGCCACCGCCTCGTCGTCCAGGCCGCGTTCGTCGTCGTCCCCTTCGGCGTCGATACCCACGGCCGAGGCGAGGGCGGCCAGGACCGGATCCCCTCCCTTCCAGCGCTCACAAGCCCTGCGGCGGGCAGGCGTATCGACCGGTTCCACTGCTTTCGATCCGAAGGACAGCCGGCCGCCCCGCTTGCGGGCCAGCTCACCCTCTTCCTCCAGTGCGGCCTGATACGTGGCCGAGAGATCCCGGCCCCGGCGCCACAGCCAGTCCTCGATCCGCTCGTAGGGCGGCTGCCGGGCGAGCTGCGCCGCAGCCTCGTCGAGAAGCCGATCGTCCGGCGGGGGCGGCAGGTCCGGCACGATGCGGTCGTCGTCCACAGCAACGCCCCCCGTAGCGATGAGATCGATCAGCTCGGCACCCGCGAGGGCGAGTGACAGGTCGCCCTGCCCCACGGTGTGCTCGGGCCCCGGACCCATGGCGATGATGAACAGGTCTTTCGCCGTGGTCATGAACGGCTCCCCTCGGAGACATCGACGCAAGTGCGCCCCACCTGCCGGCCCACATCCGGAGCTGGTGCGACGGTGGGACGGCCCTTCCGACCAGTATCCTCTCCGCCCGGGCAGCCTGAAGGCGCCCGGAAGACCTGTTCGAACGGCGCTTCGAGCGAGTGATGTTCGCCGGGCGCTGACATCTGCCCCTCCACCCGGCCGGGGAGTCCCGCACCCACGGCGTCTGCTGGTCGAGGAAGCAGCCCACGCCGCAGACATCCTGCACAGCACCCGCCGCCACTCCATCGTCTCGGTCGCCGAACAGCATGAGGCCAGCTCCCCCAGGGCTCGGCCAACCGCACCAGTCAACTCACCGTGTCCGTAGTTCTCTCCGCCGCCAGGGAGCGGATGCGGGGTATCGGTGAGGGCAACAGCCACAGCAGCGACAGGGCTCCGCCGACGGCGGCCACGAGAAGGGTGGCCCGCAGGCCGACGAGGGTGGCCAGGAGGCCGCCGACGATGGCGCCTACTGGCCGTATCCCGTAATTGATCGTGCTGTACGCACCGGCCACGCGACTGCGGAGGCCGTCAGGGATGACAGAGGTCTGCAGGGCGTTGAGGTTGACGTCGAACAGCATGACCCCGAAGCCGGACAGGAACTCGCACGCGGCCAGAGCCCCGACGCGGAGCCAGAACGGGCCGTCCGCGGCGGCAGCGATGGCGATTGGCGCGGGGAAGAGGACCGCTCCCACCATGATGCTGCGCCCCACCCCGAACCGCCGCGAGAGGTGCGGAGTGACCAGAGCTCCGAGGAGGGAACCCGTCGCCCCGACGCCGAACGCGCTACCGATGACTCCCGCGGACAGTCCGAGGGTCCGGCTGGCGAACAGCACCATCAGCCCACTGCCCGCGAGGAAGGTGAAGAAGTTGACGGTCGCCGCGCATCCGAGACTGGCCCGCAGCACGGGGTGACGGACGACGAGTGCCAGTCCCTCCCTCGCGCGCCGCAGGAGCGGAGGCGCGGAGGCGTCGGCTGCCATGGGCGGTTCCAGGACCGACACGCGACCGATCAGGACCGCCGATGCCAGAAAGGTCAGGGCGTCGACGGCGAGTGTGACGGGAGCGGTGAGGGCCTGGACCAGGGCGCCGCCGACGGCCGGCCCCGCGACATGTGAGGCGGATCGGCCGGCGCTCAGTTTGCTGTTCGCGTCGACGTAGGACGCGCGTGGCACGAGACCTGCGAAGAACGGCGGATAAGCGGTGTTGAACAGTACTCCCGCAGCGCCCGTGAGCAACGCCACGGCATACAGCTGACCGAGCGTCACCACCCCGAGCAGGTGAGCCGTCGGGACGCTCAGCAGGACTGCGGCGCGCACCAGGTCGGCGATGATCATCAGGCTGCGCTTGCGGGCCCGGTGGTCGACCCAGGCCCCGAGGAAGAGCGCGAGCAGGTTCGGGACCCAGATGAGGGCGGTCAGCCACGCTACCTGGTTGGCCGAAGCGGTGAGGGCGCCTACGGCGATCAATGGCAGGGCCAGTTCGGTGATCCGGTCGCCGAACTGGGAGACCGTGTTTCCGGCCCAGAAGCGGCGGAACCGTTGATCCCGCCACAGGGATATCGCAGCGATCCGGCCCGGGCCGCTCACAGGGTCTGCCCGGTCTGCTCCTCTGCGTCTTCCGGCAGGACGTACCGCAGCAGTTGGACACCGCGGACGTCGGCCGGCCGCTCGGCCGGGTCCCGAGTGACGTACGGCGCGAGGACCCTCTCGATCCCCTCCTCGATGGCGGCGAGTTCCTCGGCCGAAACGACGAGGCGGGTGTGGGCCAGCCCGGCCGTCCGGCGCCACGCCGGATCGAGTTCGGGCTCCACCTCGGCAGCCCACCGGCTCGGCAGATCGGCGTAGCGCAGGAACATCTGCTGTGACAGCGCCCGTGCGGCCGACCGGCCCTCTTCGTCTCCCGGGTCCTGCGGCGCCTCGAACCGGAAGCCGCGGGCCGCCGCCTCCCACATCCGCCGGCGGCGGTCCGAGCCGGGCTCGCTGTCGCGAACCAGTCCGAAGCCGGCCAGGTGCCGCAGATGCCAGCTGGTCACCGACGGCGTCGCCCCCACGTCCGGCGCGAGCTGGGTCGCGGTCGCAGGGCCGTACCGCAGCAGCCGGTCAAGGATCGCCAGCCGCACCGGATGCGCCAACGCACGCATCGCTTGCGGGTCACTGATCTCGATATCGCCCAAGCAGTTAGGGGAGTCCATGACGTGAGAGTGTCCTCTCGTAATATGTGAGAGTCAACTCTCATATCGCCACGATGTGAAAAGGTCTCACGCGGTGATCCGCATGCCGACGACCGAGAAGTGGCCTCCCGGCATGGCACCCCCACCGGCCGGGCATCTCCCCTCGCTCGTGCCCCGTCACCGTGCGACGGGCTCACCTGATCTTCCGCACGGCTCTCGGGCTTCGACCGGGAGCAGCACCGGAATGTCGGCCGCAACGTGTGGCCGCCGGGCCGGTGGGGATGTCCGTGGCGAGGCGTGTGCGTGTGGTCAGGGCCACCGGCCCGGCGACTTCGTAGGACTCGGCGTGGTCGATGGTGGGGGCACCGGGAGGCGAGCGTTCGCTGTGCCCGCGGCCGGACCGATGCTCCCGAGGATGCGGCCGGGTGACAGGACCCGGCCCCTCGAACTCCGCCGGACGGCAGGCGCCCTGCGGCACGGGGGCGAGGGGTGCCGCAGTAAGCGTGAGTGCCCCCGCTGACTCGTGGCGCCCGGACAACTGCTGCGACCGATGCGGGTGTTAGCTTCTTCCTTGTGGCGGACTACCAGGACGGGACCAGGGCGGCCTACGACGGGGTCGTCGAGCTCTATGCGTCGATGTTCGCCGACCGGCTGGAGACTCAGCCGTTCGCGCGGGCCATGGTCGGTACCTTCGCCGAGCTGGTGCGCGGGACGGGCAATCTGCGGGCAGCCGACGTCGGGTGCGGACCGGGGCATCTGACGGCGATGCTGCACGACTTGGGGCTGGACGCCTTCGGAATCGATCTCTCCCCGGCCATGATCGCCCACGCTCGGCGGGCACATCCGGCGCTGCGCTACGACGAGGCGAGGATGGAGGCTCTGCCGGTCGAGGACCGTGCGCTCGGCGGAGTGCTGGCCCACTACTCGATGATCCACACCCTGCCCGGGGAGCTCCCCGCGCTGCTCGCCGAACAGGTGCGTGTCCTGGCGCCCGGGGGGATCCTCCTCGTCTCGTTCTTCGGGACCGAGGGGACGGAGCCGGTCCGATTCGATCACAAGGTGGCGCCTGCCTACAGCTGGCCGGCCGACCGGTTCGCCAACTTGCTGACCGCGGCCGGGCTCTCCGTGGTCGCTCGGCTGCTTCACGATCCGGTCTCCGAACGCGGCTTCCTCGACACCCACGTGCTGGCCCGCCGCCCCTGAGACCGGACAGGCCCGCGCGCGTCCCTCCGAGGGCCGGCTCAACCGGAGGGCGTGACGGGGGCCGTGGGCCGAACCACCGCTCGGCGGCGCCGGGTCCCTTGAGCCGTTCTAGCGCCTGGTCTTCCGCGCCCCTCCCGGTCGGGAATGCGCCCGTGGCGGCGATCTCCTGTGCGTACCGGGGTGGCGGCACCGCCACGGCGGCCCGCCACTGCGCCCACTGGGCGGTCGAGTGGGTGGGCGCGAGGGGCGCCAGGCCGGCTGACGACCGCACGCTGCCGGGGTGACCGATGGCACCTCTGGCTCCCACCCCTGTCACACGAACGATCTCGCGGCCCTGTTCGGCGATCTCTCTCCGGCGGCCCCATCCGCCTGGCTGGTCAGGTGGGGGCGCGCACCCGGCGTACGGGGGCTCGACGTGATCTTCACATGCTTCTGGTGTGCGCGGGCGTACGCCGGAGGCTATCCGAAAACGTGCGGTGCATATCCAGTTCTAACCGCACCATACGGACATCTGGTGGCCGAATGTTTCCGCAGAGGGCTCTTCGGTAAATCCCTGGCGTGGTCGTGCCTCCTGTCGGCTCATTGCCTACGTGCGGGCAATCTGGTGAATGCGCGCCTTTCCTTGCCCCCGGTCCTCTAATGTGATTGGCGTGAACGGGTGCTGTCGGGTTAACCCTGGATCGGTCAGAGAGTGGGGGTTCGGCGCGGTGGCGCGGAATGACCGACACGATTGGCCTGGGCACAGTTGATGGACATGACGTGGAAAGCGTGAGAACAGGTGGGGGGACGGCCGTGACCAATCCTTTCGATGACGAGTCGGGACGGTTCGTGGCGCTGGTGAACGACGAGGGTCAGTATTCCCTGTGGCCCTCGCATATCGAGGTTCCGGGTGGCTGGCGCGTCTATGGGTCCGAAGGGACGCGCCAGGAATGTCTGGACGTCATAGAAGGAGCCTGGACCGATATGCGCCCCGCCAGTCTGGTGCGGGCGATGGGAGCCGACGCCGGATAGGACGACGGCCGGACGTCGAGGTGTTTCCCCAAGTCAAGCGGCATGGGGGTGCAGCGATCTGATCAGTTTCGCTCTTCCGTGAGCGAAACTGATCAGACGTGATCAAGTGGTTGCCGCCTATTTTCGAATCTGCCTATTTCGCCTGCGCATGCTTTTTTCCGTGCCATGGAAGGCAGTCTTGGGACCCGCCCGCCCATGACGCACGCGAGACGACGCGAGGCGACAGGATTCCCCCCTCGGGCGGTCCGTCGGCATGCCCGTCCCGGCTCATTGGCGGCGCGCGGGTGCCGCATGGCTCATCTCCCCTCACGCCGACCCCGGCATCGACGAGCTGTGCACTCGCATGGTCGGTTCCGCCCGGCTTTTGTTCACCGTCCCCTGAATCTCTCCCCAAAGGTGTGGACCGGCATGCAGGAAAACCGTGTACCTCCGCCGAACACGGCGCCTGAAGACCTTCTCGAACTGACCGCGGCTCAGCAAGGCGTCTGGTACGGGCAGCTCGTCGACCCGCACAGCCCGAAATACAACATCGGAGAATGTTTCGAAATCCATGGTGACCTCGACGAGGAAAGCTTCACCGTGGCGCTCGGCCGGGCCGTGGCCCTGTGCGACAGCCTCCACCTCGAGTTCGTCCCCCAGGGCGAAACAGTGCGTCAGCGCGTCGTCCGCCACCCCACGGCCGACAGCGACCGGCTCCACGTGGTCGATCTGACGAGCTCCGACGACCCCGCCGCCGCAGCCGAGCGCTACATGGCCGGTGACATGGCCGGCGTCGACCGGCTCGATGCCCCACGCCACCACTTCGCGTTGCTGCGTCTCGGCGCCCGGCGGCACTACTGGTACGTCCGCTTCCACCACATCGCCGTCGACGGCCTCGGCGGCGCCGTCTTCGGCCGCACCGTCGCCGACCTCTACGGGCGTGCCGTCCGCGGCGAGAACCTTGCCACGGCCCAGCTGCCCGCCGCGCCACTGCGAGACCTCGTGGCCGACGAGGTGACCTACCGCGATTCGGACCGGTACGAGGTCGACCGCGCCTACTGGACCCGCAAGTTCGCCGACGTGGCGGGCGCGGGTGCCGGAGGTGGCGAGGCGCATGCGCGTGGCGGTCCGGCTCTCGTCCGACGGCGCACCGCCGCCCCGGCACAGAGCGCCCCGGCGCAGGCCCCACTGACACAGACCGTACCCACCCGGACACCACAACCCCAGGCAGCACCGGCCCGTTCCGCCGGGCCCGGGCCCGCGCCCCACACACCCCCGGTCGCGGATGTCCGGATGCACACCGGCGAGACACTCCCCGTCACCGTCCTCGACGACCTGCGCAGGCTCGCCACCGGCAACCGCACGAGATGGACCGCCGTCCTCGTGAGCGCGGTCGCCGCCTACGTCGGCCGCGTCACCGGCGCGCAGGACGTCACCGTGGGCCTCGCCTCCAACGGCCGGCACGGCCGGCTGCGGCACGTCGTCGGAATGACCTCGAACATCCTGCCGCTCCGCCTGACAGTCACCGCCGACATGACAGTCGGCGCCCTGGTGCGCACCGTCGCCGCGGAGATGGCCGGCGCCCTGCGCCACCGCCGCTTCTCCCGCGAACAACTCGCCCGTGAGCTGAACATGACGGACGGCACCGCGCGCCTGACCGACGTCGTCGTCAACATCATGGGCTACGACTACGACCTCGACTTCGCAGGCAGTCCGGCACCCTCCCGCGTGCTGTCCGTCGGACCGGTCGACGACGTGTCCCTCTTCGTCTCCGAACGGGCGGAGGGCGAAGCGCCGTTGATCGGTTTCGACGCCAACCCGGAACTGTACGACCCCGAGGACGTGCGGCTGCTCCAGCGGGCGCTCGTCTCCTACCTGACGGCTCTGGCCCACGCGGATGCCGATACACCCCTTCGCGACGTGCCGTTCCTCGACGGCATCGCCGCCGCGACGCTGCTCGCCCAGGGGCGGGGTGCCGAACTGCCGCGCGCCAGGACGGCCTCGAGCCTGCCGGAGGCCTTCGGCGCACAGGTCCGTCTGACGCCCGGCGCCCCGGCCGTGGTGGACGGTGCCGTCGCCCTCTCGTACCGGCAGCTGGCGCAGGCGGCGGACGGCCTCTCCGGCGCCCTGGCCGGCTGGGGCATCGGTGACGAGGACGGAGTCGGTGTCCTCGTGGGACGGTCGGCGGCCCTGGTGTCCGCCACGCTCGGCACGGTCGGTGCGGGGGCCGCGTACGTGCCCCTGGACGCGGCCTGGCCCGCCGAGCGGCTTCGCCGCGTCACCGAGGTCGCCCACGTCCGCGCTCTGGTGGTCGACGGGACCACCGCCACCCGGCCCTGGGTCGAGGAGGCGGCCGCCACCCTGCCGGTGATCGTCGTCGACGCTCTCGGCCGCGTCGTGCGCGGCGCCCCGCCGCGGCCGGGACCGCTGCCCGGAGTCTCCCGCGCCGACCGGCTCGCCTACGTGATGTTCACCTCCGGCTCGACCGGCCTGCCCAAGGGCGTCGGCGTCACCCACGCCGACGTCCTGGCACTGGCCGCCGACACCGCGTGGACGGACGGTGCGTGCGAGGCGGTGCTGCTGCACTCCGCGTACGTGTTCGACGCCTCCACGTTCGAGATATGGGTGCCGCTCCTGAACGGCGGGTCCGTCGTCGTCGCGCCTGCCGGGGTCCTGGAGGCGCCGGCTCTCGAAGACCTGGTGCGCCGCCACGAAGTGACCGCACTGTTCATGACGACGGCTCTCTTCAACGTGGTGGCCGAGGCCGATCCCATGGCCTTCCGCGGGCTGCGCCTCGTCGCCACAGGCGGCGAGGCCGCCACCCCGGACCTGATGCAGCGGGTGACTGCGGCCGTACCCGGCACGCGCGTCCTGCACGTCTACGGGCCCACGGAGACCACCACGTTCGCCACCCGCCACCAGGTCGCCACCGGCACGCCGGGCGTCCCGCCCATCGGCCGGGCCCTCGACGGGATGCGCCTGTACGTGCTCGACGACACCCTGGCGACGGTGCCGCCCGGTGTCGTGGGGGAGCTGTACGTGAGCGGCCACGGCGTCGCCCGCGGATACCAGGGGCGCGCGGCGCTGACCTCCACCCGGTTCGTCGCCGACCCGTACGACGCGCACGGTGGCCGCATGTACCGCACCGGAGACCTCGTGCGCTGGACCGCGCGCGGCGACATCGAGTACGTCGGACGCGTGGACGGGCAGGTCAAGCTCCGGGGGTACCGCATCGAGCCGGGCGAGATCGAGAACACCCTGCTCGCCGACCCGGCCGTGCGGGCCGCCTGCGTCCTGGTCCGGGAGGACGTACCCGGCGACCGGCGGCTCGTGGCCTATGTCGTGGGAGCACCGGGCACCCGGCCGGACGATGCCGCCCTGGCCCGCAGAGCAGGACGCGCGCTGCCCGCGTACATGGTGCCTTCCGCGTTCGTCAGCCTCGATGCGCTGCCCCTGAACGCCAACGGCAAGGTCGACCGCCGGGCCCTGCCCGCCCCCCACGCCACCGCCACCGCGGGCCGCGCCCCGCGCACCGCCTACGAGGAGGTGCTGGCCGGCCTGTTCGCGGACGTCCTGGGTGTGCCAGCCGTCGGCACCGACGACAACTTCTTCGCCCTCGGCGGCCACTCCCTGCTCGCCACCCGCCTCACCGGCCGGGTGCGTGCCGCCCTGGACGCCGAAATCGATCTGCGTACCCTCTTCGAGCACCCCACGGTCGCCTCACTGGCGGCCGTCCTCGACGCCGGCGGGACGGCCCGGCCGCCCCTCACCCCGCAGCCACGACCGGACGTGGTGCCGTTGTCCTTCGCGCAGCAGCGCCTCTGGTTCCTCAACCGCGTCGAGGGCCCCGACGACACCTACACCGTCCCCCTCGTCCTCGAACTCGAAGGCCCCCTCGACACGGAAGCGCTGCGCGGCGCCCTGGCCGACGTGGTCGCCCGGCACGAGAGCCTGCGCACCGTCCTCGCCGAGCACGACGGGGTGGCCCGCCAGGACATCCTCGGCGCGTCCGCCGCCGCTGCACTCGTCCCCCTCCCCGTCGAAAAGCCCCCGGCCGGAGAGAGCGCCGACACCTGGGCAGAGGAATCGGTACGCCGCCTGTCCGCGGCGCCCTTCGACCTCTCGCGCGACGTCGGCCTCCGGGCACACCTGCTCCGCCTGGGCCCCGCCCGCCACATCCTGCTCCTCGTCCTGCACCACGTCGTCGCCGACGGCTGGTCCCTCGCCCCGCTGTGCCGTGACCTCGGCGCCGCCTACCGCGCCAGGAGCTCCGGCGCGGACACGCCCGGCTGGCCCGTGCTGCGGGCGCAGTACGCCGACTACACGCTCTGGCAGCGCCGGCTGCTCGGCGACGGCCGCGCCCCGGACAGCCTGGCCGCGCGCCAGCTCGCCTTCTGGCAGGAGGCGCTGCGGGGCGCCCCCGACCTGCTCGACCTGCCGCTCGACCGGCCGCGCCCGGCGGTAGCCCGCCACCGGGGCGCCGCGGTCCCCTTCACCCTGCCCGCACCGGAGCACGCGGCGCTCACCCGGCTGGCCCGTGCCACCGGCTGCACCCCCTTCATGGTGCTGCAGGCGGCCCTCGCCGTGACGCTGCACGCCCACGGTGCCGGCACCGACATCCCGCTGGGCACCGCGGTGGCGGGGCGCACCGACGAGGCCCTCGACGACATGGTCGGGTTCTTCGTCAACACCGTCGTCCTGCGCGCGGACCTGTCGGGCGACCCCACCTTCCGTGAACTGCTGGAGAGGGTGAAGGAGTTCGACATCGCCGCCTTCAGCCACGGCGACCTCCCCTTCGAGCGGCTCGTGGAGGCGGTGAACCCGGAGCGCTCCGGAGACCACCACCCGCTCTTCCAGACCATGCTGGTCCTCCAGAACCAGGAGAGGGCAAGGCTCGATCTCCCCGGCCTCAGCGTCCACGACCGGTCCCGGCCCACCGGGGCCAGCAAGTTCGACCTGACGTTCTCGCTCACCGAGGTCGCCGGCCCCTCCGAAGAACCCGCCCCGGCCGGGGGCACGTCGGCAGACGCCCGCACCGCCCCGCGCGGCATCGGTGGCCACCTCGAATACGCCACCGACCTTTTCGACGCCGCCACCGCCCACGCACTGTCCGCCCGCTTCGCCCGCGTCCTCACCCAGGCCGTCACCGACCCCGGCCGCCGGGTCGGTGACCTCGACCCCCTCGCGCCGGACGAGCGGAACCGCCTCCTCGGCCTCGGACGGGGGCCGGAGCCCGCACCGCCCACCCGTACCGCCCCCGAAGCGGTCCGGGAGTGGGCCGTGCGCACGCCCCACGCCGTCGCCGTGCGCGACGAGCACACGAGCCTCACCTACGCCGAACTCGACGCCCGCGCCGACACCCTGGCCCACGTCCTGCGCGGGCGGGGCGCAGGCCGCGAGGACCGGGTGGCGCTCGCCGTCCCGCCGTCCGTGGACACCGTCGTCGCCATGCTGGCCGTACTGCGCGCGGGCGCCGCCTACCTCCCGGTCGACCCGCAGTACCCGCCCGCGCGCATCCGGTACATGCTCGAGGACGCACGCCCCGTCCTGCTGCTCACCACCACGGACGTCCACGCGGTCCTTCCCGCCTGCGACGTACCCTGGCTAGCCCTCGACACCCCGGCCGCCCGCCCCACCGGACCCACCGGGCCCACCGGGCCCTTCCCGCACACCCCCCACCCCGCCGACCCCGCCTACGTCATCCACACCTCCGGCTCCACCGGCCGCCCCAAGGGCGTGGTCGTGCCGCACTCCGCGCTCGCCAACCACATGGCCTGGATGGCGCGGCACCTCGCCGTCACGCCGGACGACCGGGTCCTCGCCCGCACCTCCACCAGCTTCGACGCCTCCGTGTGGGAGCTGTGGCTCCCGCTGACGAACGGCGCGGAAGTCTGTCTCCTCCCCGCCGACGCCAACCGGGAACCCGGCACCCTCGTCTCCTGGATGAGCCGATTCCGCGTCACCGTCGCGCAGTTCGTGCCCTCGCACCTGGCCCTCGTCCTCACCGAGGCGGCACACGCCGCACCGCTCCCCGGACTGCGCGCCGTCCTGTGCGGCGGCGAACCGCTGCCGCGCGCCCTCGCCGACGACGTCGCCGAGCTGTGGCGGACCGAGGTGCACAACCTCTACGGGCCGACGGAGGCGACCATCGACGCGACCGCCCACCGCGCCCACGGACCGCAGACCGACGGGCAGGCGGACGTTCGCACACCCTCCGACACCGTGCCGATCGGCCTCCCCGTCGACACCATGCGCGCCTACGTCCTCGACGGCCGGCTGCGGCCCGTACCACCCGGCGTCACCGGGGAGCTGTACCTGTCGGGTCCCAACCTCGCCCGTGGGTACCTGGACCGGCCGTCCCTGACCGCTGCCCGGTTCGTGGCCGACCCGTTCGACGCCGCCGGCGCCCGCATGTACCGGACGGGCGACCTCGTCCGGTGGAACCGGCACGGACTGCTCGACTACGTCGCCCGTGCCGACGACCAGGTCAAACTGCGCGGCTTCCGCATCGAGCTGGGAGAGGTCGAGGCCGCGCTCCTCGCGATACCCGGAGTCACCGCCGCCTGCGCCGTGATCCGCGAGGACCCGCACGGCCGGCGCGTACTCGCCGCCTACGCCGTGACGGCGGACCCCGCACCGCGCCCCGGCGCCCTGCGCGACGGCCTCGCCGAGACCCTGCCGCACTACATGGTGCCCGGCGCCGTCGTCGTCCTGGACAGCCTCCCGCTCCTGCCCAACGGCAAGGTGGACCGGCGCGCCCTGCCCGAACCCGCGGCCGGGGGCGTCACGTCCGGCGGGCCGGGCGGCGGCACCCCGCGGGAGGACCTGCTCGCCGGCATCTTCGCCGACGTCCTGGGACGGTCCCGCGTCGGACCGCACGACAGTTTCTTCGCTCTCGGGGGGCACTCGCTCCTGGCCATGCGCGTCGTCAGCCGCGTCCGTGCCGTCCTGGGCGCCGAGATCGCCGTACGCACCCTCTTCGAGAACCCGACCGTCGCCGGCCTGGCCCGTGCCCTCGGCACACCGGGCCCGACCCGCCCACCGGTGGTGCCCGTCGCGCAACGGCCGGACCCGCTGCCGCTGTCCCCCGCGCAACAGCGCCTGTGGTTCCTGAACCGGCTCGAAGGTCCCAGCTCCACCTACAACATCCCGCTCGTCCTCGAACTCGACGGCGACCTCGACACGGACGCCCTGCGCGCGGCGGTGCGCGACGTCGTGCAGCGCCACGAGGCGCTGCGCACCGTCTTTCCCGAACGGAACGGCGTCCCGCACCAGGTGGTGATTCCGGCCGACTCCGCCGCACCCTCCCTACCCCTGGTGCCCTCGGCACCCGCCGCACTCGAGGACGCCGTCCTGGCCGCCGTACGCGAGCCGTTCGAC
The DNA here is from genome assembly GCF_044334475.1 of Streptomyces sp. NPDC020780. Taxonomy (NCBI): domain Bacteria; kingdom Bacillati; phylum Actinomycetota; class Actinomycetes; order Kitasatosporales; family Streptomycetaceae; genus Streptomyces; species Streptomyces sp. NPDC020780. The sequence goes on along the minus strand of NZ_JBIRTB010000004.1, from coordinate 136,305 downwards.
GTCGTCGCCGATCCGCCGCTGCGCGCCCTGCTCCTGCGCGCCGCACCCGGTCACCACGTCCTGGTGCTCGTCCTGCACCACATCGCGGCCGACGGCTGGTCGCTCGCCCCGCTCGCCCGCCACCTCGGTGACGCCTACCGGGCCCGGCTGGCGGGCCGGAAGGCCGAGCAGCCGGCCGGAACCCTTCTCCAGTACGCCGACTACACCCTCTGGCAGCACGCGGTCCTGGGGGACGGCACCGAGCCGCACAGCGTCCTGCGCCGGCAACTCGACCACTGGCACACCGCCCTGGCAGGCATGCCGGGTCTGATCGACCTGCCGCTGGACCGGCCCCGCCCGGTCACGGCCGACCCGAGGGGAGCCGTTCACACCTTCGAGGTCCCCTCCCGCCTGCACACCCGCCTTCTGCGCCTCGCCGCGGAGTCCGGCAGCAGCCTGTTCATGGTGCTCCAGGCAGCGGTGGCCACCCTGTTGCACCGGCACGGCGCGGGTGACGACATCCCGCTCGGCTCGCCCGTCGCCGGCCGCCCGGACGAGGCGCTGGAGGACATGGTCGGCTTCTTCGTCAACACGCTGGTCCTGCGCACGGACCTGTCCGGCAACCCGACCTTCAAGGAACTCCTCGTACGAGTACGGGAGTTCGACCTGGCCGCGTACGCCCATCAGGACGTTCCCTTCGAGCGTCTCGTCGAGAGCACCAACCCCGTCAGGGCGCGCAACCACCACCCGCTGTTCCAGACCATGCTGGTCCTGCAGAACCAGGACGCGGTCCACGCGGAGCTGCCGGGACTCACGGTCCAGGACCGGCTCGTGCACAACGGCCTGAGCAAGTTCGACCTCACCTTCGCCTTCACCGAGGAGCGGGCCGGGCTCACCGAAGAACCGGCCGCACCCACCGAGGAGCGGGCCGGACGCGGCCTCACCGCCGGGATCGAGTACGCCACCGCCCTCTTCGACCGGACCACCGTCGAAACCCTCGCCACCCGCCTGGTCCGTCTCCTGGAGCAGGTGACCGCCGACCCCGGCCTGCCCCTGACGGGCTACGCCCTGATGACCCCGGAGGAACAGGCCCACCTCGCACACCGGGGCACCGGACGCCCACTGCCCGCGAGCACCGGGGACGCCACCCTCCCCGTGCTCTTCGCGGCCCAGGCGCGCCGCACACCCGCGGCCGTGGCCGTCACCGACGGCGAGGCCACCCTCACGTACGCCGAACTGGACAGCGTCTCCGCCGAGATCGCACGCGCCCTGGCGGGCCTGGGCGCCGGCGTCGAGGCGGGAGTCGGCGTCCTGCTCACCCGGTCGCCCGCGGTGGTGTCCGTCTCGCTCGGCGCCGTCCGCGCGGCCGCCGCCTACGTCCCGCTGAACGCGAGCTGGCCCGGGGAACGACTCGACCAGGTCGCCGCGGTGGCGGCCGTACAGGTCCTGGTCGTCGACGAGGACGCCCTCGCCACCGTCTGGGTCGCCGAGGCGGCCCGCCGGCTCCCGGTCGTGGTCGTGGACCGGCTCGGCCGGATCCTGCGGGGCGCTCCCGAGCAACTGGCCCACCCACCCGCCGTGCCCGGCCCCGGCGCGCTCGCCTACGTCATGTTCACCTCCGGCTCGACCGGCGCACCCAAGGGTGTCGGCGTCACCCACGCCGACGTGGTGGCGCTCACGGCCGACTCCGCCTGGGACGGCGGCGCAGCCGACGCGGTCCTGATGCACTCCGCGTACGTCTTCGACGCCTCCACCTTCGAGATCTGGGTTCCGCTCCTGCGCGGCGGCCGGATCGTCGTGGCCCCCGACGGCGTCCTGGAGGCCGGCGTCCTCGGCGACGCCGTCCACGAACAGCATCTGACCGCCGTCTTCCTGACGACCGCTCTGTTCAACGTGATCGCCGAGACCGACCCGGGCGCCTTCGCCGGACTGCGACTGGTCTGCGCCGGCGGGGAACCCGTTTCCCCGGACACGATGCAACGGGTCGCCGGCACCGCGCCCGGCGTGCGCGTCCTGCACGTGTACGGACCCACGGAGACCACCACCTTCGCCACCCGCCACGACGTGACGGCCGGCCTGCCGCCCGGTCCGCCGCCCATCGGCCGCCCCCTGGACGGCATGCGCGCCCACGTCCTCGACGGCTCACTGAGCCCGGTACCGCCGGGGGTCGTCGGAGAGCTGTACCTCGCCGGACACGGCGTGGCCCGCGGCTACACGGGCCTTCCGGGGCTTACCGCCACCCGCTTCGTGGCCGACCCCTTCGATCCCGCGGGCGGGCGCATGTACCGCACCGGCGACCTCGTCCGCTGGACCCGCGACGGCCGGATCGCTTACGTCGGCCGCGCCGACGCGCAGGTGAAACTGCGCGGCTACCGCATCGAACCCGGCGAGATCGAAGGGGTGCTCGCCTGCTGCGACGGCGTCGCCGACTCCTTCGTCGTCGTCCGCGAGGATCCGCCCGGCGACCGACGGCTGGTCGCCTACGTGGTGCCCGCCGACGGCGCGCGCCCCGACACCGCCGACCTCGCCCGCGCCGTCGGCCGGTCCCTGCCCGCCTACATGGTGCCCTCCGCCTTCGTCCTGCTCGGAGCGCTGCCCCTCACCGTCAACGGCAAGGTCGACCGGCGCGCGCTGCCCGCGCCCGGGCAGCACGCCCCGGCCGGGCGCAGCGCCCGCGGTGCCCGCGAGGAGATCCTGTGCGGACTCTTCGCCGACGTGCTCGGCCGCGACACGGTCGGTGCGGAGGACGACTTCTTCGCACTGGGCGGCCACTCCCTGCTCGCCACCCGCCTCGCCGCGCGCATGCGCCGCGCACTCGGCGTGGAGATCCCGGTCAAGGCCCTCTTCGAACACCCCACCCCGGCGGCGCTCGCCGCCGCGCTGAACGGAGCGGAAGCGGCCCGGAGCCCCCTGGAGCGGGCCCCGGCCCGCCCTGACCCGATGCCGCTGTCCTACGCCCAGCAGCGGCTGTGGTTCCTCAACCGCTTCGAGGGCCCCAGCGCCACGTACAACGTGCCGCTCGTGCTGCGCCTGCGCGGCCCACTCGACGCGGACGCCCTGGAAAGCGCCCTCGCGGACGTCGTCGAACGCCATGAGAGCCTGCGCACCGTCTTCCCCGAAACCGACGGCGTCGCGCGTCAGGCCGTCCTCGACGCCGCGGGCGCCGACCTCGACCTGACGCCCCGCGACGTGCACCCCGCCCACCTCGAAGAGATCCTGCGCGCCGAGGTGGCGCACGCCTTCGACGTGCGTACGGACCTCCCCGTACGCGCCCGGCTCATGCGGCTGGACACCGAGGACCACGTCCTCGTGCTGCTCGTCCACCACATCGCGGGCGACGGCTGGTCCCTCGCCCCGCTCGCCCGCGACCTGGGACAGGCCTACCGGGCGCGCGTCGAAGGCGTGGAGCCCTCCTGGACGGAACTCGCCGTCCAGTACGCCGACTACACCCTGTGGCAGCGCGCGCTGCTCGGCGACGCGGACGACCCGGACAGCCGGGCCGCACGTCAGCTGGAGTACTGGCGCACCGCGCTCACCGGAGCCCCCGGCCTGCTCGATCTGCCCTACGACCGGCCACGCCCCACCGTCACGGCGTACCGCGGCGACGCGTTCGCCTTTCCCGTCGGCGCGGACACCCACCGGGCCCTGGCGGAACTCGCCCGTGCCCGGGGGTGCAGCCTCTTCATGGTGCTCCAGGCGGCCCTGGCGGTGCTCCTGGCCCGGCACGGCGCCGGGGACGACATCCCGCTCGGCACCGCCGTCGCCGGACGCACCGACGAAGCCCTCGACGACCTGGTGGGCTTCTTCGTCAACACCCTCGTCCTGCGCACCGACCTGAGCGGTGACCCCACCTTCGCCCAGGTGCTCGACCGCGTCCGGGAGTTCGACCTGGCGGCCTACGCCCACCAGGACGTACCGTTCGAGCGGCTCGTGGACTCCCTGAGCCCGGCGCGGGCCCAGAACCACCACCCGCTGTTCCAGACCATGCTCGTCCTGCAGAACCAGGCGGACGCCGAGGTCGACCTGGCCGGGCTCACGGTCACGGAACAGCCCGTGCGCACCGGCATCAGCAAGTTCGACCTGACCTTCACCTTCACCGAGACGCGTGACGCGTCCGGCCGTCCCGCCGGCCTCGACGGCAGCCTGGAGTTCTCCACCGAACTCTTCGCCCGTACCACCGCCCACGCTCTCGCCACCCGGCTGACCCGCCTGCTCGCCGTCCTCGCCGCCGACCCCGGCCGGCGGGTCCGCACCACCGACGTCCTGGACCCGGCCGAGCGGCGGAGCCTCCACCACGCCGCCTGCGCCCCGACCCGGCGGGTGAACGCCCGCACAGCGCCCGAGGCGTTCCGCGCCCAGTGCGCGCGGACCCCCGCGGCGACCGCCGTGCTCGACGGCGCGCACCGCCTCACCTTCGGTGAACTCGACGCGCTCTCCGACGACCTGGCCCACCACCTGCACGGCCGGGGCATCGGCCGCGGCGACCTCGTCGCCCTCGCCCTGGAAGGCACCGCCGACCAGGTCGTGGCGATGCTGGCCGTCGTCAAGGCCGGGGCCGCGTACCTCCCGGTCGACCTGGGGTACCCCCAGGCGCGTATCGCCGCCATGCTCGACGACGCCCGGCCGGCGCTGCTCCTCGTCCACGGCGCCACACGGGCCGCACGGTACGGCGCGTCCGTACCCTGCCTCGCCCTCGACGACCGGGCCGCCTGGTCCACCGGGCGCGCGGCTCCGCCGGCCACCGCGCCGGACCCGCGCGACACGGCGTACGTCATCTACACCTCGGGCTCCACCGGCCGCCCCAAAGGCGTCCTCGTCACCCACGCCTCCCTGACCAACCACATGGCCTGGATGGCGGACCATCTCGGTCTCACCGCCGGGGACCGGGTCCTGGCCCGCACGTCCCCGAGTTTCGACGCCTCCGTCTGGGAGACCTGGCTGCCCCTCCTGCACGGTGGCGCCACCTGCCCCGTGCCGCCCGCCGTCAACCACGACCCGGTCGCACTGCTGACCCGTATGCGTGAAGCGGGCACGACCCTCGCCCAGTTCGTGCCCTCGCACCTCTCGCTCGTGCTCACCGAGACCACCGGCGAGGCGCCCACGGCCCTGCGGGCCGTCCTGTGCGGCGGCGAACCCCTGCCCCGGAGCCTCGCGGAGCGCGTCCGCTCGGCGTGGTCCGTCGACGTGCACAACCTCTACGGACCCACCGAGACGACCATCGACGCCACCGCCCACCGCTACCGCGGCGGGCGACCCGGCGACCCGGCGGGGGAGGGGACCGTCCCGCTCGGCCGCCCCGTCGACAACACCCGCGCCTACGTCCTGGATCCCGCGCTCCAGCCGGTGCCCCCCGGCGTCACCGGCGAGCTCTACGTCGCGGGCGACGGCCTCGCCCGCGGCTACCTCGGACGCCCGGGCCTGACCGCCTCCCGCTTCGTCGCCGATCCGTACGGGCCCGGGGGCAGCCGCATGTACCGCACGGGCGACCTCGTCCGACGGGACAGCGACGGCCTGCTCACCTACGTCTCCCGGGCCGACGACCAGGTCAAACTCAACGGCTTCCGCATCGAACCCGGTGAGATCGAGGCCGCTCTCACCGCGCTCGACGGGATCACCGCGGCCTGCGTCCTCGTCCGGGAGGACCGCTCCGGGGAGCGGCGTCTGGTCGCGTACACCGTCTCCGACGCACCGCTCTCCGGCGGCGAGCTGCGGGCCCTGCTGGCGCCGGCCCTGCCGCCGTACATGGTGCCGGCCGTCTTCGTCCCCCTCGACGCGCTGCCCCTGCTGCCCAACGGCAAGACCGACAGGCGCGCCCTGCCCGCCCCGGAGCGCCCCGCCGCCACCCGGCCGGGCGGACAGCCGCGTACGCCGCAGGAGGGGATCCTGTGCGACGTCTTCGCCTCCGTCCTGCGCACTCCCGCCGTCCGTACCGACGACGACTTCTTCGCGCTCGGAGGGGACAGCATCCTCTCCATCCAGCTCGTCAGCCGCGTCCGCGAGGCCGGCCTCGCGGTCACCCCACGCGATGTCTTCGTCCACCGCACCCCAGGGGGCATCGCGGCCGCCGCCACCTCCCTGGACCGGAGGACCGCCGCACCGGCCGCGCCTGCCACCGGCGAGATGCCGGCGACGCCCATCGCCGCCTGGTTCCTGGAGCTCCCCGGCGCCACGGACGGGTACAACCAGTCCGGGGTGCTGCGCACACCGGCGGGCGCCGCGGAGGACGACCTCGTCGACATGCTCCAACTCATCGTCGACCACCACGACATGCTCCGCCTGCGCGTCACCCGGCCGGCCGGCGGCGCACCCCTCCTCGAAGCCCTGCCCCGCGGCTCGGTGCCGGTCCGGCGCCGTTTCACCCGGATCGACGTCGAAGGTCTCGACGCCGCCGCCGTCCGCGCCGCCGTCACCGAGGCCGGCGAACAGGCCCGCAGACGGCTGCGGCCCGGACAGGGAGAAGTCGTCGAGGCCGTCTGGTGCGACGCCGGGCCCCGCAGCCCTGGGCGGCTGCTGCTCGTCGTGCACCACCTGGCCGTCGACGCGGTCTCCTGGCGCATCCTCGCCGCCGACGTCGCCGTCGCATGGGAGTCCGTCACAGGCGGAGCAGGGGCAGCGGCGCTGCCCCCCGTCACCACGTCCTACCGGCAATGGGCGCAACTCCTCGCCACCCAGGCGCTGGACACCGCACGCGAGGCCGAACTCGGCTTGTGGCAGCAGGTGGTGAGCACCCCTGACCCGCAACTGGGCTACCGGCCGCTCGACCCCGATCGGGACACCGCCGACCGGACGCGCACCCTGGTCACCCACCTGCCCGCCAGTTGGACGAAAGCCCTGCTCACCACCGCCCCCGCAGCCTTCCACGCCGGGGTGGACGACGTCCTGCTCACGGGGCTCGCCCTTGCCGTCGGCTCCTGGCGCGCGGAACGGGCCGCCGCACCCGGCGGGTCCCGGACGGCCGGCACCGCCGTCCTCCTCGACCTGGAAGGACACGGCCGCGAGCACCTCGCCGACCACCTCGACCTCTCCCGGACCGTCGGATGGTTCACCAGCCTCTACCCGGTCCGGCTCGACCCCGGACCCGTCGACGCCCGCGATCCCGGACGCTTCGACGCCGATCTGGTCGAACGCGCCCTCAAACGCGTCAAGGAACAGCTGCGCACCGTACCCGACCACGGCATCGGCTACGGGATGCTGCGCCGCCTCAACCCGGCCACCGGCCCGCGGCTGGCCACCGCGCACAGCCCCCAGATCGGCTTCAACTACCTCGGCCGGTACACCGCCGCGCACACCGGTGCGGACGGAGGCGAAGGCGCCGACTGGGAGGTCCTGCTCGACGGCGGCGGCCCGCGCGCCCAGGACCCCGACATGCCCGTCCACCACGTCCTCGACATCAACGCCCACACCGAGGACCTGCCGGACGGCCCGCGCCTGGTGACCCGCTGGACCTGGCCCAGCGATCTCCTCAAGGAGGAGGGCGTGGAAGCACTCTCCGGCGCCTTCCTCCGCGCGCTGCGCGCCGTCGCGGAACACGCCGAACGGCCCGACGCGGGCGGCTGGACGCCCTCCGACCTTCCCCTGGTCTCGCTCGACCAGGCCCAGATCGACCGACTGCAGAACAAGTGGGGTGGACGCAAGTGACCGGGTTCCGACTGGAAGACGTACTACCGCTGACGCCGTTGCAGGCAGGCATGCTCTTCCACGCGCTGTACGACTCCCAGGCCGTGGACGTCTACACCGCGCAGTTCGTCTTCGACCTCGAAGGCCCCGTCGACGTCCCCGCCCTGCGCGCCGCCGTCGACGGCCTGCTGCGGCGGCACGCCAACCTGCGGGTCGGCTTCCTCCACGAGGACCTGGACGAGCCCGTGCAGGCGGTCGCCGCCGAAGTCCCGGTGCCCCTGGAGGAACTGGACCTGAGTGCCGCCGACGGCACGCGCACGGCACAGGAACGTCTCACCGCGTTCCTCGCCGCCGACCGCACCCGCCGCTTCGACCTCACCACTCCGCCGCTGATCCGGTTCACCCTGGTGCGCACCGCGGCCGGACGCCACCGGCTCGTCATGACGAGCCATCACATCCTGCTCGACGGATGGTCGATGCCGCTGCTCGTACGCGAACTCTTCGAGCTGTACGCCCACCGGGGCGACGACATCACCCTGCCACGCGTCGCCCCCTACCGCACCTACCTCGCCTGGCTGGCCCAGCAGGACCGTGCCGCCGCCCTGGACACCTGGCGCACCGCCCTGGCCGGAATCGAGGCTCCGACCCTGCTCGCCGGGCGTGCCGGGACGGACGTGCCGGCCTCGGCGTGCCTGCCCGAGACCCTCGTCCTCGACCTGGACGCGACCACCACTCACCGCCTGCGAGAAACCGCCCGCGCCCACCGGCTCACCCTCAACACCCTGGTCCAGGGCGCCTGGGGGCTGCTGCTCGCGCACCTCACCGGGCGCCCCGACGTCGTGTTCGGGACCACCGTCTCCGGCCGGCCGCCGGAGATCCCCGGCATCGAGTCGATGGTCGGCCTCTTCATCAACACCGTGCCGGTACGGCTCCGCCCGGTTCCGGGCGAGACCCTCGCAGCGCTCCTGACCCGCCTCCAGGAGGAACAGGGCCGTCTCCTCGGCAGCCAGCACGTGGGGCTGACCGAGATACGAGGGGTCACGGACCTGGACGAACTCTTCGATACTCTGGCGGTGTTCGAGAACTACCCGATGGACGCCGAGGCCCTGCGCACCGCCGAGCAGGGACTGCCCGGCGGCCTCGCCGTGACCGGAATCAGCGGCACCGACGCGGCCCACTACCCGCTCACGCTGACCATCGCCCCGGGCGACGCACTGCGGATCACCTTCGGTTACCGGGCCGCCGTCCTCGACCGCGACGAGGTGGCCCGCGTCGTCGCCCGCATGCGACGCCTGCTGACCGCGATGGCGGCAGGGCTCGACGGCCGCGTCGACGCCGCTCCCGTCCTCCTGGACGGCGAACGGGAGGCGCTCGTCTCCCGAGGCCGCGGTGCGGAGCTCGCAGGCGGCTCCCAGGAGGAGAGCGTCCCGGACGCCGTCGCGCGGCGTGCCGCCCTGAGCCCGGACGCCGTCGCCGTCTCGGGAGCGGGCGGGCGACTGACCTACACGCGGCTCCACCGCCTGTCGGCCGAGCTGGCCGGCGCTCTGACGGGGCACGGAACAGGCGCGGAGGACGGCGTCGGCGTCCTCATGGGCCGTTCGACGGCCGTGGTCACCGCCTCGCTGGGAGCCCTGCGCGCGGGCGCCGCCTACGTACCGCTCGACCCGCGCTGGCCCGCCGAACGGCTCAGCCGCGTGGCGGAGGTGGCATCCCTGCGCGCACTGATCGTCGACGAGACCACCCGCACGCACCCCTGGGTGCTCCGGCTCGGCCCCGATGTCCGTGTGGTGACCGTCGACGCCGCCGGCCGGGTGCGGCACGGCGCTCCGGCCGTCCCGGGGGCCCTCCCCGCCCTCACGGGCGGCAACCGGCTCGCGTACGTGATGTTCACCTCCGGCTCCACCGGCCTGCCCAAGGGCGTAGGCGTCACGCACGCCGACATCACCGCACTCGCGCTTGACCGGACGTGGGGCGACGGCGCGGCCGACGCGGTCCTGATGCACTCGGCGTACGTCTTCGACGCCTCCACCTTCGAGATGTGGGCGCCCCTGCTGACCGGTGGCCGCGTCGTCGTGGCACCCGAGGGCGCCCTCCAGCCCGCCGTGCTCCGGGACCTCGTCGCCCGGGAGGGCGTGACCGCGGCGTTCCTGACGACAGCCCTGTTCAACGTCATCGCCGAGACCGACCCCGGGGCCCTCGGCCTGCTGCGGCTGGTCGCCTCCGGAGGCGAGACCGCGGCGCCCGGCGTGCTGCAGAGCCTCGCCGCCTCGCACCCCGGTACCACCTTCCTCAACGTGTACGGGCCCACCGAGACCACCACCTTCGCGACACGCCACCACGTCCGCCCCGACGACGCCCCCGCCGGTGTGCCGCCGATCGGAACGCCCCTCGACGGCATGCGCGGCTACGTGCTGGACGCGGCCCTGCGCCCCGTACCGCCCGGCGCCGAGGGCGAACTGTACGTCGCCGGCCCGGGCGTCGCGCGCGGCTACCTGGGCCGCTCCGCCCTGACCGCCACCCGGTTCGTCGCCGACCCGTTCACCGGGGCGGGGGAGCGGATGTACCGCACCGGCGACCTCGTGCGCCGGGGCGCCGACGGCACCCTGCACCACGTCGCCCGGGCCGACCAGCAGATCAAACTCCGCGGCCACCGCATCGAGCCCGCCGAGATCGAGGGGGTCCTGCGCGCCGACGCGTCCGTGCGCGCGGCCTGCGTCCTCGTCCGCGAGGACCTGCCCGGTGACCGCACCCTGACCGCCTACGTCGTTGCGGCCCCCGGGCACACCCCTGACCCGGAACGGCTCGCCGCGCACGTAGGCCGACGGCTGCCCGCCTACATGGTGCCGGCCGTCGTCCAGCCACTCGACGCCCTGCCGCTGACTCCCAACGGCAAGCTCGACCGGGCGGCCCTGCCCGCGCCCGCCGCCCTGCCCGTGGTGGCGGGCAGGCCGCCGCGCAACGCCCATGAGGAGATCCTCGTCGGCCTGTTCGCCGACGTACTGGGCGTGGCCCGCGTCGGCGTGGACGACAGCTTCTTCGCGCTGGGCGGCCACTCCCTGCTAGCGACCCGGCTCGTGGGCCGCATCCGCACCGCCCTCCACACGGAGACGGAGATCCGCACCCTCTTCGAGCACCCCACCGTCGCCACGCTCGCCACCGCCCTGAAAGAGGCGGCCCGCCCCGCCCGCCCCGCCCGCCCCGCCCTCGTGCCGCAGGAACGGCCCGGCGTGCTCCCGCTCTCCTACGCCCAGCAGCGTCTGTGGTTCCTCCATCGCCTCGAAGGCCCCTCCGCCACCTACAACATCCCCTTCGCTCTCCGCATCGACGGGCCGCTCGACGCCGAGGCCCTGCGCCATGCCCTGCGCGACGTCGTCAGCCGGCACGCCGCCCTGCGCACCGTCTTCCCGGAGCGCGACGGCCGCCCGCACCAGCACATCACCGACCCCGGCGACATCCGTCTCCCGTTCACCTTCGAACCCGTCCGGGAGGCAGAGCTCCCCGGCCGGATCGCAGCCGCCGCGACCACACCGATCGACATCGAGCACCGCCTGCCTCTCCGGGCGACGCTGCTGGGCCCGGCCGACGACACCCACGTCCTCGTCCTCGTGATCCACCACATCGCCGCCGACGGCTCCTCCCTCGCGCCCCTCACCCGCGACCTCGGCGCCGCCTACCGCGCCCGCGTCCGCGACGAGGCCCCGGCCTGGACCGACCTCCCCGTCGAATACGCCGACTTCACTCTCTGGCAGCGTCGGCTGCTGGGTGACGAACACGATCCCCGCAGTCTGGTGGCTGCCCAACTTGCTTTCTGGAAAGATGCGTTGGAAGGGCTGCCGGAGGTGACCGACCTGCCCCGGGACCGGCCACGTCCCGCCACACCCCGGCACACCGGCGCCACCCACGACTTCTCCCTCGACCCCGCCACCGTCCGCCGGATCGCGGACCTCGCCCGCGCCGCCGGGTGCAGCGTCTTCATGGTGCTCCAGGCCGCACTCTCCGCGGCGCTCTCCCGGCACGGCGCGGGCGACGACATCCCGCTGGGTACGGCCGTCGCCGGACGCAGCGACGAGGCCGCCGCCGACCTCGTCGGCTTCTTCGTCAACACACTCGTGCTGCGCACGGACCTGACGGGCGACCCCACCTTCCTCGAACTTCTCGGACGGGTGAAGGAGTTCGACCTCTCCGCGTACGCGCATCAGGACATTCCCTTCGAGCGCCTGGTGGAGCTGCTCAACCCGAGGCGTTCGCGCAACCACCACCCCCTCTTCCAGACCATGCTCATCCTCCAGAACCACACCCCCGCGGCCCCGCTCGACCTCCCCGGCCTCACCACGGGCGGCATACCGGTCGACCCCGGCGTGAGCAAGTTCGACCTGTCCTTCACCTTCACCGAGACGTACGACGAGAGCGGCGCACCCCGTGGCATGCGGGGGGCCGTCGACTACGCGACGGAACTCTTCGACACGGCCACGGTCCGCGGCCTCGCCGACCGGCTCGTCCTGCTGCTCGACGCCGTCACCACCGACCCGGAACGCCGGCTGAGCGCGTACGACGTCCTCACCGCTGCCGAGCGCTCCCGCCTCGCCGCCTGGGGGAGCGGCCCCGCCGACGAGGTGCCCGGGTCGCCCGTCCCCGCGCTCTTCGAGCAGTGGGCCCGGCGCGCCCCGCACGCCCCGGCCGTCCGGGATGCCGGCACCACCCTCACCTACGGCGAGCTCAACGCCCGCGCCGACGCCCTCGCCCGTCACCTCGCCGCCCGGGGCATCGGCCCCGAGGACCGGGTGGCCGTCGCCCTGCCCCGCACCAACGACCTGGTCGTCGCGCTCCTCGGCGTCCTCAAGGCCGGGGCGGCGTACGTGCCGCTCGACCCCGACTATCCCGCGCGGCGCCTGTCCTACATGCTCGAGGACTCCCGGCCCCGCCTGCTCCTGACCACCCCCACGGTCCGCCGCCGGCTCCCGGAGTGCGACGTGCCGTGCGTGGACACCGACTACCTCGCCGACGAGGGCGGCACATCGGCGTTCGCGCACCCTGCCACCCCCACAGGTCCGGCGCGGACCCTCCTACCCGAGCACCCGGCGTACGTGATCTACACGTCCGGCTCCACCGGCCGGCCCAAAGGGGTCGTGGTCACCCACCGGGGTGTCGGCGCCATGGCCAGGACCCAGAGCGAGCGGCTGCGCGTCGCTCCGGGGAGCCGCATCCTGCACATGGCGTCCGTCAGCTTCGACGCGGCGTTCTGGGAACTGTGCATGGGCCTGCTCAGCGGGGCCTGTCTGGAGATCGCCGAACGTGACGCCCTGCTGCCCGGGCCCACCCTCGCCGAGCTGGTCCGCGAGCGGGGTGTCACCCACCTCACCCTGCCGCCCGCCGCCCTCGCGGTCATGCCGCCGGGCTCCCTGCCCGCCGGGACCACGCTGGTCCTCGCAGGCGAGGCGTGCCCTCCCGCCCTGGTGCACCACTGGGCACGGGACCGGTTCCTCGTCAACGCCTACGGCCCGACGGAGACCACCGTCTGCGCGACCATGAGCGCCTTCCAGCACGCGGACGGACCGTCCGCCCCGGACCGCTCCGTGCCCATCGGCGTCCCCGTCACCGGTACCCGCGTCCACGTCCTGGACGACCGGCTCGCACCGGTGCCGCCCGGCGTGATCGGTGAACTGTATGTCGCCGGTGGGGGAGTGGCCCGCGGATACCACGGCCGTCCCGCCCTCACCGCCTCGCGCTTCGTGGCCGACCCTTCCGACCGGGCGGGAGTCCGCATGTACCGCACCGGTGACCTGGTGCGGTGGACGGCCGACGGGGAGCTCGTCTACGTCTCCCGCGTCGACGACCAGGTCAAACTACGCGGCTTCCGCATCGAACTCGGCGAGATCGAAGCCGCCCTGACCGCCCTGCCCGGCGTCGCCGCAGCCTGCGCCGTCGTCCGTGAGGACCGGCCCGGGGACCGACGGCTGGTCGCCTACACCGTGCCGGCGGACGGCGCGGCCGGCCCGGACGACGCGGAGGTACGCGCGCACCTCGGCGCCACCCTGCCCGACCACATGATCCCCGCCGCACACGTACGGCTCGAGGCGCTGCCCGTCACCCCGAACGGCAAGACCGACCGCCGTGCCCTGCCCGCACCCGACCGGGCCGTACCGGCCGGTGGCCGCGCCCCGGCAGGCGCCCGCGAACGCGCCGTGTGCGAGGCCTTCGCGGAGACCCTCGGCGTTCCGGAAGTAGGCGTCACGGACGACTTCTTCGCCCTGGGCGGCCACTCGCTCCTAGCCGTCACCCTCGCCCGGCGGATCGAGGAGCGGTGCGGCCGGCGCCTGTCTCTGCGCGCCCTGTTCGCGGCACCCACCGTCGAAGCCGTCGCCCGCCTCCTGGAAAGCGAGGCCGGGGGCGAGCACCGGGGGGAACCTGCCGACTCGGACCTCGCTGCCGAGGTCCGGCTCTCGGCCGACATCACCGGCCGGACCGGCGACGCCCCCGCACCCGCCCCCTCCGGCAGGCGCTTCCGCCCGTCCGCCCGGCCCCTGCTGACCGGCGCGTCCGGCTTCCTCGGCGCCTTCCTCCTGCGCGATCTCATCGAGACCACCGGCGGCCCGGTCGACTGCCTCGTACGGGCGAAGGACGAGCACCACGCCGCGCACCGGCTGCGCGCCAACCTGGAGCGCTACCGCCTGTGGAACCCGCGGTACGCGGGCCTGATCCGCCCCGTCCCCGGCGACCTGGCCGCACCGGGTCTCGGCCTGTCCCCCGAGGACCGCACCGCCCTCGTCCGCCGCCTCGGCCCCGTCGTCCACAACGGCGCACGCGTCAACTTCGCCGCCGGATACGGTGAGTTGCGCGCCCCGAACGTAGCCGGTACCGAGGAGCTGCTGCGGCTGCTCGCCGACTCGGCCTCACCCGGGATGCACCACGTCTCGACCACCAGCGTCTACGCCCCGTGTCCCGATCCCGTCCCCGTCACGGAGATGACCCCGACGGGCCCGGTGTCCGCCTTGCCCGACGGATATGCGCAGAGCAAGTGGGCCGCCGAGCAGCTCGTCCTGCAGGCCCGCGGGCGCGGCCTTCCGGTCACCGTCTACCGCCCCGGCCGCATCAGCGGTGACACGACCACCGGCGCCTGCCAGGACCGTGACCTGCTGTGGCAGCTCATCAAGGGGTGTCTGCAGGCCGAGGCGATCCCGGACCTGCCGAACGGCACGACCGACTGGGTGCCCGTGGACTACGTCAGCGCTGCGGTGGTGCGACTGTCGGCGTCCCCTTGCACGGGTACGGAGACCTTTCACCTCACCAACCCGGAGGCACCCGGCCTGGACCGCGTCTTCGACGTGGCGGCCCGCCTGGGCCACCAGGTACGCACCGTCCCCGTACCGGACTGGCAGGCGCGCATCGCGGCCCGGCACGACAACGCGGCCCAGCTGTTCCTCGGCGGCGAGGGACGGCCCCGGCGCGAGGGGCCGGAGCACCCGCGCTTCGACTCCAGCCGGACAGCCGAGGCGGCAGGGGCCCTGGGAGTCCATCTGCCACCGCTGACGGACGATGTCCTGTTCCGCTACCTGACCTACTTCCACGGGACCGGCTTCCTGCCTGCCCCGCGGCCGGCACGGGCCAGGGCCTGACCGGTCCACGCACCGGCGAGCGCGCCCGACGGGCCGATGCCACGCGTGCCACGAAGAGGCGAGAACGGTCGGGATGCCTGCCGCCGCCGATCCTGACGGCGCCAACCGTCAGCTGCTGACAGAGTGATCCCGCGCGCTGACTCCGTCCGCCCCGGCCTCCACCACCTCCATGGCGGCGGATGCCGTCCGTGCGAGGCCGGTCTGCTGTGCCACTCCGTCGACGGCTGTACCGGTCCGTGTGCCGGCATCTGCGGCCGTCAGAGCGGTGCCCGTCAGCACCGGCGCCAGATCGTCGGCTTGAGCGGCAGGGGCCGAGGCAAGGAGGAAGGTTCCGGCCGCTGTCGCGGTGAGGGTTCGCCATACGTTCATGAGCGGTACAACGTGCCCCTCTCGCAAAGGACACGCAGCCGGCCCGCAGGGCGGCCTGCGCACGCTTTCGGCTCGCCGGCCGGCAGCCCCGGGCCGGACGGGCCCCTCGAGAGGGGTACGCCTCCCGACGGTCGGATGCGTGTTCTTCCCTCATCCCCCTACACCTCATCGGAACGCCGGCCCGAGCTCGTGGGCCGGCTCCCTGTGAAAGCCACACGTAACGCCCTCTCGGCGCGCAGACGCAGTGGACGGTACGGGCTGGACCTCATCGTTCCGCCCCCGCCCCTCGGCCGCCGCTCCTCCCGGGACACGGCCCTGGAGAGTACGGTTCGAGCGACCCGCTGAACAGGTGCGACGCTATGGCGTGCGGCTTGAGGTGCCACGCAACGTGCCGGTGCTTCCGGTCAGTCCGGGGACTGCCCCGTGCGTGTGTGGGGGGTGCGCCGATGTGCCTGCAGGAGGCGGTGTTGCTCGGGGGTCAGGACGACTTCCCCGACGGGGAGTTTGTCACCGAGCAGGGCCGCGTGCGTGGCTTGCGTCAGGGAGAGTGTCACTCCGACGGCGTCGAGTTCCGAGAGCGTGACCATCCCCTCCACCGGTGTCACAGGCGGGGGAACCGGGGCCCCGGACGGGATGGAGGTGCCGGCGGTTTCGCCGTCGCCGTACGCGGGGACGGCCGGGTCCGCGCTGCTGGCGTCGTAGTGGTCCCTGCCGTTGTAGTGGATCTCGATCACTTGGGAGGCGCCGCTGGGGCGCACGCTGCGGGTGTCGGCCAGGCGGCCGTCGTACGCCACCTCAACCCTGGCTTCGAAGGCGTGGGCGAGCAGGGGCAGGAAGACTTCGCCGACGTCGTCGAGGTAGCGGTCCTCCCAGTGGGACACGGCGTCCAGGACCGCGTGTCTCTCCGCGGTGTCCAAGGGGGCCGTACTCGTCGGGTACACGGCCGCCAGTTCCCCTCGCAGACCTGCCACTGACCGGTCGACCAGCGTCTCGGCGTCCACGCCGTGGTGCGCGAGCAGTGAGACGAGCCCGGCCCGGTGCAGTCGCGCGATCCGGTCCCCGAACTCCGTCACCGTCGACAGGCGCAGCTGCCCGACGACGGAGTGGGGCAGGCGGCCCTCGCTCGCCGTCAGGTAGGTGGCGACGGCTTCGCGCATGGCGGTGGCGACGGCGGTCTCCGGGCCGCCGGGGTAGTGCGTGGTCGTGGACCTGACCACCGCGCGGCCGCTCAGGTCCGCGCGTACGGTGCCCGGGTCGCCGAGCCAGGCGTACGCGTCGGGGTGGGACCGCGCGAGGCCGGGCAGCCGGCTGCGTATGTACGCGGGGTCGCTCGCCATGAACGAGAAGAGGAGGCACTCCCCGGTGCCCGGAACCTGCACCGGCCGGCCTCGTGCCGCGTCGGACGGACGCGGAGCGGGCGGGGACGGCAGAAGGGGAGAGGCCCGTTCCGTGTCCGTGTCCGTCTCCGTCTCCGGATCCGGCTCACCGGTTCCGGGGCCGCGTACCGGCCCGTCGGTCCGGGGCCCCATGGTCGGCCCACCGAAACCGGACCCG
Source organism: Streptomyces sp. NPDC020780 (assembly GCF_044334475.1). Classification (NCBI taxonomy): domain Bacteria; kingdom Bacillati; phylum Actinomycetota; class Actinomycetes; order Kitasatosporales; family Streptomycetaceae; genus Streptomyces; species Streptomyces sp. NPDC020780. The sequence goes on along the minus strand of NZ_JBIRTB010000004.1, from coordinate 119,173 downwards.
ACCGCCCCACCCGTCGGTTCGGCCACCTCGCCGGCCGGCTTCGGGGCGGCCCCGGCCGGCGCGGCGACCTCACCGGCCGGTTCGGCCGTCTCGTCCGTCTCCTCGGTCGGCCCGACCGTACCGCCGCCGCTCGGTTCGGCCGTGGTGTCGGTCGGTTCGGTCACCGCACGCGGCGGCTCTACCCAGCCGTCGGCCGGTGCCGCCACCTCCCTGGCCGGTTCTACCGGCCCGGCCGCGGGTCCGGCCGCATCGGCGGTCGGATCCGTCGTGCCGACCGGCCCGTCCGGGGGCGTCTTCGTCTCAGTCCCGCCCCACGTGTCCGTCCCCCGAACCACTGTCGCCTCGGGTACCGCGAGCCGGTAGTGGCGGCCGGTCAGGCTGAGCACCACACGCGGTCCCGGGCGACGGGGCGGTACGTCCAGCGAGTGTGTCAGGTGCCCTGTGGGGTCCGGCGGGAGCGGACGGAAGTCCTGGAAGCGCCCCTGGTCGTCCACGACCGTGATGTCGACCCCGAACGTCCGGGCGGCCAGCACCGGCAGCAGGTCCGCGGCACCGTGGTCCCAGCCCGCCTCGCCCTGCGCGTTCCCCGGGCGCATCAGCTGGGCGACGGCCAGCGCGGCCCGGGCCTCGGGGCCCGGGGTCACGGAGTGCGGCATCAGGCCGCCCAGGCCGTCGAACTCGCGTCCGCCGGGGGTGCCTTCGCCCAGCGGTCCGGACCCGCGCAGCCCCGCCCCGGTTGCTTCGGCGTCGCTGAACGTGTCGGTCTCGTCCGGGGCGACGGAGTCGAGCAGGTCCGCGTCCGACGGGTCCGTGAGCCGGGCGGCGAGCGCCCGCCGCGTCGTGTCCACCGCTGCCCGCCGGTCCGTGATGTCCACCCCCAGGTCGGTGAGCAGATGCGGCGCGCTCCTGCTCAGCCCGTCCACGAGCGCGTGGAGGAAGGCGTCCCCGTCCTGGGGCACGTCGTGCAACGCGTACGTGACGTGGTCGGGCGAGATCAGCCGGGCGCCGTCACCGGTGCCGGTCCTGGTGTACACCGCCGGCCGGGGTGCGGCCCGCAGCCCGGTCGGCGGAGGAGCCGCGGCAGGCTTCCGGTAGCTCACGGCTGGGGGCTCCGGCCGTCCCGCGAGACGGGCCAGGCCCTCGGCGGTCGCCGCCTCCTGGTGCCAGCGGGTGAGCTGGTCGGTCGCCGCACGCACCCGGTGGTACTCGGCTGCCGCGGTCTCCGCCGTCGTCCTCAACGCGTCGAGCAGAGCGCGCCGGTTGTCGAAGGCGCTGACGGCGGCATCGCGTCGGCCGGTGGCTGCCGCGACCCGGCGTGCCGCTGCGGCCACCGCCTCCTCCGCCCTGGTCACCTCGCGGTCCGCCTCCTCCGCGGGCCCCCGCAGGACGGCGGCCCTGGCTTCGACGGACCGCAGGAGTTCCTCGGCCGTGGCAAGCGACCTGCGGGCCTCGGCGATCTGCTCACGCAGCAGCTCCGCCCAGCCGTCGTGAGCGACCTCACCGGCGGACTCCACAGCCGCCGCGAGGTCGGTCCGTGCCGCTCCGACCTGCTCGCGCACCTCGTCCCGGCGGGCTGTCGCCGCGGCCAGGGCGTCGCGGGGCGCTCGGGCGGCCCGGACGGCTGCCTCCAGACGCCGGCGGTCCCCTTCGGCGGATGCCAGCGCGTCCGCGAGGGCGAGGTGCGCGGCGTTCCGCTCCTCCTTGAGGCCGATCGCCGGGCGCCGTTTCTTCCAGTACGCCTTGTCGGCGTCGACCCACGCCTTGCTCGCGGCGGTGACTGCGTCCCACGCGGTTGCCACCCGGGCGGGGAAGTTCGTGTCGTCGATCAGCCCGAGTTCCCTGGCGACGTCGTCCCTGACCCAGGCCAGGGCGTACGCCTGGGAGCTCACGGCCTTCGGCCCGGGCCGCACATGGCCGAAGGTCCCCCCGACGAAGCGGCCGAGCCGGGTGTCCTTGATACCCCGCCGTACGTCGGCGACGCTCAGCCAGGAGGTGGGGACGGCGAACAGGAACACCCGCCCCGTCTTGGGCTTGGTGTTGATGGAGGTCAACTGGTCCGCCGAGGTGGGCAGCGCCTCACCTTCGGCGGCGTACGGCCCCGTGCCCGACCCGCCCAGCTGGTGGAGGCCCGTCTTGTCGGAGCTGATGAGCACGCCCGCCCCGAGCGCGGAGTCCTGGGTGTTCTCCCGGCCCACAGATGCCGCGGCACCGACCCCGGTCCGCCGGAGCACCTCCATCTTCTTGCCGTCCGCGACGGTCAGCAGCCGGGCACGGCTGAAGTCGGGTTTGGCGTACAGGTCGAGCTGAGCCCGCTCGTCGCCGGCGATGTTCTTCTCGCTCAGCCCCGGTACGCCGTAACCCTGCGGGGTCGTCGCCCGGTGGTAGTACGCCGTCAGGGCGGCGTTGCCGGTCGCGTCCTCCAGCGCCTGGGCCGAACCGGTGCCCAGCCGGGTCAACCCGGTGTCCCTGGCCCGGCGCGGTGAGTCGGGCCCGTCCATGGAGAACCCCGCGTCGTAGGAGAGGGCGAGCGCGTAGGTGTTCGCGACCTGGATGTCGGCGAGACCGACGATACGGCGCACGTCGAAGCCGGTCTCGGGGAATCGGAACGGTCTCGGCGAGCCGTCCCCGTGCGGAGTGTCGGGCCCCAACACGTACGGCGAGAGGTCCTGGCGGGGGGCGGCGAGTCCCGTCAGTCCGGGCGCCTCCAGCAGCCCGTCGCCCGGACCGGTCTCGGGGGCCATCAGACTCATCGGGACGTGCTCGCGCAGCGTACCGGCGGGGCCCTCCTCGGTGAGAACCTGCTTCCCGCGGAACCGGTCGAACCCGGCACGCACCGGGCCTCGTTGCCCGGAGGGCGGATCGTCGGCCTCCAGCGTGATCCGCAGGGTGTAGGGAGTCGCGATCTCCGCGTACGGTTCCGTCGAGGCCACCCGGAACACGGTCAGGGTCGATGCGCTGCGGCTCTCGCCGCTGGATTTCCGGCCGGATCCGGTCTCCGTGAAGGTGGGGCCCGCGGCCACCGCCGTGGCGTTCTCCGTGTGGACCGCCTCCCCGACGAGGTAGCCGAAGTCGGCGCCCTTCGTCGTCTCAGCGCCCTCGGTGACGGTCTCGATCGCCCGCCGGTTCTCCTCCATCTCCACACTGTGGTCCAGCATCGTGAACTCGGCGCGGCCTGGCACCAGCTGGACCCTGATGCGGACCTGCCGCTTCCCCAGGCGGACGCTGTGCCACCCCCACGCCCCGGTACGGGCCGGGACCGACGCACCGCCGCCCGTCATCTCCTTGTCCAGGGCACGCATGACCCGGGACGAGACCAGGGTGCGTACGCGTTCCCGGCCCGCGTCGTCGAGACCGAGCGTGGCCACCCGCCGTTCGAACGCGGCCAGCACCGCCGACGGGTCGAGCGCGTTGACGGCGTACGTACCGAAGTTGTTGTCCCCGAGCCACGGCTGCGGGGACCAGCGCTCACGGGTGTAACGCGGCACCTCACCCATGCCGTCGTCGATCAGCCCCACCAGGTGCGCACTCTTCTCCGGCACGTGGGCCAGCCAGCCGCCGGGCACGCTCGTCATCCGCCCGGCCGCCGAAGCCAGCCAGTCGGGCACGAGCGGCCGGCCCACGGCCGCGGAGCCCAGCAGGCTGGACGCCAGCGCCAGCCAGTGCTCGGCGGTACCCGACACGAGCACCTGGTGGCCGAACCCCTTGCGGTTCATGTCGTGGACGAAGGAGCGGGTGACCGTCCTGCTCCTCTGGTCGGTCCTCGACCAGGGGCTCGCGACCAGACCGTACGTGCCCAGCAGCCCGGGTCCGGCCGCGTGGGCGCGGGCGTAGACCAGCTGCCCGCCGGTGAAGAAGGTACGGGCCTTGGTGAGCTTCCCCGCCGACTGGCCGCTGGCGCCGAGCACCATCTCCGTGTCCATCGGCACCGCTCCGGTCAGCGCCCGGATGCCGTCCACCGCCGTCAGGTGCCGGAAGGTCGCCCAGAGCGTGGCGTAGGGGCCCTTGCCCATCAGCCCCGACGCACTCCAGCCCAGCGGCCCGGAACTCTGGTCGAAGTTGGCCGTCAGATACTGGGCCTGGAAGGCCCGGAGCACGGCTTCACGGGTGGGCGCCCCCTCCTCGGTCAACTGCCACGCCCCGCCCGACCCGGCGGCCATGACCTGCCCCAGCGCGGTGAGGAGTGCGGGCGAGGGCACCACACCGACGGTCAGGAACGGATGGTTCTGCAGCTCCCGGAACATCCGCGACCCCCGGCCGTCCGGTGTGACCGGGCCCGCTTCGCCCACCAGGTCGGCGGCACGCACCAGACTGCCGGGCCGGGACAGATCGCCCAGTGCCAGCGCCCGCGCCCGCTCGGGCCGCAGGACACGCACCGGCTGCGCGTCGACGGCCGCGTACGGGTCGGCCGTCCCCCGGCTGTGCGGGTCCACGGCGGGGGCGTGCGAACCAGGGATGCTGATGAGCACCTGCCCCCTCCGGGGTCCGCCACCGACCGCACGTCCACCGGACGTGGTTCCGATGAGCAGGTCCCGCGGCTGCCGGAAGACGAACGGCTGGGTCCCCAGCAGGCCCAGCGTCGCGGCCCCGCGCAACAGGCCGCGGAAGCGCCAGTACCCGCCGCGGTCCACGGTGAGCGAAAGGTCGTAGCGGTACAGGTGCGAGGGTCCGGCGCTCACCGCCATCGGCTCGTGCGTGGCCGTCGCACCGAAGCCGGTCTCCTCGTCGGACTGCCACCCCGCGCGCACCCCCGCGCTCGGCCCGCCCGCATTGTGCGGGGCACCGATGTCGTCCGCCATCGGGTCACGGAACGCGATCAGCCCCTCGGCCCCCACCTCCCCGAGGCGCTTGGCACCCTTCTGACCGTCCACCCGCTCCACACCGACCGAGCTGTAGCGCAGCTTGAAGTCGTCCTGGACACCGGCGAAACGACGATTGGTCAGCTCCCCGCGCAGCCATATGTAGCGGTGGCCCTGCCCGATCCGGCCCGGTTCCTCGAAACGGACCCGGACCCCGGTCGTGGTCAGCGCCTCCAGATTCCCCGCCATGCTCCGGTGCGACAGCGCGCCGAGCACCTCGAGCGTGTTGGCCAGTGCCGTGCGGTACTCGTCGTCGCTGCGCCACTGCGAGGGCACCGGACGCCCACCGGCGGGCGGACCGGACGGGTCCAGCAGGGCCGCCGTCCGCTCCCGCCACGTCCTGCGCTCCGGCGGCGCCAACTGGTCGAGCCGGGCGACGAGCCCGGGATAGGCCCCCGCGAGCGCCGTCAGCACCTCATCGGCGAAGGTGTCCAGAAGGGTGCGCGGCTGCCCCGCCGGGCCCGGCCCGCCCGTCCTCGTCCCGTCGGCGAAGGTGAACTCCTCGACCCGGTGCATGCCCAGGGTGGGCGGCCGGTCCCGGGTCAGGTACGCGGGGGCGAACGGCTCGGGCACCCCCGCCCGCAGTGCCCTGCGCAGCCCGTCGTCCCACCCGGCCAGCCGCCGCGCCTCCGTACGCGTCATCCGGTCGACGCTCCAGGTGTGGAACTGCTCGGCCCGGCCGGTGCTGCCGCTGAGCTGGACGTGAACCGTCTTGCGCACCAGATACAGACCCGTGGGATCGCCCTTGACCTGGCCGGCCGACTTGACCGCCCCCGAGCCGCCGAGTCCCGCGGTGCGCGACACGGAGAAGAGATAGCGGAACGCCCCGCCGAACTGGAGCCGGAGGTTCAGGGCGCCGTCCGCCAGGTCGAAGAAGTTGAAGGCCGGGCCCGCGACCCCGTCGATGCCGATCGCCGCCGTCTTCTGGAGACTGCGCTCGTTGCGCACCGTCAGGGTGTTGATGTCGCGCATCTCGGCGTCGGCCGTCTCGGTGATCAGCGTCGCCCGCCCCGGCACGACGTCGACGACGAAGACACCCAGAGGTGTCCGGGCCTTGTCGTCGGCGAACAGCGGGACGGTGGTCACGCGGCCCCTGGACAGGGCCGGACTCTGCCGCTGGAAGCTCAACGAGGAGAAGAAGGAGTTCAGTTCGCCGTAGGCGGTGCTGCCCGGCGCCACTCCGATCTCCGCCGCGGCCCAGTCCCGCATCCGTGAGACGGGCCCGAACCCCTCCGTCCGGACCAGCCGGTAGGACGATTGCCGGTCGAGCTCCAGGGAGCGGGGGATCCGCCCGGGGGCGGCCTTCGTGCTCGTCACACTGTCCGGCAGCCGCACGGACAGCCCGTCCCGTATCGCGAACCCGAAGACGGCGGGCCCGGTGCCGGTGCCGGTCACGGTCCGGCCCTGCGCGTCGGTCACCCGCAGCTCGTAGTACACGTGGTCCAGGTAGACCCGGGAGCCGTCCAGCGAGCGGGTCTCCGTCTGGGTCGTGCCCTGCTCGGTCTGCCCGTACGCCACCCGGTCGGTCCAGCCGAGTCGCAGACCTATCCGTCCGAAGCCGCTGAAGGCCACCGCTCCCACCGGTCCGACGGGCCCGCCCAGCGCCAGCTGGGTCACCGACTGCATGGTCTTGCTCTGCCCCGCTGTCCCGGCCGACCGGTGCATCCCGTCCACCTTCACCGGACTGCCGTACGTATCGGTGAACTGCTCCCACTCCCCGTAGTGGCGCACGGTGAGCGCCAGCTTGCGCACACTGCCGTCCTCAGCCGTGTAGGGGAAGACACGCCCGTCCCCGGCCAGCGTCTTGGGCTCGTGCGTGAACGCGTACGTGACGTCGTCCAGCAGTGCGGATCCGGCCGGGCGGCCCTTCCTCGACCGTGCCGGACGCACGGTGTCCCCCTCCTGGGACAGCACCCGGCCGATCTCTGCCAGTGCCTGCTGCTTGCCGCGCAGGACGACGTCGCTGTGCCCGAAGGTCATGCCCCCCAGGACCAGCGGGAGCGGGACCTCGGGCGCCACGTCCGCGAGGAGTTCCGCGACGTCGTCGATGTAGGCGGGCATCCGGGTGCCGTTGCCGAAGTCGACCGGCTCCCGCCGCCCGCCGAGCGGCCGGGGCATGTCCCGGTCCAGGACCGGAGGCCTGATGCCGGGCAGGACGGGGGCGTACGGCTCCGCACCGGCCGTGGCCGGCCGCACGGTGGACGGGGCACCGGAGACGGCCGGAGCGAGCGCCGCGGGGGAGTCGGCGTAGGCAGGGACCGGGGCCGGGGCCGCGGTGGTTGGTGCGGTGGGGGCCGGCGTCGAGGGGGTGGAACCGGTGGTCGTGGGGCGGACAGCGGGTGGGTCCCCTATGTGCGCTGCGATCAGGTCCAGGTGGCGCCCGCGCAGGCCGCCCTGGGCGAGCCCTTCGGGCGCGGGACGACGGTAGTCACCCAGAAGGCTTCCCCCGACGTCGGGGCGGTGGGGTGCGACCGCGTGCCGGGACTCGTCGCGCAGCCCGAGCATGTGCGCGATCTCGTGCACGTAGTCGACGGCGTCCCCGTCCGCCCACCACGCGGACCGCGTCATCTGCCGGCCGCGGCCGATGAAGCGGACGTTGAGACCGTGGGGGTGCGGATCGCTCTCGACCTGCTCCACGCTCACGTGCAGCAGGTCTCCGTTCGGCAGCCGGTGACCGGGGGCGTTGAACACGGCCTCGACTCCGGTGAGGACCTTCTCCCATACGCCCTGCGGCAGCCGGCCGGAAGCGCCGACGCCGACCTGGACCGTCAGGTCGGTGACGAGCTCACCGCCTGCTTCGAAACGCCGGACGTCGAACTTCGACTGCACCACGAACTGGGTCGTACGACCCGGCCGTTGCGGGTCGGGAGGTGCCGACAGCGGATCGACCCAGGTGGACGAGCGCGTCTCCGGCACCGCCCCCGCACGCGCCGCCTCCCAGGCGGGTGACCCCGGGGTCACGGGCCCGCCCGTCCCGCCCGCGCGGGCCACCTTCGGACCGTCCGGCGCCCCGGGATTCGGTGTTTCCTGCTGCCCGGCGGACTGCTCGGCGGACCGGCTGTCCGGCGACGACGGTGCGGGTGAGGGCGGTGTAGGTGCGGGCGCGCCCGGGCCGGAGACGGGGGTGGCGGCGGACGACGGGGCCGTGGACGAGGTGGACACGGGGGAGGGCAGGCCCGGCGTGCCCGCCGCCGACGAGGTGGAGACCGGCGACGGTGGTGCCATGGGCGGGGCGGCTTCCGGGAGTACGGCCGGGGCGTGCGGCGGCGCGAGGTCAGGTTCGTACGCCGCCGACGGGACACCTTTGCTCGCCGGGGCGGAGACCCCGGTGCCGACGGTGTCGTCGGAGGCGGTGGTACCGGTGCCGGGGGTCTCGAAGCGGGCGGTTCCGGAATCGGCAGGGGACTCCTGACCTGGCCCATCGGCCGGGCCCGTTCGATCCACGCTCGGTGCTCTCCACGGGGGCGGAGCAGAAGAGGCCGGGGAAACGACGGACGAGGACGGCGCCACCGTATGCGGCACGGTGGTCGCCTGCCACGACGGCTCCCTGCCGGACACGGCGTCGGCGCCCTCGTCGCTCGGCTCTCCCACCGCGGCCGACCACCCCGGGCCCCCAACTGCCGCACCCCGCCCGGCAGCCGGCGGCCGTGTCGCCTCCGAGGCCGGGGGCACGTCCGTGCCCACCGACGGCGGAGCGGGCGCATGCACCCCGGAGCGCCGCGCCATCCCTGTAGCCGGATCCGGGGAGTCCGGCGCGAGGGGCGGCAGCCCGGCAGGCTGTGAAGCAGCCCCGGAATCCGACTCCAACCCCGGCACACGGCTCCCGAACAAAGTCGTGTCCCGCGTTCCTCCCGGGGTACCGACCGCCGGGACCGGGGCGGGGGGCGCAGCGGGGACCGGGCCGGGCCCGTGGGCCGTCCGCGGATACGCCGACGGGGGAGTGGCCGTCGTCGCGGATGCCGTGGGCGGCGTGGACGCCGTGGCGACCATGGGCGGCGTGGACGTCGTGGGGGGCCCGGCCGGGACCGACGGTGGTGTGACCGCCGGAGGCAGAAAGGCGGGCGGCGCAACCGGTGAGGGCATCGGGGCCGGAACGGGCACGGTGGCCGTGGACACCGTGCTCAGGGGCATGCTCCCCATGACGTTACCGGGCCCCGCTCCGGGCCCGGAGGACGGCGGCACCGTACGCACCCCTGGCGCACCTCCGCCAGCTGTACCGCCCGTTCGCGGCGGCTCGTTGAGCCCGTCGGGAGCCACCGCCGGGGCGAAGAACTTGTTGTTCAGCCGGAGTGCCGCTCCGCCCGCCGCGGACTCCGCGTACATGCCGAACACCCCGCTGGTGCCGGACCCGACGAAGGTCTCCCACTTGAACTCCCACGTACCGTCGAAGGCTCCGGTGACCAGCACCTCCGCAAGGCTCTCACCGAGACCTGAGACGACGAAGGCCGCGGGGACGTCGTAGACGTCGTTGAGTCCCTTGGAGACAACCGGATTCCACTTCGGGATGTCGATGTTCAGATGGTCGACGTGGTGACCACCGTTCCTGAACCAGTTCTTGAATGTGTTCGAGGCGCGTCCCAGGACGCTCTCGAAGACACCCCCGAGTGCACCGAACGCCGCCGCCTTTCCGACATCGCCCCAGTCGATGCCCGACGGTCTGCGCCCCGGCGGGTTGATCGCGATCTGGGCGAGCTTGACCGCCAGCGTCTGGATCGCCTCGGCGAAGGCCTCGCTGAGCGCGGGCGCGAGATGGGTCATCCGCAGCAGCCGGTCGATGATCATCAGCAGGGCCAGCCGACTGCGGGCCCGGGCCAGCGCCATCTGGGAGATGGACGTACCGCCGGTGAAGAACGCCAAGGCGGCCAGCAGGGCCAGCTCGATCAGGAGCATGACGACCTCGGCGATGATCTCCCACTTCGATTCCTGGATCTTCATCGAGTAGTCGATCTGGCCGCGCGCCATGTCGTCCAGCTGGTTGATGAATCCCTGGAGCCGGTCGGTCCCTCCGTCGTTCGTCAGCAGGGACAGCCCCTGGGTGTAGCCGCGTGCGACGTCCTGCGGAAGCGCGCGGCCGGCGTTGTGTACGGACTGCTTCACGGCGTCGCGCAGTTCGAGTACGCGTTTCGCCAGGTCGAGGTAGAGCTCACGGCTGTCCCAGGCCAGGTTCTCCCTGGCCTGCACCGGCATTTCACCGAGCAGGACCCAGAGCATCTTCCTGACGTCCTCAGGAAAATCGATCTCCCGCACTCAGTGCTTCCCCTGCCCGCCAGCGTCCTGGGGGCGTTCGTGCGTCCTTCTCCCGTGGGCCTCGATCCGGTCGGTGGCGTCGGTGCGGGTGCTCTCGATGTTCTCGAGGTTGGTGAGCGTCGCCGAGACCAGCGCGTCCAGGGCCTCGTACAGCCCCTGGACGATGTCCGCGCAGTACGTGTTGTTCCGCTGGTACTGCGGACGGGCCTGGCGAGCGAAGTCGTCCGTCCAGCCGGGCCACGGCGTGTAGGCGCTCTCCTGGTGCCGGAAGTCCTGGACCATCCGCTTCGCCAGAGCGGGCAGGCTCTTCATCTCCTCGATGCTGCGCCGCAGACCGCTCGGATCCGCCTCGTAGACCCCGCTCATGTCCGGCCCCTCTTCCGGGACACCGGAGCCCCGGGCCGCCCGCCGCCGGGTGTGCCGTGGCCCTTCTCACGCAGGCGGTCACCACTTCCCGCACCGGCGGACGCGGTTCCGGAGAAGCGCCCACTGCCGACGGCGCACCCGCCGGACGCCGGGACCCCGCCACCGGGTCGGTGCGGCGCCCCGGAGGACCCACGCACACGGGGGAATCCCACCGGGAGTACCCGCCCTTGTGCGTCCCCCGGACGGCCTGCTCCCGTACCGGCGCCGGACCGGCCGTGGGCGTGCAGACAGCGGACGGTGAGATCCACGGCCCGTGCGGGAGCACGGACGGTCAGGCGGTACGGTCCGGCCTTCTGTCTGACGGTCATGGGCCCTCTCTCCTCCGGGAGCCGTATACGCCCGGACAGACATCGCTGCCCGAGGTGCGGGTGAAACGGATCGTAAGCACGCAAGCCCCCCGCCGGGGGCCTTCCGGGGGGCGTGCAGGCCGACCCTCCGCCAGGATTCATGGGCGCGCCCCGGATCGTTGTCCCGTTGTTCACCACTCCTGGTCCATGCTTGCCTCGCACCCCTGTATGCCCCACCCCGTGCACGCGGTTTCCCGCGGGACACCCGCCGCCCGCGCGCCGGCACCGATCGGGTCGACCATGAACCGGCGTTCTCCGGCCGGTCCATGGTCGCGACGGGCACGCGCCCGGCAGGAGGCCGGAGCGTTCGAGCCCGGGGGCTCCACGACAGTCGGACGCGGTCCTCGACCCGGGATCAGTGCCGGAGAGCGCCGGCGAGCGGAAGCAGGTGAGGGAGGTCAGCCGGTCGTCGTAGCCGGCGCGTCCTCGAGGCGGCTGACCTCTTCCACGCGGCGCCGCACGCGCAGAGAGCGGCCGTTCGAAGCCATGGACCCCGGCGGGCCGGCCGAGCGCCAGGTGGACGTCGCCGAGGTGGGCGAGCGTACACACCTCCTCGGCGAGGTCGTCGAGGTCGCCGAGGTCGTGGAAGGGGGCGTGGGCACCCGTCGTGGGTCAGGGCTTCTTCATGCGGGCCTGCGGCATGGCGTCCTCGCCGGGCAGAACGCCGGCGTCACGCGCAGAACGCGGTGTCGGTGGCCGACATGACGGCCAGTGCCGCCTTCTCCGCGTCCCCGAACGTGCCCGGGAGCGCTGTCACCGCGATGCCGACGGAGCGGCCGTCGTCGGTGGCGCCCCCGCGGGTCTCGAACCCGTCGATGTCTCCGCCGTGCCCCCAGTAGACGCCTCCGCAGCTCAGCGGGACGCTGAACACGCCGAGTCCGTACCTCCAGCCGGGCAGGATCGGTGCGTCCACCGTCTTGCGCATCTCTGCCAGTTGCAGAGGGGGGACCAGTTCGCCGTCGAGCAGGGCGCGGTCGAACTTCGCGAGGTCGCTCGGGGTCGAGACCATCTGCCCGGCGGCCCCGCCCCAGGACGGGTCCATGGTCGTCGCGTCGATGACCCTGCCGCTATCCGCGCTGCTGAGCGCGTACCCGTGCGGGTGCGGCTCGCGGATGGTGCGCTCACCGGGCTGGGGCCAGTAGGTGTGGCGCAGGCCTGCCTTCCTGATCACACGTCGTGTTATCTCTTCCTGGACGGGGCGCTCTGTCACCCGCTCGATCAGCAGGCCCGCCAGGAGGTAATTGGTGTTGCTGTACTCCCACTTGCTCCCCGGAGGGAACTTCGCAGGGTGGGAGAAGGCCGCTTCGAGGAGGTCGTGAGGGTGGAAGAACTTGTTCTGAACCCTGGCGAAGTTCTCCAGGCCGATGTGTTCGGTGTAGTTGGGCAGCCCGCTGGTGTGCTGGAGCAGTTGGCGGACGGTGATCCGGCGGCCGTCGATGCCTTCGCCGCGTACCACGCCGGGGAGGTACGTCTCCACCGACTCGTCCAGTCGGACTCTGCCTTCGGCGACCAGTTGCAGGACGACGATCGCGGTGAACGTCTTTGTGTTGCTGCCGGCGCGGACCTGTCCGTCGCGCGGGACCGGGACGTGCCTGCCCAGTCGGGACGATCCTGCGACCAGGGTGGCCGTTCGGCCGTTCCTGTTAACGTAGGCGAGGGCGGCCGGGAACTTCTCCTGGCTGACGAGTGAGTCCAGGCTCTTCTGGAGAGCGGCCTCCTTGCTCGGCCGGGAAGAGATGTCCGTCGGCTGCTGGGCGAGCGCCACGTTGGTCAACAGGGCACCTGCGAGGCCTGTCACCGTCACGGCCAGCAGGCCCCTGCGCAGCTTCGGTGAGAACTTCCGGTCCATCGAATGGCTCCTTCTGCTTTCGGGTCGGCATCTCTACGATGGCGGGGTCCGACGCGAAGATCATTGGGGCTGGCCACCGAGTCAGAGGTACGCCTTGCACCACCGTCGAGGTACGGTTCGCCGCTCTCGACGCACCGCGTAGTCACGTGTGGGCTCGCCCCACCCGCGCCCGCGCCGAAGCGTCCGCGAAGGCCGCTTTACCTCCCAGGTGGTCACGCACCACCTCATCGACGTCTACGAGGCGTCCCGACGGTCGACCGGGTTGGCATCAGACGAAGTGGGTGAGCCCCAGCTGCGGCGAAGTGACGAGTAGCTCTCTGTGATCGGAGTGACGCTCGGTCAGGGAGCTCGAGACAGGGTCCGGGGACCTCCCCGACCTGAAGAGCGGCAAAGTCGGCGTGGGCCTGTTCGACAACTTCGGGGCACGCCTCGCGCTCGGCGAGCGCGGGGAGTTCGGCGGCGTCGCTGCCGAGCCGCTTCGTCTCGTACACGGTGAAGACGGCCCGGCAGTACGGGGCGTACGCCTTGACCACCCGCGCCGTACGCAGTGCCTGCTCGACATGGGGGCGGACCCGGACGCGGGTGCTGATCTCCTGGCTGAAGATCTTGTCCCTCCGGGATGCCGGGCCCCCGCGAGCGCGTCGAACTGGGAGTCGAGTTCGGGCCCGAACGTCGAGCAGCGGGCGTAGCCGATGCGGATGTCCGCGCTCGGCAGGTCCGGGTCGATGGGCGTCGGCGGCGGGGTGCCTGGCCGCCAGGGTCGGCCCGTGCCGCGGTCGGCCGGGGCCAGGATTCGGAGGGCCGCCCCACCCAATCAGTTGGCCAGCCACATAATCGGTGGTACTTTTATGTGGCTGGCCACGAAAGTTGGTCGGTGCGGCGTCCCACTTCAAGGAGAGCAGTCATGAAGGCCATCGTTTTCGACACGTTCGGCGGCACCGAGGTCCTGCACGAGGCGGAGATCGACACCCCGCAGCCCGGGCCCGGCCAGGTCCGTGTGCGCGTCCAGGCTGTCGGCGTCAACCCGGTGGACGGCAAGATCCGCTCCGGCGGTATGGAGGCCATCTTCCCCACCACCTTCCCCGCCGTGCCCGGCGGCGAGATCGCCGGAGTGGTCGATGCCGTCGGTGAGGGCGTCGACCACCTCAAGGCCGGGGACGAGGTGCTCGGGTGGTCCGACACCGGCTCCTACGCCTCGTACGCCCTGGCTTCCGCTGCCGTCCTCGCGCCCAAGCCCGCCGGTCTGGACTGGGCGCACGCCGCGGCCCTGCCTGTGGCGACCGACGGCGCCGAGCGCGTCCTGGACCTGCTCGGTGTCACCTCCGGAGAGACGCTGCTGATCCACGGGGCATCCGGGGCGCTGGGCACCATCGCCGTCCAGCTGGCCGTTGCACGTGGTGCCCGCGTCATCGGCACCGCGGGCCCGGCCAACCAGGAGTACGTCACGTCCCTCGGTGCCACCGCGCTGGTGTACGGCGACAACCTGGTCGAGCGGGTCCGGGCGCTCGCCCCCGATGGGGTGGACGCCGTCCTCGACGCCGCGGGCAAGGGTGCGCTGGAGGACTCCATCACTCTGCGCGGCGGCACGGACCGAATCGTCACCACCGCTGACTTCCGTGCCGCTGAGCTCGGCGTCGTCTTCGCCGAGGGTCCCCAGCGCCGCTCCGCCGCACGCCTCGCCGAGCTGGCCCAGCAGGCCGCCGAGGGTGCCCTGGTCACCACGATCAGCGCCACCTACCCCCTCGCCGAAGCGGCCAAGGCCCAGCAGGCCAGCGACGCCGGCCACAACCGCGGCAAGATCGTCCTCACTGTCAACTAGTCCGCCGGACCACGTGCTGTGCAATGAGGGAGCCGACATGTCAGACCCCACCTCGTCAGAGCTTCCGCACACGGCGGAAGCGGGGCCGTTGAGCTACGCCATCTTCCAGCTCGCCCGTACCCACCGCGCCCATGCCGCCGCCATGCTGCGCGCCATGAACCTGCACCCGGGGCAGGAGCTGCTGCTCATGCAGCTCTTCGACCACGACGGCCGGACCCAGGCGGAACTTCTGGAGCGGGCCGGCCTCGACCACTCGACCGTTTCCAAGTCCCTGCGCCGAATGCAGGAGGCCGGGCTGCTCACCCGGGAGCCCGCCTCCCATGACCGGCGGGTCATGGTGGTCCACCTCACCGATGCCGGGCGGGCGCTTCAAGAGCCCATCGCCGACATGTGGCGGACCCTGGAACAGGTTTCCGTGCGCGACCTGACCCCTGATCAGATCCAGGCGTTCACCACATGCGCGCGCATTATCGAGAAGGCGGTCAGGGACCACAGTCGCCAGCCACCTGGCGAGTAAGTGGCCACGGAGAGCCGGCTGACGTGTCGGCCCCAGCCGGGTCCTGCGGGGAGCGAGGGCGTGCCCGAGAGCAGCCCTCGCTCCCCACAGGCCCAGGAGAACATGCTCCACTCCGCCCATGACCGGCGTATTGAGTGCGGCGGGAGCGCACGGACACGCACGCGGTCTCTGCGGTCCCCTCGTCGCCACGCGAGGGCGCCCGGGCCCCAACCGGCCTTGCTGAAATGACTCGCACGCCCGCGACGCAGCAGATGCCCCCGATTTCTCCCTCTTCGTGACAAGTCCGTCCAGCGCTGCTCCGGCATCACCGCCGCCGGAAAGGCCCGGAAGCCTGGGGCGCGCCGACCCGGAAGCCGTGCTGAACGACCTTCAGGCGGTCTCCCACTTGATCGACGCTTCCGTTGTGGATGCTGACACGTGGACCTTCCCGTCCGCAGGTGGCGCGCACGCCACCGAAGCCGCCGGTTCCCTCCGCGTCCCGCCGCCCACAACGGCCTGTTCGGATCGAAGCCGGTCGCTCAGTACGCGACGGGCCAGAGGTGCGGCCCGGAGCCGGGTGATCCGTACGTCGCCCACGAGTCGGCCCGGCCGTACGCGGAGGAAGTCACCCGCCCCGTGCGTCTGCTGACCTTGGCCGGCCCGATGGGCGGCGAGTGGTGAGGAGGCGACGAAGCCGATGCCGAGCCGCCCTATGCTCTCTCCCGTTCGAGGAGGGCGTGGAAGGTGCGCGCGGGGCGACCCGTGAGGCGCTGGACGGTGTCGGTGACGCGGTCCTCCGCCCCCTCGGCGATGGCACGGTCCATACCGGCCAGCAGTGAGGCGAACTCTCTCGGTACGTGCGCCGCGAGATGGTCGCGCATCTGTTCGTAGGACAGGCGGTGGTGGTCCACGGGCCGGCTGGTGGCCTGGGTGAGGGTGGTGGCGATGTCGTCGTAGCTGAGCGCCTCCGGCCCGGTGAGAATGAGATCGGTGTTGGGGGCGGGTTCGTCGGTCAGCGCATGGACAGCGACGGCCGCGATGTCCTCCACGTCGACGAAGCCGACCCGGCCGCTCCCGGTCGCGCTCCGGACGACGCCTTCTTCGCGGATGCTCTGGGCGTGCGCGTGGGAGCCGGTGAAGTTCTGCATGAACCACGAAGGCCGCAGCACCGCCCACTGGTCGAACAGATCGGGCAGCGCCTGGTGCACTGCGCCGACCGCCGGGCCGCCCTCGGGGATGGCGGAGGAACTGAGCAGAACCGCACGGTGCACGCCGACCGTGCGAGCCTGCCGGAGGAAGGGCACCATGACCGACGCCGGGTCGGCGTCGCCTACGGGCGGTATCAGGTAGACGCGGTCGGTTCCGTCGAGGGCGGCGGCGTGGGTGGCGGGGTCGTACCAGTCGAATGCGACCGGCTCCGCGCCGGGGACGTCGACGGCGCGACGGCTGGCGGCCTTGACGCGGTGGCCGGCGGCTGACAACCGCGCCGCGGTGCGGCTCCCGGTGGTGCCGGTGGCGCCGATGACCAAGGTGGTACCGGTGGTCGTCATCGGCTGCTCCTGGTGAAGTCGGTGCCGGGTTCGAGGACGGCGAGCGGGTTCCAGTAGTCGCGGTAGGACGTGATGCGCCCGTCCCGGACTCTCACGACGGCGATGTAGGTCATGTCGAAGGGGCGGTCGGACTCCACCAGGCGGCCGACGCCCCGCATCTCGACCACGATGGTCTCCGGATCGTCGGTCAGGTGGATCTTCACGTCGGGGAAGTCGTGCAGATCGACGTGATCCGGATAGTGGCGCATGTACGCGGCGACGGCTTCCCTGCCCTCCAGGCGCTTCGGCCAGTTGTCAGGGGCGAAGGGGAACTCCATGAGGCCGTCCTCGGCCCACAGGGCGACCCATGCGGACATGTCCTTGTCCAGCAGTAGACGCAGGCTGTGGCGGTAGAGGTCCGCCGGAGAAGTCGGTGCAGACATGGGTATCCTCGATTTCGTAGAATATGGACCCTGGGTCCGCTTCAACGATACGGACCCCAGGTCCGCTTAGCAATCGGAGAGTGCACCATGCCCGAGCGCAAACCCCGCAAGGACGCCGTCCGCAACCGGCAGGCCGTCCTCGCGGCCGCCGACGCCCTCTTCGCCCGGGACGAGAGCCCGGAAGGCGTCACTCTGGCCGCCGTCGCAGCGGCGGCCGGCGTCGGCAAAGGCACGCTCTTCCGGGCCTTCGGCGATCGCCCCGGACTGCTGCGCGCCCTGTACGAAGCGCGGCTGGACCCGGTCAGGGAGGCTGTGGAAACCGGACCTCCGCCCTTGGGTCCCGCGACTGAGCCGCGGCAGCGTGTACCTGCCCTCCTCGACACCCTCCTGTGCTTCAAACTGGACAACCGCCACCTGATGCTGGCCCTGGAGGAAAGCGGGAGCAGCAGCCCGTACCAGGCGGATCATTACGCGCGCTGGCACGGCCTGCTCGCCACCGTGCTGCGGCAGATCCCCGGCTTGGCCGACAGCGACTTCACCGCCCACGCCCTGCTCGCAGCCACTCGAGCCGATCTTGTCGAGCATCTGGCCGGGCACGCGTGTGTGCCGCGGGAGAGGATGCGGGAGCAATTGGCGGACTTCACGGCCAGAGTCCTGGACGCGGGGGCAGAAAACGGGAAGCGTGGATCATCCTGAGCGCTGTACGGGGTAGTCGGAGGCGATCGATATTCGCGCTCCAAGACAGCGCAATGGGATGGGGCGTGCGCGGGTCCAGCTCATAGGATGCGCAGGAACTGCATCGATGACTTGCGGGGGCGTGTTGAGAGAGTTGGTCTGCGTCCCGCCGGAGGCCCGGGACCGGCTCGTCGTTCGGTTCGGCGCTGGAGTGCTCGGTTGGTGCGACGAGTTGCCGGCCCTCGTCCATGAGCTCGCCGAGCGTTGGCGTCTGGACCTTGTTGCGGCGAGCGGTGGAGGCACCTCGCGGGTGTTCCGCTGCGTGCAGCGTGACACTGGTGACTCGGTGTGGCTGAAGCTCACGCCCGAGCTCTTGATCGCACGTGAGGAAGCCGAAGCCCTGCGAGCCTGGGCGGATACGCCGTCGGTTGTCACTCTGCTGGCAGTGGACCTCACGGCCGGGGCTCTGCTGCTGGAGAACGTGGAACCCGGTGTGCCGGTACGGCAGCTCGTCCGGAATGCGCCCGATGTCGCGGCCCTGCTGCGAGAGCTGCAGGTCTCGCCTCCCGTGCCGGGGAAGTACTCCGTGCTGCGGCCGCTCTCGCGCCGGATCGACTTCCTGTTCGACTTGAGTGAACGCAGGTTGGCGATGGCCCGCGCGGAGGGCCTGGCTGCACGGGTGATGCTTGGTCAGGCTCGGAGGGCGGCCCTGGAACTTGCAGACCGCGGGCCTGTGGGGCTCGTGCATGGTGATCTCCATCCGGCCGACGTGTTGTCTGGTCCGGGCACCCGCATGGTGGCGATCGACCCGAGGCCGGCGTGGGGTGACCCGGACTTCGACGCTGTGGATTGGGTGCTTCAAGGAGTGGCAGATCGGGCCACGTTGGAGGAGAGGGTCGAGGAGTTGGCCGCGCTGGTTCCTGGTCTGTCTCCTCGTCGTCTGCTGGATTGGTGCCGGGCCCTGGCCGCCCTCAATGCGGTTCCCTGACTGTGTGCGGGGCGTGACGACGCGGAGACCCGGTTCCTCATCGTCCTGGCCGGCGGCTCGTCCGCCCGGTGGCTGTGATCGGTCCGCCGCTCAGTCGTTGTCCCTGGTCCTGTCAGTTGCTGTGGGCGCCCGGAGCGTAGTTCTTCAATGGGCCGGAGCTGAAGGGTGAGCAGGCGCGTGGCGGAGGTGCTGCCCTTATCGGCGGGGCTGCCGAGGCCCCGTAGTGCATCGCGCGGAGTGCAGCGGTTCATGGGCTGCCTGGCGCGGCGGCCGGGAAGAGCCAGGGTGCCTGGTCCATCGCTGGGGTGCGGGCGGGCAAGACCTTGAGGTAGTCGAGGAGGAGGGTGATGTAACTGTTGCGGCTGGTGTCCGGGGAAGATGTCGGGTGCCGTTCGTGGGTTGCCTCTTGCCGGCGTCGGTCCTGACTCACCTCGTCTCTCCGTTCTGGGCCGTGCACCCGGCCGGTGCGCCCCGCGCGGTCCCTCCGGCCGGTGCGCCCCGTGTGGTCCCTCCGGCCGGTGCGCTCCGTGTGGTCTCTTCTGTCGGTGCGGCCCGTGGGGTCCGCCCAGTCCGTCCCGTCGGCTCGGTGTGCCCCCTCGGTGTGGTGTGTCTGGTTTGCGTCGTTGGTGTGGTGTGCCCGTCCGGTCTGGTTGGTGTGGTGTGGTGGGTGTGCCCGTCCGGTGTGGTGGGTGTGGTGTGGTGGGTGGGTCCGTGAGGTGCAGGGGTGGGTTGTTTTCTGTGGCCTGCGGGCCGTGGCTGTTTCTTCATCGGTTTGCTGCGGATACCGTCATCGGTAGCCCTCCACGCATCCGTAGGGACAGCATCGGGTCCGCGACCGTCCGGTGTCCGGGCACGGTATGCAGGTCGAGGTCCCGGGTGACCAGCGCGGTCACCAGGACCGCTTCCATCATCCCGAGGTTGCTGCCTACGCAGAAGCGTGGCCCCGCACCGAAGGGGATGTAGGCGTACCGGGGGCGGGTGGCGACCGCTTGTGGAGCGAAGCGTTCGGGGTCGAAGCGTTCGGGGTCCTGCCATAGACGGGGATGGCGGTGCATGATGTAGGGGCTGATCAGGACGTCGGCGCCTGCCGATACGGTGTACGGGCCGACTTTGTCCGGTTGCTGGGCTATGCGGGGCAGGACCCATACCGGTGGGTAGAGCCGCATGGTTTCCTGGACGACCATGGTTGTCCAGGTCAGCCGGTGCAGGTCGTTGACGTCCGGGAGGCGTTCGCCCAGGA
The DNA here is from genome assembly GCF_044334475.1 of Streptomyces sp. NPDC020780. Lineage (NCBI taxonomy): Bacteria > Bacillati > Actinomycetota > Actinomycetes > Kitasatosporales > Streptomycetaceae > Streptomyces > Streptomyces sp. NPDC020780. Next base: position 99,258 of record NZ_JBIRTB010000004.1, on the reverse strand, counting down.
CGTTTCTGGCCTCCTCGCGGACAGCGGCGCGGGCTTCGGGGTGGTGTTCCAGTAGGTGGAGTGTCCAGCTCAGGGTGCTGGCTGTCGTCTCGTGTCCTGCCAGGAGCAGGGTGACCAGTTCCTGCCGGAGCCGGTCGCGGACCTGCTGGGGCCGTGTGTTTTCCCGCCCGGCGGCCTCGATGAGGCGTGTCAGGGCGTCATCACCGTTTTCCCCGGCGTTCGTTCGCGCTTGCCGGTCGGCGACCAGCGCATCCGCTATCCGGTACAGCTCGCGGCGGGCCCGGCGGAAGCGGGTCTGGGCGGGCAGTGGGAGCCAGCTCGGTACCAGGCCCTGGGAGACCATTTCCCGCATTGCCTGGTCCTGGACCTCTTCGAAGGCGGGCGCGAGGGTGGTGTGGGAGGTGAGGTCGGTATCGAGGAGGGTACGGCCCAGGACGCCCAGGGTGAGTGTGGTGACTTCCTGGAGGACGTCGACGGGGCCACGTCCTTGCTGGGCGCGCAGGTGGGCGACCAGTTGGGTGGCTTCCTGGGCGACGGCGTGGGCCTGGCGGTTGATGCGTGCTGGTTTGAACGCGGGCGCTACCGTTTGGCGTTGGGTCCGCCATCTTTCGCCGTCGCTGGTCAGCAGGCCTTCGCCCAGGACTTGGCGGGACTGTACGAGGCCGATGCCTTTGTGGTAGTTGGTGCTGTTGTCGGCGAGGACGTGTTTGGCGTAGTCGGGCCGGTTGAAGATGTAGAGCTTCTTGGGTCCCAGGGAGACCCGTACGGCGTCGCCCAGGGCGGCTGCGTCCTTCATCATGCCCAGGCGGTCGACCGCGAACTTTCTCAGTAGGCCGGGCAGGGCACGCAGTGGTGGGCCCGGCGGGTCGGTCCTCATGCGGCTTCGCCTTTACCGGGGTCGGGGGCGAAGCGGCGGAAGCGGCCGCCGGAGAACAGCAGGGCTTCGCGTAGCGGCCAGCGCACGGCGCAGAGCACTTCGCCGAGGAAGATGGTGTGGTCGCCGCCTTCGTACAGTTTCTTCTTTTGGCATTCCAGGTGGGCGACGGCGCCGGTGATCAGTGGTGAGCCGGACTCCGGTCCGGGTTGCCAGGTGACGGCGTCGAACTGGCCGGCTCCGACGGGGCGTGAATGGTCGGCGAAGTGGCGGGCCACGGTTTCCTGGCCGGCGTCGAGTACCGACACCGAGAACGTCTGGGAGCGCTCCAGGCTGTGGTGCATCAGTGCGTCCTTGCCGACGCAGATGAGTACCAGGGGTGGGGACAGGGACACGGAGGTGAACGAGTTGGCGGTCATGCCCCGTGGGGAGTTGCCGCCGACGGTGACCACGGTGACGCCGGTGGGGAAGGCGCCGAACGCGCCCCGCAGCTGTTTACGGTCCTGCAGGTCGACGCGTTCCATGGGCGGAACAGTTGCCGGGCTCATGTCTGCCTCCCTGTCGGCGGCCGGGGGCCGGCCGCGCGGGACGCCGGTGCTCGTGCCGGCGTGTCGGGGATCGGTGCGGGGGATCGTCCGGTGCGGGGGGTGGGGGGCCGGTTTCCGTGGCGGCCTCTTCGGCCGGTCATGGCCGGCTCTTTCCCACGCCCGGCCCGGCAGTGGTGGTGCCCCGCCGGGCGGTGGTGCCCCGCCGGGTGGAGGTGTCCGGCCCGGTGGTGGTGTCCGGCCTGGTGGTGGTGTCGGGCCGGGTGGTGGTGTCCGGCCCGGTGGTGGTGTCCGGCCCGGCAGTGGTGGTGTCGGGCTGGGTGGTGGTGTTCGGGTCTTGGACGAGGAACGCGAACACCGCCGGTTCCAGGGCGTCGCGCAGCGCCGTGACGAACGTCGCGATCCGTAGTGCGCCCATGGTCAGGACGACCCAGTTGTCCTTGTCCGGTGGCATCAGCGTCAGGGGTGTCCCGGCCATCAGCCCAGCCTTTTTGAGGCATTCGATGGCACTCCACACACGCGTCGCCGCGGTGTCGGGGGCCTCCCCGGTCTCTGTGGCCACCAGCGAGGCCAGCGGTGCGTGTTCACCGAGCAGCCCCGCCCATTGGGTCGCCTCGCGTACGCAGACCGCTTCGATGTCGCAGGCCACTGTCTGTGTCGCGCAGACCCCCAGGGTCACGCCCAGGCCGTGCGCGGCCGAGATGTGGCGGCCGTCGGCGAGTTCGGGGCGCCCGTCGGGCCGGTAGCGCACCTCGACGCTCTCGCCCAGGGCCCGCTGCACAGCCCGTGCGGTGGCCGCCCGCCGCTCGCCCGGCGCCTGCCGCTCGCCCGGCGCCTGCCGCTCGCCCGGCGCCTGCCGGGCGCTGGGCAGGTCGGGTTCGACGGCGATGTCGAGGTGGGTGCCCAGTACCTCTTCCACCGTTCGCTCGAGGTAGGAGCCGAGCAGCGGGGCGACCCACGGCCCGGCGCCGTCCGTCTTACGCACGGCGTGCAGGGTGAGCCCTTCCCACCGTTCCACGACCGTGCCCTCACCGGTGCGTACGGCGATGTCGTACACATAGGTGTCGCCGTCCCGGTGGCGTTCGGTGGCGCAGTAGCGCACCTCCTGCGGCAGGTCCTGCCCGGCGGCCATCGGGTAGAGCCGTTCGATACCGGAGGGCAGTAGTGTCGCGTCGGGGACGCATACCTGGTTGCCGTGCATCAGCGCGTCCCGCATCCCCGGGTCGGCCAGCAGCAGGGTGTCGGGCAGGAAGCCGGCGAACCAGCCGGACGGTGCGGCGAGCGCTACGTCCGCGTCGACGTGGCGGGCGGCCGCCCGGTGGAAGCGGCGTAGCCGCTGGAAGCGCCCGCCCTGGAAGAGGACACCGCCGTACAGGTCGGCGGCCGGGTCCAGCGGGGCGGCGGGGACGCCCTGGCCGACCTGGGCCGGCGGCCCGTCCGGGACGGTGGCCGGACCGTACAGGAGCCGGGCCCGGAAGTGTTCGGCGGCGAAGCCGGTGTCCTGGGTGTGGATGGCCACGTCGACGGTGTCGGTGTCGGTGACGGTGGCCGCGATCCGGATACGGGTGGTGCCCGCGGGGGGCACCACGATCGGCCGCAGGAACCGGGCCCCCTCGATGACCGGTACGTCGCCGCGTCCGGTGACCGCGGACGCCACCTGGACCATGGCCTCCATGCCGATCACCGCGGGCAGCAGCAGGTTGCCGTCCAGGAGGTGGTCGGTGAGGTAGAGGTCGGTGCCGGTGTTCAGTTCGGTCTCGGTGACGAGTTCGACGCCGTGGTAGCGCACCAGCGGGTTTCCGGTGAACCGCAGCAGCGGCAGGGGCGGCAGGTCGCGGCGTATCGTCGCGATCCCTTCGGTGCGTCCGCTGACGACCGTCACCACCGGGGCGTCCGGGTCGCAGATCAGCCGCAGCAGGATCTCCACGCCCTGGTCGGGTGAGATGGGGACGATGCCCTCGCGGGACAGGGACTCCACGACGGAGAGTTTCTCGCCCATGCCGACCCCGGACCACACCGACCATTCCACGCACAGGGCACGGCAGCGCGGATGGTCGCGGGCGACCTGTTCGGTGAGGTCGGCCAGCCATTCGTTGGCGGTGGCGTAATGCGCCTCGCCCCGCAGCCCGGAGCGGCCGATGATGCTCCCGAAGGTGACCAGGAGTTTCAGGTTCTGCTCGCCGACCGTCTCCAGCACGGTGCGCAGCCCGTCGACCTTGGGGGCGAACGTGGCGTGGAAGTCGCCCATCCCCAGGCCGGTGAGGGAGGCGGGCTCGTTGCGGCCCGCCCCGTGGAGCACGGCGGTGACGGGGCCGAGCGCGGCGGTGAGCTCCGCGACGGCCGCCGCCACGCCTGCGGGGTCGGTGACGTCGGCGGCGGCGTAGCGCACCGTCACCCCGCTGTCGGCCATCCGCCGCAGGTTCGCGGCGAGGTCCTCGTCCTGGGCGGGGTCCGACCGGCCCAGTACAGCCAGCCTGACACCGCTGTGCCGGGCCACGGCCAGGGCGCACTCGGCGGTGATGCCTTTGCCTCCGCCGGTCACGAGCAGGACGTCGGATTCCTCCAGCACCTGCTCGCTACGCCGGGCGCGCACCGGCAGGGCGCGCAGGACCGGGACGCGGCGGGTGCCGTCCTGGGTGAGATGGACCTCGCTGAAGCGGGTGGTCGCCGCGACTTCGGCCGCCACCCGCTGTGCGGCGCCTTCGGCCACCGGGGTGTGGACGATGGTGGTCCGCAGGTGGGGTGCCTCCAGGTGAAGGGTCTTGGCCAGGCCGGCCGCGCCCCGGCCGTGCTGTACCAGGACGAAGCGGCGCTCGCGGTCGCCCGCGAGGGCGGCCCGGGCACCGTTCAGGGCGTGTTCGATCTGTTCCCGGGCGCAGCCGGGCGGCAGGCAGACCAGCACTCCCGGGCCCACCGCGGCGTTCTCCAGTGCGCTGCGCACGTCCTGGGCGAAGGGGTGGTCAGGGGTGGTGAACAGTTCCCAGGGGCCGTTGGTCCCGCCCGGCAGGGGGGCGGGCAGCGTGATGTCGTCCAGGTCCACGGCGAAGGGGCGGGCCCAGGCGGCGGCGCCCGCCACGACGGGTGCGGGGGCGGTGGCGCCGTCGCCGGTCCCGGCGAGTGTGGTGAGGGCCTGGGCCAGTTCGGCCACTGTCGCGGTGGCGAAGTTGGTCGGTACGTGGGCGGCGGTGAGGCCGAGTTGGGCGGCGGCCTGGTTGACGATCTGGCCGACCGTGATCGAGCTCATGTGCAGGTCGTCCAGGAGGCTGCTGCTCTCGTCGACGAGTTCGGGCGGTAGTTCCGCCCGCTGGGCGACCAGGGTGCGCAGCACGCCGAGCGCCGACTGGTTGTGCGGGCCGGCGGCTTGTGCGGTGGTGGTGTCGTTGTGGTCCGCGGCGCGGGGGCCGCGTGGGGCGGGCAGGGTGATGTCGGGTGCCTGCTCGCAGGGGTTGGCCAGGAAACGGAACTCGGTGCCGATCTCCAGCGGCCGGGTCAGCCGGTCGTTGAAGAGGCGTTCGTGGATGACCGGGGCGCCCAGCACGTAGGCGGTGGCGACGACCTGGAGCAGTGCGCGCAGGGACTCCTCGTCGGTGTTCAGGGCGACAGCCGGTGTGTCGGTGGTGGCTGTTGCCATGGTGGTCAGGACCCGGCCGGGGCCGACCTCGACGAACAGGTCGCTATGGGGGGCGGCGGCCCGTATCGCCTGGGTGAACTGCACGGGTTCGGTGATCTGGCGTCGCAGCAGTTTGGCCAGGTCGGTGTCGTGTTCCAGTTCGCCGCCGGTGACGGTGGACACGATGCGGCGGTGGATGTGGTCGATGCGTGCGGTGGCGAGCCAGTCGCCGAAGGCGTCGGCGGCGGGAGCGACCAGGGGTGAGTGGAAGGCGTGGGAGACCGCCAGGGCGGTGCAGGTGACACCGGCGTGGGCGGCCCGTTGGGTGAGGGTGGCGACGGCGTCGGCGGGTCCGGCGACGACGGTCTGGTGGGGGCCGTTGTATCCGGAGATGACCAGGGGCAGTTCGTGGATGAGTTCCCCGGTCTGCTCGGGGGTCGCGGCCAGCGAGAGCATGGTGCCCGAGGCGCTGTGCTCGGCCATGGCCGCTCCGCGGGCCCGGGCCGCCTCCAGGACCGTGGTGGAGTCCAGGGCGCCCGCCCAGTGCAGGGCGGACAGTTCGCCCAGGCTGTGGCCGACGGCGATCTCGGCCTCGATACCGAGCGCGTCCAGGACGCGCAGGGCGGCGGTGGAGGCGGTGACGATGCGGGGCTGGGCCACGTCGGTGGCGACCATGTCGCCGGTGGCGGGCAGGCCGGCTTGCCGGTACACGTCGGCGGCCTCGGTGAAGCGGCGGGCGAGCGCGCCGCCGCCGGTCGAGGTGCCCGAGCCCTGGCCGGGGAAGAGGAAGCCGATGCGGGCGTTGCCCGTGGCCCGGCCCAGGACGGCCCGGCCGTCCGTGGAGAGGGTGAGGCCTTGGTCCCCGTGAGGTGTTTCGGCCAGCCGGCGCAGCCGTAGTTCGGCGTCCTGCGGTGAGGTGACGACGGCCGCCGCCCGGTGGGGCAGGTCGCGCAGTTCGCGCTGGAGGGTGGCGGCCAGATCGGCGAGCTGGGCGTAGGAGAGCGTTGCGGCGAAGTCGGCGACCTTCAGGAGGCGTTCCTTGAGCGCCTGCGGTGAGGGGGCGTCCAGGAGCAGCAGTTCGGCGTCCTGGAGGGAGTTGGCCAGGGTGATCGCGCGGCGGCTGGGGGCCTGGCGCCCGGCAGCGGGGGCGGCCTTGTCGAGTACGACATGGGTGTTGATCCCGCCGAATCCCATGGCGGTGATCCCGGCGCGCAGCGGTGCGTCCGGGGGCCAGGCCTGCGCCTTGCGCAGGACCCGCAGGTTGGCCGACTCCTGGGTGAGCAGGTCGTGCGGATCGACGCAGCCGATGGCGGGGGGCAGCGTCGCGGCGTCCAGGGCCATGGTGGCCTTGATCAGTCCGGCGATTCCGGCGGCGGCCTTGGTGTGCCCGATCATGCCCTTGATGGAGCTGATGACGGCGCTGGGGGCGTCGGGGTCGGCCTGGGCGCGGGCGCCCATGATCGCCCTGAGTTCGGTCGCGTCGCCCACGGCGGTGCCGGTGCCGTGCCCCTCGAACAGCGCCACCGTGTCGATGCCGAAGCCGGCGCGTTCGTAGGCGCGGGCCAGGGCGAGCTGATAGCCGCCGACCTCGGGGCGGGTGATGCCGCCCTGCCCGTCGGAGGAGATGCCCCAGCCGGCGATCGAGGCGTAGATACGGTGTCCGGCGGCCAGGGCGTCCTCCTCGCGCATCAGGACGACCATCCCGCAGCCCTCACCGGGCCAGAAACCGTTGGACCCGCGGTCGTAGAGGCGCATCTCGGTCTTGGCGAGCGCTCCGGTCTTGGCGAACCCGATGATCTCGAAGGGGTCGATGGACAGGTCCACGCCGCCCGCGACAGCGACGTCGAGGTCGCCGTGCAGCAGCGACGTGGCGGCGGTGGTGACCGACAGGAGCGAGGACGAGCACGCGCCGTCGACGGTGTAGCCGCCGCCGTTGAGGTCGAAGTGGTTGCAGATCCGGCCGGCGATGGTGTTCGACAGGCCGCCCGCCAGGGTGTCCTCGTCGACGGGGGGGAACGGCTTCTTGTAGGCGTCCTCCACCCCCTGGAGGAATTCACCCAGACGCTCCTGACCCCAGTCCTGCCCCGCGAGGGCGTCGGCCAGCACCCGGCGTACGTACGGCCAGCGCAGCCGCATCATGTTGGCGCGGGCGAACTCACCGGTCAGGGTGTTGCCCACGACGACGCCGGTGCGCTCCCTGGGCAGCCCCTGCCCGGCGGTGAAGCCCGCGTCGGCCAGCGCCCGGGTGGCGGTGTCCAGCGCGAGCCAGTGCGTGAGGTCGGTGGAACGATAGGTGCTGCCCGCGATGCGGTGGGCGACACGGTCGAACTCCCACCCCTCCAGGACGGCGGCGTTGCGGGCGTAGAACGTGTCGGGCACCGTGGGGTCGGGGTCGTAGTAGTCCTCCAGGCGCATCCGCACGTCGGGCAGCCGGCGAAAGGCCCGCCGCCCGGCGACCGCGTTCTCCCACAGTTCGCCCGGGGTGGCGGCATCGGGGTACGTGCACGCCACACCGACGATCGCTATTCGGCTCATTCCGCCACCGCCACCTTCTTCTCCAGTGCCGCCGCCCGCAGCGACGCGCACGTGCCGTGCAAGCAGGTGCCGTCCCGGCACGGGTCACCGGTGCTCACCGCCCCGGATTCCGCCGCGCCCGCGGGAGCCACATTTGGGGCAGGGAAAGCCCCGGGAGCCGGGACGGCGGCACCCTGGCCCACCGGCCGGGCCGGCACCTGCCGGGCCGGGACCTGCTGGGCCGGGACCTGCTGGGCCGGGACCTGCTGGGCCGGGACCTGCTGGGCCGGGACCTGCTGGGCCGGGACCTGCTGGGCCGGCGCCTGGGGCGCTGGGGCCTGTCGGGCCGGGGGCTGCGATGCCTGCCGGTCGGCCGCCGCACGCTGCTTCGCCAGGAAGTGCAGGCCCCACAGGTAGCCGCCGCGGATCAGGCAGACCAGGGCGGTGGCGAAGAAGATGCCGTACGCGATACCGAGCCCGGTCAGCACCCCGTACATCGCGGCGACACCGGCCCCGAAAGCGATCTGCGAGGAACGCTTCGAAGGCGAGGTGCCGGGATCGGTGACCATGTAGTTCGTGAACAGGACGAACGCCACCCCCGTCATCATGCCCAGCGCCGCGGGGATGGACGTCCCCGTCACCAGGCCACGGATGACCGCCTGGAGGACGAACCCGGCCAGCCACGCGCCGATCAGCCACATACGGCCCGTCAGCTTCGCGTTCAGCAGGGTGCCCAGCACCAGGATGATCGCCGGCAGCACCCAGTCGGCGGGCCCGTACAGGTACTCGGTGAAGTGGTAGGGCGGGGCGATGCTCGCCCACGGGAAGAGCAGCAGGATCACCGTGATACCGAAGTTCGACGGGTTCATGAAGTGCCGCATACGCCCCTTGACCGGGGCCCGCAGCACCCACTTGGTGCCCACGGCCACGATCACACCGAACACCAGGACCCACACCCGGTCGTTGACGTACGTGAGCATGTTCACCGCGAGACCGGTGATGTGCGCGGGGAAGAGGAACTCCACCATCCCCTTGAGCCCGCCGCCCGCGAAGCGCGGTGCGCGCCCCTCACCCCGGGCACTGACCACCTCCAGGCCGATCTCCACCACGTAGGCGGTCAGGACCGCGACGAACGGCCACAGCCAGGGCTGCTCGAAGCCGAGGAAGGTGTACCCGGCGATGTTGAGGACCGAGATCGAGATCGCGAACCGGCGCAGTGCGGTGATCACCTTCACGTCGTGCCGGGGCGCGGCACCCGTGGTCGCCTTGGTTGGGGGCACGGTCACTTCTCCTTCACGTCGGCGCCGAGCTGAAGCGAGTGCCGGCCGGGGGCCAGCCGCAGATCCTTGCTGTGCACCTGCCCGCCGCGGTCACGCCAGGTCAGACGGGTCCGCAGCGGGCCCACCGCCTGGTGACCGAGGCCGATGTGCACGTCCTGGCTGCGCTTGCCGGAGTGGCCGCTACCCCCGTCGACACGGCCCAGGCGGGTGCTGCCGTCGGCGAGGGTCACGGTGACCTGCGCGCCGATCACGGGCGAGCCGGCCTCGTCGGTGAGATCCAGGTTCAGGTAACCACCGGTGCCCCGGCTCGTGTTGCAGTAGAAGACGGGGTCCTCCCACTGCCGTGCCACGACCATGTCCAGGCGCCCGTCACCGTCCGCGTCACCGGTGGCGATGCCCCGGCTGGGCACCGGAACGTCCAGGCCCAGCTGCCCGGACAGGTCGCTGTAGGACTCACCGTCCTTGTCCTTCACGTAGAAACGCAGGTGCTGGTCACCGGCGAGGTCGTCACCCTCCTGCACCCGGGGCCAGAAACGGGGGTGCCTGAGCAGCGAGTCGTTGGCGGTGGCGAGCTCCTGGAGCTGGACCCACCGGTTGCGCTTGCCCTTGACGAAACCGACGGCCTGGGTGATCTCCTGGACCCCGTCGTTGTCGAAATCGCCCATTTTCACATCCCACCCCCACCCGGACCAGGCAAGGCCCAGCGGTGCGCTCCTGTCCTTGTACGGGGCGACACCCTCACGGAAGCGGGCACCCAGCTCCGAGGTGTCACGGGCCGTCGCGAGGAACGCGAAGTTCGACTCCTGGATACCGAAGGACGTGGTGATGTTGGAGACGAACGCGTCGTACAGGCCGTCACCGTCCAGATCACCGAAGTCCACGCCCATGCCCTTGAAGGAACTGCGCCCGATCTCCTTGGACTTCGGAGTGGTCGCGGAGTGCACCGCCTTGACCTGGCTGAACCTGAACGTGCCCGGGGTCGACCTGTTGTACAGAAGGGCCGAAGTCCCGAAGTCGTGCGCCAGGTACATCTCCGGACGCTGGTCCCCGTCCAGGTCGGTGGCCGACACCGCCAGCGTCCAGCCCCGGTCGATGCCCTGGGGCAGCACGCCTGGCACCTCCTCGAAACCGGCAGGGGTCCAGCGCAGGAAGTGACCGCCCCCACCGTTCTGGGCGTGCGACAGCGAATCGTTCATCGTCACGCCACCGTCCACGGTGTCGTCCAGGACGGGGCTGTCGGGGAAGTAGTTCCCGATGTAGATGTCGTTGTGCCCGTCACCGTCGAAGTCCGCGACCGTCGCGGCGTTGGAGTTCCACAGCGGGCCGGTGTACTCCTCGCCCCCGTCGCCGGGGACGAGCTCGACGGGCTCGAAACCCGCCGGGCCCATGACCGTGGTGTCCCTGCCCGGCTCCCTCTTCGCCTGGAAGATCACCGGGGTACGGCCCCAGTAGTAGACGAGCAGGTCCATCGCACCGTCCTCGTTGAAGTCACCGGGGACGCAGCCCATCGGGGCCATGATGTCGCTCCTGGGCAGCGGCGCCACCTCGAGTGCGAACGGCGCGTACCACGCACTCCGGCGGCCCGGCACCGGCGCGGGGGTCACCACGGCCTGGTCGATCTGCGGGTCGCTGACACACAGGTCGTTGGGCAGACCGTCACCGTCCACGTCGTTCATGGCGACACCCGCACCGACCGAGGAAATCCACGCCTCGATGTGCTTGTACGCCTTGTTGACCTTGCGGACACTCTGTCTCTTGTATCCGCCCGGCATAGCTATCGCCATCGGCTCGAAAGCGAACTTCTTCGCCATCTCCGCTTTGTCGGCAGCACTCGACTCATGCGGCTTCACCGCATAAAAAGTACCCACCATGAGAATGAGCGCGATAACTCCGGGCGCTTGCTTCCGCAGCCAGGAAATCGGATGTGTCATGCCGGCGCCTCTCTACGCGTGCGGAACAGAAGTGATCTCCGCGGCAATGTGCTGCCGCCAGATCTCGAATGCGGGAATATCGCCGCCGTCACAACCCTCGGGCGCCGCCTCGGTACACACCCGGGCGGCTTCCCCGGGCGTCCGGCCACCGCACAGGACACGGGCGGCGACATACGTGTGGGCGATCGTCGTACCCGCCCGCTCACGCGCCTCGCAGGCGAACGCGGAACCCTGCGCCAGACTCGCCCGGTGCTCACCCGCGTGCTCGGCAAAGCGCCGCAGCTCGTCCTCGTCGGCACTGCCCGCATAGGTGCAGGCGAGCCCGGCGCCGGCGTACAAGTCACCGTGACGGTGGGCGGGGTAGGCGTCGATGAGCCCGGCCACGACATCCGGGTCGGTGCCCCCGACGAACCACAGGGCGCGCCCGATGCCCTGGTCGATGACGCGGGCACTGTAGGCGTCCGGACCCCCCTTCCAGCTGAAGGGATGTTCCGCACCGGGGTCACGGACGTAGGCGTCGGTCTTGAAGTACGCCTGGTGGAAGCCGTACCCGTCCAGGACCAGCCAGCGCAGCACCGGATCAAAACCGCTCACCTCGGGCCACAGGAACCGCGGCAGCCTGGCCATCGCCCAGCCCACACCCACATGGATCATGTAGGTGTGGCCCCGGCCCCGGCCCTCGAGGATCCCCGTCAGCCGCTTGGCACCGCCCGTCAGCGAGTCCAGCACGACCGCGCCCATACCGGCGCCCTCGTACGCGAAACCCCGGAAGGCCACCGGCACCGTCTCCAGCCAGCCGGCCGCCTGCTCCGCGGAACGCGCCTCGACCGCGTAGGCGTACCCCTGCAGGAAACTCCTCCCGACCGTTTCGAGCTGCTGCTTCGCCTCCGCGTTCTTGATGTGGAACCCGCGTGTTTCCAGTTGCGTTTCCCGGACACTGGGCGTGAGGACTCGGCGCCTCAGCGCACGCATCATGGACACCTGGAATACCGCCCCTCGATCCGTTGCCTGCATTTCCCGTTCGTAAGACGATATTCGACAGGGATACCCGTACGGCTACTCCAGGAATGCTTGACGGGTATGCGTGAGAAGCCGTTCACGCACCGCCCGGCGCCACAATTCATAGGCCGGGACATCACCCCCCGCACCCCCGGCGGGAGCGGCGGCATCGGCGAGCGCGGCCGCCGCCTCGACGGTGATCCCGGCCAGCGCGTGCAGCGCGCCCCGGGTGTGCTCGGGGACGGCCCCGGAGAAATGGCGGGCCTTCGCCGCGAAGACGGCACCCTGCGCCACATGGCCCTGCAACGCACCGGCCTCGGCCCGCAGCACGGCCAGTTCGGCAGCCGTGGAACAGCCCGCGAACGTCGCCGCCAGCCCGACGCCCGCCCACAGATCCGGCTCACGCTCGGAGGCGAACCTGCGCACCGCGGAGCTCACCTGCCCCACATGCGCACCGTGGATGAACCACAGGGCCCGGCCGATGCCCTGGTCCACCGCCCGCCGGAAGTAGTCCGGGTGCCCCTCCCACGCGTAAGGGGTGTCCGGACGCTGACCCTCCACCCAGCGGGCGGGATCGAAGTAGGCCCGGTCGAAGCCGTACCCGTCGACGGCCAGCCAGCTCATCGGCGGGTAGAACTCCTCGCCCACGAGGCCGCCGGGCACGGCCTTCTTCCACAGCGGCCGGGGCAGCTTCGCCAGGGCGAACCCGATGCCGATGTAGTTGAGGAAGATGTGCCGCCGCCCCGCACCCTGCAAGAGCTCCCGGGTGCGCCCGCCGCGGCCGGGCAGCGAGTCCCGGATGACCGAGGCCATGGTCGCGCCCTCGTACGCGAAGCCCTGCACCTCCGGGTCGACCAGCGAGAGCCGCCGCTCGACCTCCCACAGGTCCCTGGACTCGATGCCCCATTCGAAGCCGGCCACCACGGCCTGCGGGATGGTCTCCAACTGCCGGGTGGCAGCGGTCTCGGTCACCGGGAACCCGCGTCCGGCGAAGCTCACGTCACGCAGGGACGGAGCCATCAGAAGTCTGCGTAAAGAGCCCATTGCCGTTGCCACGCGGCGCCTCCTCGGCCGGCCACCGAAGGGGTGGCGGGGGCCTCATCGTCGGTCGGCCGCACGGACCGGGGCATCTTCGGTCATGCGCACCCCCTGCCCGCGACCGCGGCCGCACGGCCCGTACCCCCACGCCCCCCAGGGAGCGGTCAGCCACCAGGAGAACGGCCCCGCAGCGCGCGAACAGCCCCACCCCCCGGCACAGGACGGCGAACACCCCCGTGACGCCCACGGCCACCGCACCCACCACAGCCACCCGCCCCGGTCCCGCCGCCACCCCCGGCGACAGCCACCCACCGGCGAAAGCAGGCCGCCGGCGAAGAAGTACACCCCCACGCTCACCACGGCGCCCACCGGCCGCAGCACGACACCCCACCGCGTCCACCGGGGCCGCCCCCCTCGGCCGCACCACCCCTCGGCCGCACCCCCACAGGAGCCCGCACACCAAGAGCAGCTCCCGGGCAAGGAACCCAACGCCGCACCAGGGGGCGACCGGTGCGCGGCACCCCAACACCAACTGAGCACGCAGGAAGTTGGCCACCGGCCACGACCTCAGGAACATGGACGGGTCCACCACCGCACCACAGACGAGGACATACCCGTGCCACATATCACGCTCGGCAACGACGAGCCCGGCATCCGCGGCCTGATGACCCACCGCCCGGACACCGCCGCACCGCTCAACCACCTCGCCAACGTGCTGCTGCGGGAGCCGGCCTCCCTCAGCCGCGGGGAACGCGAGCTGATCGCGGCCTACGTCTCCCAGCTGAACAGCACCCCCTTCTGCGCCGCGACGCACGGCGCGGCCGCCGCCGCCCAGCTCGACGGCGGCCTGGACACGGTCCGGGCCGTGCACGCCGGCCCGGACAGCGCACCGGTCACCCCCCGGCTGCGCGCCCTGCTGCGGATCGCGGCCGAGGTACGCCACCAGGCCCGTCCGGTGTCCGACGACGCGATCGCCGCGGCCCGCGCCGAAGGCGCGAAGGACAGCGACATCCACGACACCGTGCTGATCGCCGCGGCCTTTTGCATGTACAACCGCTACGTCAGCTGCCTGTCCACCGATGTCCCGGCCGGCGAGGACTACTACCAGGCAGCGGCCCACCGCATCGTCACCCAGGGCTACGGCACAGGCCTGCACCCGCAACCCGCCCCGGACACACCCCTGCCCACCTCAGCCCCCGTGAACGGAGGCTGAGGCCGATACCTGCGCGGCGTACGGCTCCAGGGCCAGCCGAAGCGCCTCGGGCACCCGCGTGGGCCGGGTGTCGCCGTTGGGGCCGCGCATGCAGGCCACCCGCTGCCGGCCACGGGCCACCAGCTTCTCGGTGCCCTCGTGCAACCGCACGTAGTCGAAGGTGAAGACGATCTGCGTCTGCGTCAGCTCCTCCAGGCGCATCTGGATCGAGAGCTGGTCGAACGCGGTGATCTCGGCGAAGAACTCGCAGCTCACCGAGACGGTGAACAGCTTCAGGTCCTCGCGGATGTCGTCGAGGACCTGAGGGGCCTTGTCCAGCAGGAACATCTCCCGGCACCGGCCCTGCCAGCGCACGTAGTTGACGTAGTAGACGTTGCCGACCAGATTGGTCTCCTCGAATCCGACGAGATGGCGCAGTTCGTAGTAGGGCCGCACGTCGGCCATCAGCGTTCCTTTCCTTCGTCATCAGGGCAGGCGGCCACCGCTCACGCCCGTTCGTTCCAGCGCGGGATCCCGACGGCGCCCCGTACGGGCCCCGCCAGGACCCCCCGCCCTCCCGCCGGGCATGGTGACCGGCAGGACACATCGCCACGACCGGTGACGACAGAATCGGATCCCTCACCAGGCCTGGTCCGAATCAGGGGAAGGGACCCCACAGACACGATTGAGGATCGCCCCACGGTCGGCATCTCCCCCCTTGCTGAGGGACCCGGGGCCCCGCACGAGCGCGCCGCACACGGCGCGCGGCCGGCACGAGCCGCAGCACTCCCCACGAGGTACCCCCCGGAAGGACCGGCCGTGACGCAACACCACGACAACCGCCCCCCGCCCACACCGTTTCGGCAGACCACGGGCACCGGGGGTACATCCACCACCCAGGAGAGGCACCACATGCCGCGGATTCCCGCCCACACCCTCGACAACGCGCCCGCAGCCGCCAGACAGACCCTGCGCCGCCTGGAGAAGCGCTTCGGCAGAGTGCTCAACATCCACGCGGGGATGGCCCACTCACCCGTGGTCCTGGAGGCCTACGCGGCGATCAGCACGGCCATCACCGAGCACGGCACCTTCGACGCCCGCACCCGCGAGGCGATAGCCCTGGCCGTCGGCGCGGTCGACGCCTGCGCCTACTGCCAGTCCGCGCACACCCTCTCGGCCAAGGCCGCAGGCCTCACCGAGGCCCAGACCGTGACGATCCGCCGGGGAGAGACGATCGAGGACGCGAAGCTCACCGCCCTGCTCCAGGTCGCCCGGCAGATCGCCGGCGAGACCGGTGAAGCCTCCGACACGGCCTGGGACACAGCCCTGGCCCAGGGCTGGACGGACACCCAGCTGACCGAACTGTTCGTCCACGTGGCCGTGAACCTCTACACCAACTACTTCAACCACTACGCCCGCACCCAACTCGACGTCCCCGCCGCACCCGGCCTCGACGGCTGATCCCACCGGCCCCCACCCCGAACCGCTGCCGAAACGCACAGCCCGACCGGCGAAAACGCCCGCCAAGGCGCACAGCCCGACCGGCGAAAAAGCGGGCCTCTCCCGCACCACCCCAGGGGGCTCGGGTATCGTCCGCGCACGTCGCCGACGCCCCGTCCCACCACCGCCACCACATCCCACACGCCCGGCACACACACCACCAAGCCGACGCCCCCCAGGCAACGTCCGACCGGCCCGTACGCGGCACCGGCCAGGGCGGCACCGCGGGCCCCGCCGGCCGAACGGGGAGGCTTCATGAGTCCACAGGGCGCACGCCCCAGAGTGCTCGTCGTGGGAGCCGGCCTGGCCGGCACCGCAACAGCGATCCGACTGCTCCACTTCGCACGAAGACCACTGGAGATCGTCCTGCTGGAGCGGCGCCCCGACTACCGCTGCGCCGGCATCGCCTACCACCGCGACGGCAACCCCTGGGACCACGTCTTCAACATCCAGGCCGGACGCATGTCCGTCTTCCGGGAGGACGTCCTCGACTTCGTCCGCTGGGCCAACCACGAGGCCGACCGCCGCACCTGGCCGCCCCACTGGGCCGCACACGAGTTCACCGAGCAGGGCCCCGCACCCCGCCGCATCTTCCAGGACTACCTCGACGACCGGCTGGCCGAGGCCGCAAGGGAGTCCTGCCCCGGCGTCGACCTCGTCGAAGCGGACGGTGAGGCACTCGACATGGACGCGTGCGACCGGGGCTTCGAGGTGACGGTGAGTCACCTCGGCGCGCACAGCCTCGACGGCCTGCGTCCCGGGCGGCTCCCGCACACGAAGGTGCTCGGCGCGGACCACGTCGTCCTGGCCACCGGCCTCGAACTCAAGGACCCGCCCTTCGCCGCAGAGGTCACCGACCACCCCTCCTTCGTACGCAACCCGTACTCCGCGACCGGAGTCCGCACACTCACCCAGCTCCCCCCGCACGCCACCGTCGCCATCATCGGATCCGCGCTGAGCGCCTACGACTCGGCAGGCCTGCTGCTGCGCAACGGCCACACCGGGCCGATCCACCTCATCTCCAGGTCCGCGACGATCTTCCGCACCTACCCCGGCACCCACGAACACGGCGTACTGCGCCTGCCTCGCCCCGACACCCTGCTGGAGCCCTACCGCGGCCGTGAGGAATTCCTGGTCAGGGCGAAGGCGGCATGGCGGACAGCGTGCTCGACCGTCCGGGACCACCACCCCGACATCGCCACCGCCATCGTCTCCGAGCGCGTCGCCAAGGCGTGGGAGCCCTACCTCCCCGAAGCGATCGCACGCATCCCCACAGACGAACTGCGCCATCTGCTCGACGAGTTCGCCACGACCATCGCCGCGTTACGCGTCGGGGCCGTCGAGTACACGATGGGCGTCATCGAACACGCCATGCGGCCACCGGACGGCCCGGTGGAACTGGTCCTGGGACGGGTGTGCGCGATCACGCCCGCCCCCTTCGGGCGGCTGCTGGTCTCGGTCGCCGCCCAGCAGGAGAGGCACAGCCTCGAAGCCGACCTGGTGGTCTCCAACTTCGCCCGGGAGTCCGACTACGCCAAGGTCGGACAGCCGCTGTGGCGAAACCTCCTGCGCAAGGGCATCGCCACCCCCCACGAGCGCACCGGGCGCGGTCTGGAGGTCGACGCGTGCGGAACGCTGCTGGGCGCCGACGGGCGGCCGGCGGGCCCGGTCTCCACGGTCGGCGCGCTCAGGGAGGGCGACGAGATCGTCCGGCACGGCCGGACCGGTGCGTTCACGTTCAACCTCGCCGCCATCAAGAACCACTCGGTGTCCGTCGCCGCCCACGTGACCGGGCAGCTGGAACTGCGCCAGGACGGCCTGGACGACATCGCGGCCCGCCACCCCCACTACCGCAGCTATGCCAGCAATCCGGAGGAAGCGGCCCGGGCGGCCCTGGAGGAGTCTGTGGTACTGGAAGTACGAAGGCTGGCGACGCGTGAACGCGGGCAAAGACAGGCGCTCGACTCCCGCGTGCAGGCGAGCCTTCTTTCCCTGGGCGGTCTTGCGGCACTTCCGGCGGATGTCTCCCGGCCCGACCGCCTGATGAGAGCAGTCGTCAACCGGGTCGCCGTGGAACGCCTCAACGACGTCTCCGTCACGCCACGGCAGCTACGCCGGCACCTGGGGATCGGGAACGTCGACAACCTGGAGGGCTAGTTGAACGGGAACGAGCGGCGGATCGTGGGATCTCTCCTGTCCGGCGGCACCGAGAGCGTGCTGCACGGCATCTGCAACCGGACAAGAAGCCCACGCGAGGGAACCATCCTCGTCGCCCCTTCCCTCGAAGCCGGTCTGTACGACGCCATCGTGGCCGCGCGCGCGGTGGTCTGCGGCTCGGGCGGACTGACCGGTCACATGCAGTCCCTGTGCCGCGGCAGGGGGATACCCGTGCTCCGCGTCGAGGAGGCGGACCTCGCCGATCTGGTCGGCGAGGTGACGCTGTACCTGGAAAGCGCCTCGATCGTCGTCAAACCGGAGCCGTCCCCGCCGTGCGGGACCACGCGCCCCACCCTGGACGACCTCGGCTCGGCGTGCGCGGTCATCGCCGACCTGCAGGACATCACCACCATCAACGCCTGCGGGCCGAACGCCGCACGGGTGGAGTCCTTCTTCATCCGCGAGGAGTTCCTCTGCCTCGCACTGGGCCTGAGCCCGCTCGACGCCCTCGCCGGCGGCCCCGCCGACATCACCGCCTACGGGCAGGCCCTCGCAGGCAGGCTCTGCGGCTTCGTCCGGGCGCTGCTGCCCGGCCAGCGACTGATCCTGCGGATGCTCGACCTGCGCTCCGACCATGCGGCCGACGTCACCGAGACCGCCCCGGTCGCGGTCGAGCCCAACCCCGAGATGGGGCTGCACGGCGCACGCTGGCTGCTCGGCTCCCTGGCCTACCGCGACGCACTGCACGCCGTGCTGGCCACCCTGCGCGAACACCTGGGCGACGAAGCCGGCCGGGTAGGGCTCTCGGTACCGTTCGTCAGCGACGAGACGGAGTTCTCCCGGCTCAGAGCCCATCTCGCCCTCCCGGACGGCGTTGCCCTCTCCGCGTTCGTCGAGACACCCTCCGCCGTGCACGCCACCCCCGCGATGTGCGCCGCGGGCGTCAGCGAACTGTTCGTCGGCATCAAGGACCTGGTGCAGTTCTATCTCGCGGCGGACCGGGGCAACCACCTGGTCGCCGACTCCTACCGCACCCGCCACCCGGCCGTCCTGGACGGGGTGCGCAGGGTCGTGGAGGCCGCCCGCGCGGCGGACACCCCGGTACGGGTCTTCTCCCTGGCCTCCGACCTCGCCCACTACCTTCAGAACCTGCCGGCCCCGGACGGCTACATGATGTGCACCGCCGAACTCCGCCAGATGCTCCTGCAGCCCCCCTCCCGGACCTGATCGCCCTCGCCACCCCGTTCGGCAACGCCGCTGCCCCGCACCGCCATCAGCGGTGCGGGGCAGCGGCCTTGCGGGGGCGGCCGGCTTCACCCCCGGCCGGCCGATCGGGCGCAGGTCCTGTGCGCACCACCGGTGCCGGGCAGTTCCTCGGTGACCAGACCGCGCGAGGGGCCGGGCAAAGGGAGGCAAGGACACCCCGGCGGGCCCGCCCGGCCCGCGGGGAGACGGGCCGGGCGGACGGTGGCCGGGAAGGACATCGGCCGGGCGGGCGGGGCAGGGGAAGACCACTGCCCCGCCCGAGGACCCCGCCCGAGGCCCCCGCCCGAGGACCCCGGGCGTCTGCCCCGGGCGTCTGCCCCGGGACGGGAGCGGGGGAGCGCTGCCGTCCCCGGGAGCCCTCCGCCCGTCCGGCGAGCCCTCGGGCACCCGAGCTGCGCGGAGCGCCCGGCGGGTGTTCCGGACCGGCGCGGGGCACGCCCCGGCCCCAGGGGTCTCACCCTGCGGGCGGGACCTGTCCTGCCGGCCGCGGGCCCTGCCCGCTGCTACTCCCGGGTGAGCAGGGGGAGTTGCCGGCGGATGCCTGCCCGCCCGGAGGTACTGCCGTCGGGGGTGGGGGCGCCGTAGGTGACGTCGACGCCACGCTCACGGGCCGCCCGGACGATCCCGGGGACGGCGCGTTCGGCGAGCGCGGAGATGGTGAGCGCGGGATTGACGGTGAGGGCGCCCGGTACCGCGGAGCCGTCCGTCACGAAGATGCCGGGGTGACCGCGCAGTTCGTGCCGGTCGTCCAGGGCGGAGGTGTGCGGGTCGTCGCCGATGCGGCAGGAGGCGAGCGGGTGGACGGTGTAGGCGCCCACCACGTCATTGGTCCAGGGCGTCACGCGGGCCAGCCCGTCACGTTCCAGGATGTCCTTGACGACGGCGTCGGATTCGTCCCAGCCGCGCAGGGTGTTGGCGCTGGGCCGGTAGGAGATCGGTCCCCGGCCGAGCATCTGCTGCGAGATCCGCACGGCGTTCCCGGTCGGCGGGGGCGGTCCGAAGACGCCTTCGTTGTCGTCCTCGACCATCGTGAAGATGGTCAGCCAGGAGCGCCAGCGCCGGACCATCTCGGTCTTCTCCGCACCGAACCAACTGGGTTTCCGGGCGCCGGGGACCTGGGCGAGGATCGTGCCGAAGCCCGGCGGGAAGTAGAGCTGTTCCAGGGAGAAGCGGGAGTGTTCGGGAAGGCTGCCGTCGAGGTTGTCCCAGCTCGCCACGACCGGTCCCTTGCCGATCTGGTTGGCGAGGTAGGCGACGCCGTCGCCGCGGTCCAGCCCCAGAAGGTCGCGGGCGCGTTCTTCGTCGATCACCGCGTTGTTGAGCCGTTCGCCGTTGCCGGAGAAGTAGCGTCCCACGGCATGCGGCATCCCGCCGAGGTCGGCGGCCGAGCGCTGCAGGATGACCGGGGTGGCGCCTGCCCCTGCGGCCAGGATGACGATCTTGGCTTCGATGACACCGCTGCCGTTGCTCACCCGGTAGTCCGTGTCGTCGATGGTGTTGTAGTGGACGCGGTAGCCGCCGCCGTCGGTGCGGGTGAGCTTCTGCACCTCGTGCAGCGGCCGGATCTCGGCCCCGTGGGCGCGCGCGGCAGGCAGGTAGTTCAGCAGGAGCGAGCGCTTCGCGTCGAACCGGCAGCCGGCCATCATCCAGTTGCAGTTCGTGCACTTGGAATTGTCCACCGCGGTGGGGACGGGATTGGCGGTCCGGCCGGCGTGGTCGCAGGCCGCGGCGAAGAGACCGCCGGCGTAGCTGACGTCCTCCCAGCTCTGGGTGGTGATGGGAAGCGCCTCGCTGACCACGTCGTACCAGGGGTCGAGGACATCGCGGCTGATCGCGGCCGGCCACATGCGGCGCCCGATGCTTCCGGTGCGGTCGAAGACGAAGCGGGGCGCGCGGGGCATCGCGGCGAAGTACACGACGCTGCCGCCGCCGACACAGTTGCCTCCCAGCAGGCTCATGCCGTCGCCGACGGTGAAGTCGAAGATACGGGTGTAGGAGGAGCCGAGGAGGAAGTCGTGCTCGAAGTCGTTCGACTCCAGCCACGGGCCCCTCTCCAGCACGGTGACCTTCGCCCCGCCCGCGGCGAGGTGGTACGCGGTGATGGATCCGCCGAACCCGCTGCCCACGATCAGCACATCGGTCTGCTCGATCGCGTTCACGCCAGGCTCCCGGAAGGTGTGGTGTCGGGGTGGAGACGGGCAAGGGGACGGCCGTAGGAGAACTCCGAGAAGCGCCACACCCCGTCCTCGGAGGGGGGCGCGAAACCCAGGGCGGCCAGGCCCGGGTGTCCTGCGGCGATCGCATCGGCGGTGTGCAGATGGGCGCCGGTGTCGAAGGCCATGTTGCTGAACAGGGCAAGACTGACCCAGATATCGCGCTCGGGGTGTCCGGGAGCGGTCAGGACGGTCACCAGGTGCGTTCGCTCGGCGTAGGACAGGGCCACGAAGGGCGGCACCGCGGCGTCCGCACCTGCCGGTTCCGCCGTGGCGTACAGCCGGGCATGGGCGTTGAGGGCCTCGGCGAAATCGTCCAGGGCGTCCGACAACCCGGTGGCCTCGGTCCGGAGCAGTTCCAGCGCCCCCGCCGCCACCGCGCCCGGGCCCGATACGACGCCGGCCACCGCCCGGTCCCCCTCATGCCGTTTCGCACCGGGGACTATGGTGTCGGCGAAGGCCTCCAACGTGCTGACTGTGTCCGGATCCGGCAGCGGTTGAACGGAAGGCATTCCTTCTCCATTTCGACGCAGGGGGCGGCATGGAATCGGCTGCGACTCATCATGACGAGAACCTCTCCGCACAGATCCTCCGCCGGGGAGATCGGCCGGGCATCTCCGCCATTGCTGTCGTCGGCCCTCGGAAATAGCTGCGCGTGCCCCGGGGCCGCGCACGGCAAACATCGACGCCGCGGCTGTCCGGACCCTCACCCGCCGCTAATGACATCCGGCGGCACCGCCCGATTTCCCCTCGCGCGGACGTTCGCTATGCGGGCATGACCGGCCGGTAACCCCCCGGTGCCAGACTGGCCATGCACACAGTGCACAATGCACAGTGCACAACGGCAGCGGCCCGATAGGCCCCCCGGCGGCCGATGCGCGTCATACAGGACACGCCATCGGACCGACGGAATGCAGCACGGCCGGAATGGCACAGCGCGCAAGGCGCAGCACCTCGCGCTTCTCCCACGCATTCCCCCCGACCACCGGGAGTTCTCCGAAACGCATTCCCCCGCGCCCTGCCCGGGAGAAGCCGGGCGGGTGAGCTGCGGGTTCTGCGGACCGGCGCCTCCCGTCCCGCCGGCCCCACCCGTCACGACGGGCCGGAACCCGGAAGCGGAAGCCGCGCCGCGGAAAAGGGGGGACCTCCCCCGGCGACGGCGGACAGTGCCCGCCGGACCGGTTCAGGAGTTCTCACCACCTGCCCACCAAAAGGCACCCGGCCTGGGTATTTCTTCCGGCCCGGGGGAGTGGTGCGCCATTTCCCCCATGACCGAACCGATCGGCGGCCCGGG
This sequence comes from Streptomyces sp. NPDC020780, assembly GCF_044334475.1. Taxonomy (NCBI): domain Bacteria; kingdom Bacillati; phylum Actinomycetota; class Actinomycetes; order Kitasatosporales; family Streptomycetaceae; genus Streptomyces; species Streptomyces sp. NPDC020780. The sequence goes on along the minus strand of NZ_JBIRTB010000004.1, from coordinate 76,845 downwards.
GCCGCCGCGTCACCTCCGGCGGCATGACCGAACCCCTGGTGCCATGACGGCCTACGACGCACGCCGGATGGGCACACATATGCGAATGGCCACAAGCGTGGTCCCGCTCCGCCGGCCACGGACCAGGCCCCCAAGGCAGCAGACCGGATGACAAAGCCCGGCGCCCGCCGGCTGCGTGTTTCTCATTCGCTGCACAGCAAAGAGGGAAACAGGAAGCCGAGGTGCTGCCGGTGGCTGAGAAAAGCCGACGCGGACTCCCGTTCCTCACGGGGGTGCGACCCGTGCCGCGCAATCCGGAGGGGATTGCGGCAAGCGAAAGGAGAATGCCGGTGCACACCCGGCGTACGCAGACCCGCGAGGACCCGGGCGACTGCGCCGGACCGCAACCGTGCACCCCGGACGTGCCGGCGCGCCCACACCCGCCACGGGGCACGTCGTGACCGCCCGGACCACCCGGGGGCAGCGCCCCCGACGACGCCGGGCGCCGACCGAGAGCGCGTGCCCGGTCCCGGCCGGCGTCAGGACCGACCCGCAGGCAACCCACCCGCTCTCCCGCCGGAGCCCCACAGGCCGCAGCCCCGTCGCTCGCCCCCGGCCGCCGTCCGACCGGACGGCCCCCGCCACTTCGTGTGTCCCGGCCGGCAGGGGCCCAAGGGCCGCAGCGCGACGCAGCCCTGATCCGTGAGGGGCCGGGACGCGCGGCGCCGGCGGCGAAAGGCCCTCCAACCGGCCTCCTGGCACCGGCGGACCGCCCGGCAGACGGGCCCCGTCGCCGAGGAAGCGGCCGGACCGGGACCGCGGCCGCACGCCCCCACGGGGCACGGGCCGGTGCACCGGAACGCGGACCGAAAGCCCCGAGCTCGGCGTGTCGGGCCGCACGCCGCGCGCAGCGGCCCGGGACCCGACGAAGCCGGTGTTCACCGAGGTGCTCCTCCGGCGCGGACCGCACCCGCACACGGTGCCGGGCCCCCGGCGACGGCCGTACGGGGCGCCGGCCGCTGCGGCGGGGCTGTCGCCCCGCCGCAGCGCCGGATCATCCGGCTGCCCGAACGGTGTCCGCTTCGAACGCCTCCGACCGCACGCGCTGCAGTGCCACCAGTATCGGGGGATCGAGAATACGCATACCCCGCAGCCGGAAATCGGTCGGGCCGAGCGGTGCGTCCCGGCGCACTTCCAGAGGGCCGAGCGAGCCCACATGAACCGCCTGTTCCTCCGTCAGGGCCTCGCAGGCGTGCCCCGGAACGGAATGCCCCAACAAAAACCACGTCCCAGCCGGAACATCTGTGATTTCGAAGGGTCCGGGGAAGGGGAGAACGGTGCAACTCACCGGCTTGCCCTCGGGTACCCGGGTGGGGAAAATCCCAAGGAATATCAGCCCCAGATCCGCGCCTTCGGGTGCAGTGACCGACCCGTACACCGTGCCCCCGGAGCCTCGCTTTCCGGCAACTTTTACCGAATGAACGAAGCCATTTAATCTCCGATAGGTGGAGGGGGCTATTCCGACGCTGCCGGAAAATCGTGAGCTGAAGGTTCCCACGCTGCTGTACCCGACCATGTGACTGATGGTGGTGACAGTGAGATCGGTCGTCAGCAGCAACCTCTTCGCCTCCCGGATGCGCATCGCAGACAGGAAACGACCTGGTGAGACGCCTGTCACCCTCTGGAATTCGCGGGAGAAATGAAACTTGCTGTACATGGCGAACCCGGCTATATCGTCGATGCTCAGCGGCTCCGAGAGGTTCTGTCGCATGGTCTCGATGGATCGCTCGACGGCCTCGACAATAGTGGGCACCGCGCTTGTTCCGCTCTCCATTTACCCTCCCAGGGCAGTGAGAAGGCGATCAGGCCGGTTGAATTCGGGGTCATGGGGCCACCGAACGGACGGACGGCCTGGAACGCTCACAGCGAAAAGAAACATTAGCAGTACGTCTCACATGCGAACAAGCATATGTTTTATGTTTCGAATGCATACGCCATGGGAATATTTACCCGCCCGCCGGAGTGCCCGGAAACAGCAACATCGGAGATGTTACGGGCCTCTGCGTCATGGACTATCGACACAGCCAATTCGCCTGCAGAACAATCCTTCCCGGCTTATCCGTCCGTTCAGACGGAGCCGCTATGACCGGACGGCGAGCACTGGCACCACGCCCTCCAGTTGACGCACAACCGCCTTACCCGGTGGTCGCCTTGGAGCAGGCCCGCGGTGCACCGGGCCGGCCTGCCGTCTCGCCGGCTGCCCGGCCGGTGCCCGCCGGTGCCCGCGGCCCGAACTTCGAACCCCCGGCCCGTCCCCGGCCCTCGGCACTCCGACGGCGCCCCGCGGCTCCAGACCCCCGGATCCGGCGCCCCCGCCCCCGAGAACCGTGCGGGTCCGTCAGGCCGCCCGAACACCGCTCCGCGCCGGCATCCCGTGGCACGGGCGACCGGTTCGCGGCCCGCTCGCGGCAGCCGGCGGCGGGACGGGGACCGCCACGACCACGGACCCCGCCCGGCCCGACGGCCCGAGCGCGGTGCCGGGCCGCACACGCCGCCAGGACAGGAAGACCTCGAGAAGGCCGGGCACACCAGGGCAGCGCGCGGGTGTGCCCACGCCACCGAAGGGGACCGCACCGGACCGGCGCTCCCGCACTCCCGGGCACGGCGCTGGAAGAGCGCCGGACGCGCCCGCAGCGCGCCCCGTACCCCGGGACGCGCGCCACCCGGGCCGACGCACCGGCCGGCGAACTCCGGCTCGTGGATGGCCGGTAGGTGGATCCGCGCGGGCCCTGCCCCCGTCACCGGCCACGCCGGGGCACGCCCCGGTCCTGCGGTGGCCAATCCCGCACAGGCGCGCACCATCCCTCGGAGCGAGCCGCGAGACGATGTCCAGGACGAGCACCGGGCGAATAGCGCACACCGTTCACCCGTGGACCCCGTAGCGGGAACTCGAAGGGGAACGGATCCGACGTGAACGGGGACCGGACTCGCCACGCCCGTCTCGGTCACCTCGACGGAGTTGCTGTAGTTCCATAGCGCGCTCCGGGTATTTCGTCATCCATGAACGGTGATGCTATGCGTCGCACCAGGCCTCGACTTCCTCGACGATGCGGTTCCCGGCCGGCTTCCGAACCGGAAACGCAAACTGTCCGGGGTGAGCACCGAGAGAGAAGGACCGGACGACGGCCTGCCACACACTGGGTGCCGGAGCATATCCGCAACGAGTGGAGGGAATTCCACATGGCGAAGCACAGGGACGTCCTGGCAGATCTGGTCGAGGAAGGGGACGAGATCGATGCTCTGGTCGCGGAGTTGGGCGACGCCGAATGGAGTGCGCCGACCCCCGCCCAGGGATGGACGATAGCCCATCAGATCGCACATCTGACCATGGTCTTCGAACTGGCGGAGAAAGCCGCCGCCGACGCCCCGGCCTTCGAGGCCACGGTCGCCGGGCTCGGCCCGTCCTTCGACGCGGCGGTCCAGCAGGGACTGCTCCCCTACCTGGCGAAAGGCCCCGCCCGGCTGCTGGAGCACTGGCGGGCCCAGCGCGCCGCCACCGAGCACGCCCTGTCCGCCGTCGGGCCGGAGCAGATCGTGCCGTGGCTGGTGCGTCCCCTGCCCGCCGCGGTGCTCACCGCGGCGGGAATGATGGAGACGTTCGCGCACGGCCAGGACGTGGCGGACGCACTGGGCGTGCGGCGGACGTACACCGACCGGATCCTCCACATCGCCCAATTCGTGACCGCCACCTGGGACTTCGGCTACCAGTCGCGTGAGCTGACAGCGCCGCCGACCGGGTTCCGCTTCCGCCTGACGGCACCCTCGGGGGAGGTGTGGGAGAGGGGACCCGCGGGAGCACGCGAGCTCATCGAAGGCCCGGCGGTGGACCTGTGCCTGCTCGCCACCCGCCGGCGCCACCGTGCGGACCTGGCACTGACCGCCACCGGCCCCGAGAGCGACCGGTGGCTCGACATCGCCCAGGCCTACCGCGGCCCGGCGGGCCCCGGCCGCCGTCCGGGACAGTTCACCCAGGTGCCCCGATAGCCCGACGCAGGCGGAGACGGGAAGGGCCGGGGGCCGGGCGGACAGCCCCGGCCCCCGGCCCTTCCCGTGGAGCGGTCTCAGCCGGCCGGAGTGTTCTGATAGGCGGCGAGCTGCCACCCCGTTTCCTCCTTGACGACCACCCAGGTCGCCCGGACGGAGCGCTCCGCCGAGACCTCCTCCTCGCCGGGCAGCAGAACGCCACCCGCGGTGACAAGGACCGCGGAGTCCGGGCTGAGGAACTCGACAGAAATCGGCTCCCCGGTCACGCGCGTCCCCTTGTAAGGGCCGGCGAATGCCTCGGTCATGAACTCCGCGACGGCCTCGCGGCCCTTCTTGAAAACCCCGGGCAGGATCATCGTGCCCTTCTCGGTGAATACCGCGGCGAACTTCTTCGCGTCGTGGTTCGCCCACGCCGTAACAATCCGCTGCGGAACTGCCGCCGCACCTTCCTGATCGGTACGGGTGGAACCGGTCGTGTTCGGCATTGGTATCTCCCTCTGGAACGCGTGTTTCCCGGTCCGCGACAGCGTGGCAAATTCCTTCCCACCGGGACAACTCCGACGATGCCGTTGCACCGCGGAACAGACCGGGACCGGACCAAAAATGACGGGCTCCGTTACCGAAGAAAGGAAAGGGCGCGAAAAGAGCCCGGATACGGATCGCCCTTTCTCACCACATGCGCCCGCCGGACGGGCACAGAAGCCCGGCACGATCCCGGCGCCGCTCCCGGAGACAGGAAGGCGGCAACCGACCGCACAGGACCGGGGAGTGCGCACGAGCGGGTAGCCGAAGACGTACGCCCCCCGGCTGCCTACGTCTTCGGCGCACGGCCCGACCGGTCCACGAAGACGACGCACCGCCGGGACCACGCACCGCCGGGACCACGCCCGGCCGGTCACGAAGACGACGCACCGGCCGGGACCACGGCCCGCCGGGCCGGCCGACGGGCGGGCCGGTGCCGTCCGAGGACGAGCAGCCACGTTCACGGCCGACGGGTACGCACTGACCCGCGGGTACGCGCTGACCCGCGGGTACGCGCTGACCCGCGGGTACGCGCTGACCCTCGGGTGCGTGCGGCGGCGCCCGCCCGGACCCTTCGGTGCCCCGCCCGGCGCGGATGGCGGGCCCCGGTCTCCCGCCCGGCACCCGCCCGGGCCCCGGTCCGAACCGGGCCCCCTCGGGGACGGGCGGTGCCGGCTACGGCCGGTGGACGACGCCCGAAGCCGGCACCGGGAGACCGGCACACCCGGTACGAAGCGGCGGGGACCGGAACGCGGCAGCAGCCACCGCCCCGGCCCCCTGCGAGGAGCGGGATGCTCAGAGGTACTGGGTGTTGGGGGCCAGCCCGCACATGATGCGGCCGTACAGCTCCAGGTTGGTGTTCGGATGCATGACGGCGTGGAGGTTCAGCGTCTGGACGTCGCGTTCGATGCGCTGGATGGGCACGTCCGTGTAGATCGAGGAGGCGCCGCTCGCCGTGTTCAGGATGTCGACGGCTTCCTTCGACCGCAGGCACGCCGCGCCCGTGTCGAGCCGGACGCGGGCGCGTTCCTCCAGCGTCCACGGCTCGCCGGACGCGTTCTTGGCATCCACGAGGTCGGCGATGCGGTACACGTGGAACTCGGTCTCGTCGATCTTGACCGCCGCCTCGGCGACCTGGAGATGGGTGAGCGGAGCCTGACTCTGGTCGGTGTACTCGGTGTACGTGATCTTCCGGCCGGGCAGCCGCTCGAAGAACACGTCCTTGGCGCCCTTGGCCAGACCCAGCGCGGTAGCGCTGACCGTGGCGCACGCCGTCGGCATGATCGGCGCCCGGTGGATGAGCGCGTCGGCGTTACTGCCGTGACCGCCGTGCCCCTCAAGGATGCCGCCCAACGGGATGTACCAGCCCTCCGGCACGAAGACCTCGTGGGCGACGGTACTGACACTGCCCGACCCCCGCAGACCGGCGGTGTGCCAGTCGTCGTCGATCTCCAGCGAAGCCAGGGGAATCAGGGTCATGACCGGCTGGAAACTGCCGTCCGCCATGGCCAGCACCGCCGCGTTGGTGTTCCACTTGCTGTGCTTGGCCCCGCTGTTGAACGCCCACCTGCCGTTGACGACGATGCCGCCCTTCGCCGGCACCGCCATGGCCGTCGGACTGATGATGCCGCTCACCAGGTCGTCCGGGGAGGCGAACACCTCGTCCTGCACCGTGTCGGGGAAGAGCCCGGCGACCCACGCGCTGATGGACCACACGCCGGCGGTCCACGACGCGGATCCGTCTCCCCTGGCCAGTTCCGCGAGTACCTCGACCTGCGTCCTCATGCCGGACTCGTAACCCCCGAGGCGGGCGGGGAGCCGGGTACGCAGCAGACCGGCCTCCGCCATCGCCTTGATGGTGCCCTCGTGCAACTGGCGGTTCTCCTCGGCCCAGGACGCGTTCTCGCGGAGCGTCGGCACCAACTGCGCCGCGCGGGCGACAAGATCGGCGCGGCTCGGCGAGTCCGCAAGCTCGGTGGTGTCCACAGATTCTCCTTGGGAAGCGACGACAGGGGGGGATGGGGCGGGCACCCGGTGACCGGAGTCCTGGATCACCGTCGCAGGCACCGGTGGGCGCGACATCTCCTGCATTGCGGGGTACGGGCCCGTGACCCCGGCGGCACCCGGGAAACAAGGACTCGAGCATCGGGTGCGGGCCACCCGGCCGTGCGCGCCTGCCGTGCGCCGCACCCCCCGTACGCCGGTGCGCCGGCCCCGGCCCACGACGACGGCCCCGGCGCCGTCCCAGGCATGAGCCCGTGCGGCCAGGGCCCACACCGCTCCCGCCCAGCACGGCACACACCCCCCTGAGGCGCCCACCCCCCGCCCAGCGCACCGGCTGATCCCCCAGCGCATCCCGCCGCCGGCCGCCGCATCTGTGGGCCCGCGCTGCCGGGAAAGCACCCGCTCGACCCAACACTCCTACGTGGAGCACCCGTTCGAACCCGGCCCCGGGACAGGCCCAGGACACCAAGAGCAATCCGGAAGATGCCCGACACCTGACCGGGTGTGAGGCTGACGCCCGGTGAAGCCCTTCCGGTCCACAGGTCCTCCACCGCCGTGCCCACCCGACGGCCGCCCCGGTCCCCAGGAGCCCGTCACCGCCCGCCCGACGGCCTCGACCCGGCCGGAGCCGCCAAAGCCCCCACGGCCGGACACGGCGGCTACCGCAGCATCGACACCCCTCCCGGGGCACGGGAGAAAGCCCGGACCGCAACCCCCCGAACCCCTCACCCGCCCCCCGGGCCTCCACCCCACCGCGGTCCCAGGGACCACAAGCCGCACGGCCCCCTTCACCCCGAACGGCTCACGCAGCCTTCCCGAACGTCTGAAGCCGGAGAGTGCACGCCCATGAGAGCAGCCGTCATTCCCGCGATCAACGCCCGGTGGGAGATCCAGGAGGTCGCGACCCCCCGGCCGGGCCCCGGCGAAGTGCTCATCAAGGTGCACGCGTGCGGGCTCTGCCACAACGACATCTGGGTCTCCCAAGGCGTCTTCCCCTTCCCGGCGTGCCGGCCGGCGATCACCGGACACGAGGCGGCGGGCGAGATAGTCGAACTGGGCCCGGGCACCACGACCCGCCAGGTCGGCGACCGGGTCGGCACCACCTGGGTCCAGGCCGCCTGCGGCCGATGCTCCTACTGCCGGCGCAACCTGCCGCTCACCGGCCAGTCCGGCATGATGTGCGCCGCACCGGTGATGACCGGTCTGACCGCACAAGGAGGCCACGCCGAATACCTCTGCGTGGCCGCCGCGAGCACCGTGCTGCTCCCCGACGCGATCGACTACGTGACGGCCGCACCCGTTCTCTGCGCCGGCTACACGGCCTGGAGCGCGCTGCGCGTGAGCGAACCGCAGCCGCACGAGCGGATCGCCGTCCTCGGCATCGGGGGGCTGGGGCACATGGCCGTGCAGTACTCCCGAGCCTGCGGGTTCGAAACCGTCGCCATCACCCGCTCGTCGGACAAGCACGAACTCTCCGCGCGTCTGGGGGCCGACCTCGTCGTCCGTGACGGGGAGGAACTGCGCGAGGCCGGCGGCGCCGACGTCGTCCTGGTGACCGGCACGTCGTACGAGGCCGCCACCGACGCACTCCAGGGACTGCGGGTCGGCGGGCGGATCGTGCTGGCCACCATCGACCCCTCGGGTTCCTTCACCATCGGCCCCACCACACCGTTCTGGGCGCGGGGCCAGCGCGTGCTGGGCGCCACCCACCACGGGCTGCGCCATCTGACCGAGGCACTCGACCTGGTCGCGGAGGGCGCGGTGACCCCGATGACCGAGGTCTTCCCGATGGACCGGGTCGCGGACGCCGTCGACAAGGCCGGAAGGGGAGAGGTCCGCTTCCGGGCCGTCGTGACGTACTGACCGGCCTCACGCCCCCCGCCCGGTGGTGGGCACAGGATCCCCACCGGCGCCCACCACCGGGCGGATCGCCGGACGGCCGGACGGCCGGACGGACTTCGCCCACCCCTCAGCAGAGCGGAGCGACCCGGCACGCGGGAGGAACGGGCAGGGAAATACCGCACTCTGGAAGACGCCGGGCGGTGGCGCAGCCCGGACAATCCACTTCCGAGACCGGTCGCGGCTCTCTCCCGGCCCTTTTTTGACGACGTTGACGACGAGGCAGGTACGCATGACCCAGGCAACGGCACCCAGTGCGGGCAGACTTCCTTCCCTGACCGCGTTACGGTTCGTCGCCGCGATCCTGGTCTTCGTCTTCCACGCCCACTACCTGGGCATCTTCACCGACACCTCGGTGCAGAAGGCGTACACCTTCGTCACCAGCAGTGCCGGCGGGGTCGGCGTCTCGTTCTTCTTCGTGCTCAGCGGGTTCGTACTGACCTGGGCGGTGAAACCGGCCGACACGATGGGCAGGTTCTGGCGCCGGCGGTTCTTCAAGATCTTCCCGAGTCACGCCGTGGTCTGGCTGATCGTCCTCGCCATGCTGGCCGTATCCGGAACCACGATCGAGGCCGGGCCCGCCACGGCCAACCTCTTCCTGGTGAACGCCTGGGTGCCGGACATGCACAACCTCATCTTCGCGGTCAACGGGGTCACCTGGTCGCTGTCCGCGGAGATCGCCTTCTACCTGCTGTTCCCGTTCCTGATCCTCGGGATCGACAAGATCGGGGCCGACCGGCTGTGGCACTGGGCCATCGCCGTGTCCGCGCTGGCACTGTCGGTCCCGCTGCTGTCCAAGGCCCTCCTCCCCGACACTCCGGCGTTCCCCGGGTACGACCAGTTCTCCTGGCCGCAGATGTGGTTCGCCTACCAGTTCCCGCTGGTGCGCTGCCTGGAGTTCATCGTCGGCATCCTCTTCGCCCGCATCGTCCTGAACGGGCGGTGGATCCGCCTCGGCCTGGGCCCGGCCGCGCTCGGCGTCCTCGCGGTGTACGTGGGGGCGCTGTGGCTGCCCCCACTCTGGTCGTTCGCCGCGCCCTACGCGTTTCCGCTCGGGCTGCTCGTCGCGGCCGCCGCCGCCGACGACCTCGCCGGCCGGGGAACACTGCTGGCCCGCCGTCCGCTGGTCTGGCTGGGCGAGATCTCGTTCGCGTTCTTCCTGATCCACCTCAACGTGCTGAACTCGGCGCAGGCGGCGCTCACGGGGGAGTGGATGGGGTACGGCGCCTTCGACCGGACGTCGTTGAGTACGCCGGCGGCGGTGCTGTTCCTGCTGGGCTGCCTGGCCCTCAGCATCACCCTGGCCTGGCTGCTCCACCGCTTCGTCGAGATGCCGGTCATGCGCCGGTGGTCCAGCCCCCGGCCGCACCGGCCGCCGGTGCCCGCGGTCGATACCGGTGAGGTCAGCACCCCCACGGCCACGGGCTGAACCGATCCGGCGCACCGCCCGGTACCCGCTGCGGCGGGCACCGGGCGGAACGCCTCGTCAGGATCAGGCCGCCTGGGGGTGTTCGGTGACCGGATCCGGGTCCCCGGACGGCGTCGCCGCCTTCTGGCCCAGCGTCATCCACGCCAGGACGAAGATGACCGCGATGATCACGAGGCCGGTGACGGCCACCACGTTCAGCCCGTCGGTGAAGGCGTTGCGGGCCATGTCCAGCAGCGACCGGGCCTGGGCGGCCGGGAGCCCGGCGGCAGCGGAGACCGCTTCGGCCAGCGTCTGGCGGGCCTCGGCGACCGGAGAGCCGGCCATCCCGGACTGGTAGACCGCACCGCCGACGCTGCCGAGCAGGGCGAGCCCCAGGGTCGAGCCGAGAAGGTTGCTGGTCTCCGACATGGACGCCGCCGACCCCGCCTTCTCGGGCGGGGCCGCCCCGACGACCAGGCTGGTGCCGAGCATGAACATCGGCGCGATGCCCAAGGCCACCAGCGCCACGCTCAGGGACACCAGGCCGGGGCTGCTGGTCCTGGTCACCGTGGTGAGCACGGCCAGGCCGACGGAGCACAGCACGAGTCCGCCGAGAATCGCGGTGCGCGACTGGATCCGCCGCACGATCACCGGTGTGACCAGCACTCCGACCGCGATGCCCACACCGGTCGGGGCCTGCCACAGCCCGGCCTCGGTCGGCTCCAGCCCGAGCACGCTCTGGATGAACTGGCTGGACAGCAGCCCCAGCCCGGCCAGCGTCCCCGAGGCGAGCAACATCGCCAGCAGGGAGCTGCTGAACCTGATGTTGCGGAACAGCCGCAGGTCGAGCAGCGGGTTGGGCAGGCGCAGCTGCCGGCGGGTGAACATGACACCGAACGCGACGCCGACGGCGATGGCCACGAACGCCCCCACCGCGGAGCTGTCGTCGCCTGCGGCCAGCTGCTTGATGCCGTAGACCGCCGGCAGGATCGCGGCCAGCGACAGCACCACGCTGACCAGGTCGAGGCGCTTGGCATCGGCGTCACGGTACTCGGGCAGCAGGATCGGACCGGCGATCAGCAGGAGCAGCATGACCGGGATGCTGATCAGGAACACCGAGCCCCACCAGAAGTGCTGCAGCAGGACCCCGCCGATGACCGGGCCCAGGGCGGCACCGCTGAAATTGCAGAAGGCCCACAGCGAGATGGCCGTGCCCATCTGCTTGGGATCACGGAACATGTTGCTGATCAGGGCGAGTGTCGAGGGCGACAGCGTCGCGGCGGCGATGCCCAGCAGGGCACGGGCGACGATCAGCATCAGCGGACCGGTCGAGAACGCCGCGAGCAGCGAGGCGGCCGAAAAGGCGCTGGCGCCGATCATGAGGAGCTTGCGACGGCCGATCCGGTCGCCGAGCGTACCCATGGTGATCAGGAAGCCGGCGAGCATGAAGCCGTAGATATCGGTGATCCACAGTTGCTGGGTACCGGTCGCGCCCAGGTCGGCACTCAGATGGGGCAGTGCGAGGAACAGGACACCGATGTCGAAGGCGACCAGCAGCGTCGGCAGGGACAGTGCGGCCAGGCCCAGCCACTGCCGGCGCCCGGCCAACGGGGCCGTGTCCTGAGTCGTGTCACTCATGTAGATCCTTTCTCGTTCACCACCGCGGGCAGCGCCCGCGCATGGCGCCGTTGCCCGGTAGTCGGAGCAGGTCCCGGGAAACCGACACGCGCCCCGTGCACAGTCGCGAGCGATGCGCGTCGAGCAGGGGCGATCGTGCCGAGGCGCCCGACAGCGTCGCGGTGGCGTACGGCGTGGCCCCCGCACCGCGCTCCGCCCCCTGCCGCCGCCCCCGCAACCCCGTGAAGAGGGTGTGACGCCAGGGATCTGGGCCACCGGGAGGGAAGGCAGTGCGGTCCCGGGGGGTTCCCGGTGAGCCGAAGGCAGACCCGGTGGCACGAGGTGTCCTCGAGCCCCGGCGCACCTCGCGCCGCTGACAGCCATCGCCCCGGCGCCCACCCGTCCACCGCCGTGGTGGCCCACGGACGCAGGCCCTCGGTGTCAGCGGGGCCGGAAGCCCGGAGCGCGGCCGGCCGGGGCGGGAAGCGGGACGGGCCCGGCGTCCGCCACGGGCCGGGGACCGGCCCGCCGAAGACGGCCCGCGCCCGCAGGAGCCGCCAGAGGACGCCACGCCCTGACCGGATGCCTCGCCGATCGTGCGCCGGCGGACCCGGAACACGTCCGTCACCGCGGCCCGCACGGCACCTCTTCGCACAGGGTTCGCCCGACCACCCTCGACGACCCGTGGAGGGGGCCGGCCCTCTACTGCCGTACCGCCCCGGTCGCCGGGTCGAACCGCCCGGCGTGCGGCGTCGTGCCACGCCGGCGCGCCGTGAACTCCAGATACGCCTGCGCGATCAGCAGGTGCATGATCCACACACCCCAGCTGGTGGCCTCGATCAGGACCTGGATGTTCACCTGCAGGCCCCAGTTCAGCATCATCCAGGCGACGATGCGGCCGTAGGTCGTGAACAGCGCGAGCGAGAAGCTGTAGACCATCCAACGGCGGTGCTCGGCGTAGCGGTGCTGACGGGCCTTGCGCCAGGCGTACAGCGTCGTCCCCAGCCACAGGACCGCACCGCAGGCGAGACCGGTGCTCCCCTGGTTGGCACGGTGCGGAACCAGCACGAACAGCACGATGAGCGTCGTGGGGATCACCGCACCGAACACGTACACCCGGCCGGCCAGACGGTGGACCCAGGGGCGCGTACGGCGCAGCTCGGGCCAGGCCTGGAGCATCATCGTCACCAGAGCCAGGTTGCCGGTGACCACGTGGGCGACCAGGAACGCGAAATGCGGCTGGAAGCCCGGGTCGAGCTGGCTCCGGGAGACCTCGGGGTCCGTGGCGAAGTAGTGGGGGAAGGAGTAGAGCAGGTTGAACAGCACCGTCCCGCCCACGACGGCGTACCAGGGGTAGTACTTCTTCCACCAAGGCCGTTTTGTACGGGCCGCGGACCGCCGGCCGGTGTCAGGATCCTCCGGAGGGGGCATCTGGAGGCCTGTCTGCTGACTGTTCTGAGACATGCCTGTCCTCGGCTCTCTCACGGCGGGGGTGGAACGCAGCTAGAGCATCGGACCTGAGGACCCCGGCGGGCATCTTCGTAAGTGCTGTGTCACGAGGGTTTCCGGGCCCGCCGGGCCCCCGTTCACCGGCACGGTGCCCGAAGCCGCCTCCCAGCACGGCACCGCGGCCGCGCAGGCTCTCCCCCTGCCTCCACACGCTCGGGACACACACCGGCCGACACCGGCCCGCAATCCAGGAGATGCCCCACCCCGGCCCCAGACCACATCGTGAAGCCCATGGCCGATGCCGACGACGCGGCATCGGCCTGGCGGCGGCACGCACGCTGCGGTCCGCCGGCGCGGACGCCGTCCTGGCCGACGACGGCGCGGAACGGCCGGGAGGGGGGCAACCGGATACCGGCCGTGCCGGCCGGCGTGTCCGTCACCGGCATGCCCAGCCGGTCCGCCCCCGGGCGGTCTCCGACCGCCCGGGGAAAGCGGCCGGAGCCGCCGTGTCCGACCGGGCCGGCGCACCGGCCCCGGGGACCTGACGGCCCCCGGGAACCCGGGGCAACGCCGCGCTGTGAAGGCCGCACCCACCGAGACGCTCGACACGATCACCCGCTCCTCACCGGCCCGGGAGCTCTTTCCGCCCGGCACCACGCTCACCCGCTCCACTCCCTTCCACCCGGCCGCCCGGCAGGCCCCCCGGCCCCCGGCGGCTGCCCCCGCACCCCGAACCCCGACAAACCCGGAACCGCAGACTCCCGACATCCCCAGCACGATCCCCAGGAGGTGGGCGAGATGCCCCAGGAAACACCCCCGTCGGCGGCCGACGGCGACCCGACCCGCGCCGTCGTGCTGGGCGGCAGCATCGCCGGCCTGTTCGCGGCCCGGGTACTGGCCGAGGCCTACGACGAGGTCCTGGTCGTCGACCGGGACACGGTCACCGGCATCGACGGCCCGCGCCGCGGACGTCCCCAGGGCAAGCACATCAACGCCATGCACGTGCGCGGCCGGATGGTGATGGAAGAGCTCTACCCCGGCATCACCGACCGGCTCATCGCGGACGGCACCCCGGTCGGCGACTACTCCGGCTCGGTCCGCTGGTACTTCCGCGGCCGCCCGGCCAAGCGCGCCGACATCGGCTCCATCGCGGTGCCGGCTTCGGCGCCGCTGATGGAGCGCCGGATCCGCGAACGCACGGCCGAGCTGGCGAACGTCCGCTTCGTCGAACGCTGCGACATCCTGGGCCTGACCGCCACCGCCGACCGCACGCAGGTGACCGGCGTCACCGTCCAAAGGAGCGGCGCGCCCGGCGAGACCATCGCGGCCGACCTGGTGGTCGACGCGACCGGGCGCGGCTCACGCACCCCGGTGTGGCTCGAGGAGATGGGCTACCCGCGCGTCGAGGAGGAGCGGACCCACATCGGGCTGGGCTACGTCACCCAGAACTACACGATGAAGGCCGACCCCTACGACGGCGACCTCGCGATCATCGCTGTCGCCTCACCCGAGGTCCCACGCGGCGTCATCTTCACCCGGACCGAGGGCGACAGGACGCTGATGACCGTCTACGGCATCCTCGGCGACCACCCGCCCACAGACCAGCAAGGGCTGTACGCGTTCGTCAAGGGCCTGCCGGTCCCCGACATCCACGAGGCGCTGAAACACGCCGAGCCGCTGGACGAACCGGTCGCCTTCCGGTTCCCCACCACCCAGCGCCGCCGGTACGAGCGGATGGGCCGCTTCCCGGCCGGCCTGCTGGTCATCGGAGACGCGGTGTCCTGCTTCAACCCGGTCTACGCCCAGGGCATGACGGTCGCGGCCCTGTCCGCCCTCACCCTGCGCAGCCACCTGCACTCCGGCGCCACGCCGGACGCGCGGCAGTACTTCCGCGACCTGGCGCACGACGTCATCGACCCGCCGTGGGAGATGACACGCACCGTCGACCTGGGCTTCGACGGCGTCAAGGGCAAGCGGGACCTCAAACTGCGCATAGGCCAGCGCTACCTGACGATGGTCCAGACAGCGGCGACCCGCGACCCCTCGGTGACCCGCGGCTACATGCGCGCCGCCGGGATGCTCGACCGGCCCGAACAGCTGATGCGCCCCGGCATGATCCTCCGGGTCCTGCTGAACGCGCTGCGCGGCCCGGCCGCGCCGGCCACCGTGCCTCCGGCCGTGCCCGGCGCCCCCCGAACCGCCCGGGACCCCGCCGCCCGGGACCCCGCCGACCGGGTCCCGGCCACCGGAGGGGCCGAGCAGATCCCGGCCCCCACGAGCAAGGAGGACAAGAGCCCGTGACCCGGACGAGGACCGGGACACCGGCGGACACGGCACCCGCCGACAGGGCTCTTCGCAGGCACGCCACGCCGGACCCGCCTGGGCCTCGGCGCGGGGTGATCCGAGGCAGGAAGAAGCCGCCGGGGCCCAGGCGCGTGCCGGCGCCGGCACACCGGCGCAGCCCGAGGAGGCGACCCACCGCACCGAGCCGGACACCGACGCACCGGACCCGCACCCGATCACACACCGGACACGCACGTCCAACAGACACGGGCGGGCGGCCTGCGGGCACCCCCCACACCCCGCACCCAACGCAGTGAGGAGCAGTGACATGACCACTCAGCAGCCGTCGGCCACCGCGGACGTCGCCCAGCAGGTCGCCGCCATCTGGGGCGACGTACTGGGCCCGGGCTCCGACCGGCCCGGCGCCACGTTCGTCGAGCTCAACGGGCAGTCCATCGCCGCGGTCCGGATCGCCGCGAAGGTCGAGGAGCAACTGGGCATCACGCTCGACATCGGCGACCTGTTCGAGGACCCGGACCTGGAGACCCTCACCCGGGGCATACTGGCCCGTCTCGAAGGGTGAGCCAGATGGCCGAACTGACCCACGTCAGCCCTGCCGCACCGCTGGACGAAGTCGTCGAGATCCTGGAACGCGACGGAGCGGTGATCGTCGAGAACTTCGTCGATTCCCAGACGCTCGCCGCGCTCCGGGCGGACCTCGAACTCGGCCTCGATGCGGCCGGTTACAGCGAAAGCGGCTACGACGGCAAGAAGACCAAGCGGCTGTCCAGCCTCTTCCAGCGGTCGCCGCGCCCGATGACCAGCGTGGTCCTCCAACCCCAGTTCCTCGGCGCGGCCCGGCGCCTGCTGCAGCAGACCACGCACATGTGGATCGGCAAACTCCGCATGGAGGTGACTCCGAGCATCCAGATCAGCTTCACCCAGGCGATACGAATCGATCCGGGCCAGGGCCGGCAGCCCCTGCACCGCGACGACGCGATGCACCTGTGGCGGCATCCCGGACCACCGTGCCGACTGCAGCTGATGCTGGCGATGACCGACTTCACCAGCGCCAACGGCGCGACCCTGGTCATCCCCGGCAGCCACCGATGGGACGACGAGCGGGCCCCCGCCTACGCCGAGGCGGTCCCGGCGGTCATGCCCGCCGGTTCCGCCCTGCTCTGGCCGGGCGGCGTCTACCACGGCGGCGGAGCCAACACCACGGACTCACCGCGCTACAGCCTCTCCCTCGCCCTCGACCTGGGCAACCTGCGGCAGGAGGAGAACCAGTATCTCGCCGTCTCCCGGGACACCGTGCTGACCCTGCCGCAGGAGGTGCAGCGGCTGCTCGGCTGGGACCGTTGCCCGCCCGGTCTCGGCCAGGTCGAGACGCAGGACCCGCACCTGCTGCTGGAGCAGACACAGCAGGAACTCGCCACCAGGCCACGCGGCGCCAATCCACTGACGTAGGGCCTGTATCGAGTTCCGGGCCGGGCTCGCGGCGGCCTGCGACTCCGTCTTCGGCGCTGTCGTCGGTCGCGAGGGCTCCGCCCTCGCTCCCTCCTGCGCCGTGCACACGACGCCGCAGGACACCACTCCCCGATCCGGCCCAGAACTCCGTACAGGCCCTGGCGGCCAGGAGCCGGAACCAGCCGGTGCGCCCCGCGAAAGCGGGCGCACCGGCTGCGGCGTTCACGGGCGGCGCGAGTGCGACCCCGCGACGCGGGCGTCAGCCCGGACGGCCCGCCCCCGGCGCTCCGGCCGGAACACCCGGAGCACCACTCGCCGTGGCCGCCGCCTCCTCCCGCCGGAACACCCCTGCACGGCGCGCAGGCCACCGGGGCAGCCGCCACCCCACTCACGACCTCCACCACGGCCGACACCGCTCCCCGGCACGAACAGCCGCCTCCGGACGTCGCCATGACACACCATCAGCACACGCGGGAAACCTGCCGCCCCTCTCAGGGCAGGCGGACGGACAACCCGTGGCGGAACACGTCGAGCGGGTCATAGACCTGCTTCGCGCGCTGCAACCGCGCGTAGTTGTCCTTGAAATACAGCACGGACCAGTCGACCCCCGAGGTGTTCCACCCCGGATCGGCCAGATCGGTGTCGGGGTAGCCGATGTAGGAGCCGTCATTGGTGCCGTCCGGGACCGGCACGCCCCCGCAGTGCGCGTAGACGTCCCGGTAGTACGCACGCACCCAGGCCAGGTGGCGCTCGTCGTCGGCCGGATCGGTCCAGGAACCGGTGCTGTAGGAGGCCTTGAGGACGCTGTCACGCTGCGCCACCGCGGTGGCGCCCGGCGCGACCGCGTTCACCTGGCCGCCGAAACCCGTCAGAACCAGGCACCCCATGGGGTTCTCGTACTCCGACGACGACAGATGCCGGTGGATCGCCGTGATCTGCGCGTCGCAGAACCCGCGCCGCAGATAACCCGCCTTGTTCTTGTACCGGCCCCGCGGATCGCTGGGCCAGCTGTAGGACGGCAGCCACGTCTCCAGCCACGAGGAGGTCCCGGAGGTCACCGACACCGGCTCGGCTTCGATTCCGCGGGTGACCGCCGCGGTGTGGGCCGCGAGGACCCCGGCCGCATCCGGCGCGTCGTCGGGGATCACCGAGGTCAGGACGAACATGTTGCCGGAGCGGTGGGTGATGATCAGATTGCTCCACAACGCCGCGGCCGGTGTGCCCGGCGCACTGTTCTCCTCGTACCAGGCACCGTAGTTGCGCAGCAGGGTGCGGAAGTCGGCCTCCGAGACCGCGTCCCAGGACCACACGGTGTCGCGGCGCAGCACCGCCCGCGGCGCCCGGGGCAGCTGCCGGGCCGGGTCGCCGTCCGGCGTCCCCGGCGTGCGCAGCCAGTACTTCGTGACCACGCCGAAGCTGCCGCCCCCACCACCGGTGTGCGCCCACCACAGGTCGTGGTGCGGGTCCTCGGGCCGGTCGCTGCCGACCACGGTCCGGGCCCGGCCGTCCGCGCCCACGACGACCGCCTCGACCGCCGCGACATGGTCCACCACCAGGCCGTCGCGCCGGGACAACGGACCATAGCCGCCGGCCGCGATGTGCCCGCCGACGGCCACCTCGAAGCAGGTCCCGGCCGGGATGGTCACACCCCACCCGTCGTGCAGCGTGCGGTAGACATGCTCCAGCCGCGCCCCCGGCTCCACCACGAAGGCGTCACGCCCCGCGTCGTGACCGACGTGGTCCAGCGCGGACAGGTCCAGGAGCACCTGCACGTCCGGATGCGCCGTGAAGTCCTCGAAGCAGTGGCCGCCGCTGCGCACGGCGATCCGCCGGCCGGCGTCCACGGCCGCCTGGACCACACCCTGCACATCGGCGGCACCGGTGGCGAGCCGGACCTCCTCGGGCCGGCCCACGAAGCGATGGTTGTAGCCCTCGACCAGGGCGGGGTAGCGGGGGTCGTCGCGGGTGACGACGGCGGCGGTCGTGTCCGTCATGGCGGCCTTCCTCACAGGTTCGCGGTCTGTGCCCCGACCGTGCCACCGCCGGCGGGCGCCGGGCATCTCAACGTGTGCGCACATGCCCGGGCGCCCGGACGCCCCGCATATACAATGAGCCGGTGCGTCCCGATCAACGCCTGGAAAACCTCCTCGCGGAGCTGCGGCCCTCGGTCCTGGGCGCCCTGGTCCGGCGCCACGGCCAATTCGACGGCTGTGAGGACGCCGTGCAGGAAGCGCTCGTGGCCGCTGCCACCCAGTGGCCCGCCGAAGGCGTCCCCGACAACGCGCGAGCCTGGCTCCTGACCGTCGCCGGACGCCGCCTCACCGACAGCTGGCGCAGCGACCGTGCCCGCCGCACCCGTGAGGCCACCGTCGCCTCGATGGCACTGCCCCAGGCGTCGCTGGCCCCGGCCCCCGACGACGACCTGGTCTCCGTCGACGACGACACCCTGATGCTCCTGTTCCTGTGCTGCCACCCGGCGCTGACCCCGCCCTCACAAGTCGCACTGACCCTGCGCGCCGTCGGCGGCCTGACCACCGAGGAGATCGCCCGCGCCTTCATGGTCCCGCACACCTCGATGAGCCGGCGCATCTCCCGCGCCAAGCAGCAGATCAAGAACGCCGGCATGACCTTCCGCATGCCGCCGGAACCCGAACGCCCCGACCGCACCCGCGCGGTCCTGCACGTCCTCTACCTCATCTTCAACGAGGGGTACACCGCCACCGCCGGACCCGACCTGCTGCGCCCGGACCTGACCGCCGAAGCCATCCGCCTTACCCGCCAGGCCCACCGCGTCCTGCCGGACAACGGCGAAGTCACCGGACTGCTGGCGCTGATGCTCCTCACCGAAGCACGCCGCCCCGCCCGCACCCTGGCCGACGGCACCCTTGTCCCGATGGCCGAGCAGGACCGCTCCCGCTGGAACGCAGACCTCGCGAAGGAGGGCCTGGCACTGGTCGTCGACGCCCTGGCCCGCCCCGGCATCGGCCTCTACCGCCTGCAGGCCGCCATCGCCGCCGTGCACGTCGAGACACCGGAAGGCGGCGAGACCGACTGGCTGCAGATCCTGGCCCTGTACGACCTGCTGGAGCAGATCGCGCCCGGCTCGGCGGTGCGCCTGAACCGCGCGGTGGCGATGGCGATGGTCAAGGGCCCCCGCGAGGGCCTGCGACTGCTGGAACCGCTGGAACAGGACCGCTGGATGACCGCCAGCCACCGGCTCAGCGCGGTGCGGGCCTACCTGCTGGAGATGGACGGCGGTCTGGACAGGGCACGAGAGGCCTACCGGACCGCGGCACGACAGGCCGTGAGCGGGCCGGAACAGCGCTTCCTCATGGAGCAGGCGCAGCGGGTGGGGGCCGCACTGGAGGACAAGGCACGGTAGGGGAGCGCGGCCGGCCGGCTACCGACAGGTGACAGACCGATGACCGGCAGCAGGCGCGCCCCTCCGGCTCGACCGCCACCGTCGCCCGGGCGAGCGGGCCGAGCCTCTTCGAGCCCGCGCCGCCGCCGCTGAGCACTCTGACGGATGCTCGCGCGACAACCCGGCCCGCACCCTGGGAAGGAGAGCCGCCACGCCACCCCCAAGGGGAGTTCATGCCCGACACCGCGCCCATCGCCTTCCCCGGCGACCCCGCCTACGACGCCGCCACCGGCGTGTTCAACCTCGCCGGCCCAGCACACCCCGCCGCCGCACTCACCGCCACCGGCCCCGACGACGTGCGGGCGGCCATCAGCCATGCCTCGGCGCACGGCCAGGGCGTACGCGTCCACACCACGGGCCACTCCGCCGGCGCGGCCCCCCCGATGACCGGCGCCCTCCTGATCCGCCCCCTCCTGTCCGGCGGCGTCGAGATCGACCCCGGCCGCCGCCGGGCCCGCATCCCCGCGGGCACACCCTGGAGCGCCGTCATCCACGCCGCCGCACCCCACGGCCTCGCCGCACCCCACGGCACCTCGGGCACCGTCGGCGCCATCGGCTACCTGCTGCACGGAGGGGTGAGCCTCTACGGCCGCAAACTCGGCCTGGCCGCCAACCACATCCGCAGCGTCGACATCATCCTCGCGGACGGACACCTGCGCCGCGTGAGCGCCGAAGAGGACCCCGAACTCTTCTGGGCCCTGCGCGGCGGAGGAGGCGGCTTCGGCGTCGTCACCGCCGTCGAGATCGACCTGTTCCCGGTGCCCGAACTCGTCGCCGGCGCCGCCTTCTGGCCGTGGGAGCACGCCGAGGCCGTGGTCGGCACCTGGTACGACTGGACGCTGCACGCACCCGAGGAGGTCTCCACCTCCCTGCGCGTGATGAACCTGCCCGACCTGCCGGAAATCCCGCCGATACTCAAAGGCGGCCCGGTGGTGTGCGTCGCCGGCGTCGCCCTCGCCCCCGCCCCCGCACGCGACCTGCTGGACCCGCTGCGCAAGATCGGCACGCCGGTACTCGACACCTGGCAGGACTGCGGTCCCGAACTGGTTCCGGACGTCCACATGGACCCCGACGAGCCCGGCACCTTCATCGGCGACCACCTCCTGCTCGCCGAGCCGGGCCGCGAAGGAATCGCCGCGTTCCTGCGGATGACCGGCGAAGGCTCCGGCTCCCCCCTGATCGCCGCCGAACTGCGCCAACTCGGCGGACGCATGGCCGTCGCCGCCCCGGCCGGCGGCGCACTGAACCGCCTGGACGCACGCCTGGCCTACATGGGCGCCGGCGTCCCCGAACTGCGCGGCACACCGCAGGAGATCACCGAACACTGCGACAGGGTGCGCGCCGCCCTCGGCCCCTGGGACACGGGCCGGACCGCGCCCGGCTTCGTGAAGGGCCTGGACCGGCCGCGCGGGCACCTGTCCGAAGCCGACGTCCGGGCGGTCGAGCGGATCCGGGCACGCGTGGACCCCGAGGGCCTGTTCCGGGGCGACGCGATGCCGGAGACCACGATCGTGCCCTGACCTCGGCACGCACGAAGACGCCCCGCGCCCCCTGCCCTGCCATCGTCGAAGACATGCCCCAGGCGATCGCGGACATCTCCGGCCCCTCGACAGCTTCGTCGCCGGCCCGGCGACAGCCCCGACCGCCACACCCTGGGCAGGGGCGGCGAGCGCCTGCACCGATGGCTCTTCGCGCCCGACCCCCGGCACACCCCGGCCGCGGCGGCGACCGGGCAGGGGGCGCCGGCACCACGGGCGAGTCCTTCACCCGCACCGGCGCGGCCCTCATCGGCCGCCGCGTGCTCGACCACGGCCCGCAGACATGGGGCGACGAACCGTACTTCCCCGTACCGGACTTCGTCGCGACGGTCGCACCGGCCGCTGCCGCTGCCGCCGCGCCCGAGGTCCGGCGGCACCCCCTCGAATGCGCCACCACCACCGGCACCGTCACCGAAACAGTCGGACGAGCCGTCGCAGCGGCCGGAACACCGGGCAAGGACGTAGCGGTGCAGGGCGGCGGACAGACGATCGCCACTGCCCTGGCCGCCGGCGTCCAGGACGAACGGCACCCGCACATCGTGCCCGTGCCGCCCGGAGGCGGCCCCGCCCGCTGTCCGCACAGCCCACGGATCGCGCGATCACGCCCCAGACGACGCGCGCGTACCTCTCGTGGGTGTGACCCATGGACTCCCTCGCGTTCTCCCACAGGAAGGAAGGCACAGATGCTCTCCGACAAGGTGATGCTGGTGACCGGCGTCGGCCCCGGCCTCGGCCGCGAGATCGCGGTCCGCGGCGCCGAGGCCGGAGCCGACGTGGTCCTGGCGGCCCGCACCGGGACGGTCCTGACGTCGGTGGCCGCCGAGGTCGAGTCCCACGGCCGCCGGGCCCTGGCGGTCCCCACCGACATCCTCGACCCCGACGCCTGCCGAACCCTGACCGAGCGCGCCCTGGACACCTTCGGCAGGGTCGACGTGTTCGTCAGCAACGCGTTCGCACCCCCGGCGATGGGCGACCTGGCGACGATGGACCTGGACGCCGTGCGCGCCTCCCTGGAGACGGACGCCCTGGCCGCGCTGCGCCTGGTCCAGCTCCTGGCGCCGACCCTGAGCGGACACGCAGGATCCGTCGTGATGGTCAGCTCGGCGGTGGTGCACCACTCCCGCCCCCACTTCGGCGCCTACAAGGCCTCGAAATCGGCGCTGCACTCCCTGGCCGGCAGCCTGGCCACCGAGCTCGGCCCCAGCGGCGTCCGGGTCAACACCGTGGTGCCCAACTACATCTGGACCGACGGACTGAAGAGCTGGTTCGCGACGCAGGCCGCCGAGCAGGGAGTGACGCTGCAGGACGTCTACGCCCGGACCGCGGCCGCCTTCGACCTGCGCCGGCTGCCCGACCCGGGCGACGTCGCCAACGCGGTGCTGTACCTGGCCTCGGACCTGGCCAGGGCGATCACCGGGCAGAGCCTCAACGTCGACGCGGGCGAATTCCACTCCTGAGAGCGCCCCGCACGACCGTGCCGCACCGTCCCGGCAGGCCGCGAGGCGGTGCGGTGATCCGGCCGCTCGTGCGGGTGGGGGCCCTCGGCCACGGAGCGCGGACACCCGGTCGTGGGCCCCGACAGAGCCGTCACCCCCCGCCGCGGCCGGAGCGGTCGCCCCCACCGCGCGGGGACGGACCGGCCGCGGCCACAAGGCATCCGGTGCGTCCTTTGCAGCGGCGCGGCCCCACAACTCCCGCCCCCCGGGCCCGGGGTTCGGCTCGCGACGGCCACGCCGGCGCCGCACGGCCCCCTGGCAGAAGGCAGGAGCCCCGGCCCACCCCATCCGCCCACCGCCCGGTCACCAGCCGCCGGCCGTGTGCGCACAGCTCCGTGCCCGGCCCGCCCGCATCCCCGACGCCCCGAGCGCCGCCCACCGCACCCGGGACCGCCCGGCTGTGCGGGCCCCGGCGGACACCGCCGGGGCCCCACCCTGGCCGACCTCGGCACGCGAGAAGCGGCCCGACGGCCTTCCCACCCCCGGACCGGCAGGCAGGACTACGCCTCCGGAGCGGGCCGGCCACGCAAGCTCGCCAGCCTGAGCTGGGCGAACCCACGGTTGGCCACGGTAGTGAGCAGCACGGCCGAACTGGCGTGCGTACGACCGGTGGACAGGTCGCGCCAGACCCGTTCCAGACGGGTTCCCTCACGTACCGCCTGGCTACCGGCGGTCGGCTGGAGGATCTCGTCCACCGCCCGCCACGCCAGATCCGTGGCCTCCCGGCAGGTGAGCGCGATCCGCACGTCCTCCTCGGCGGTGAACGCCCCGACCGGCAGCCCGGACAGCTCGTGCCAGCGCCGCGACGCCGCGAGAACCAACGTCTCGGCGGCGTCGATCATGCCGCTGGCCTTCCCGTACCAGAGCTGGAAGTCGGGATCCTCCGCCCTGGGCAGGAACGGCGGGACGATCGTGGTGCGGGAGAACATCAGCTCCGTGTACGCGTCGAGCGCGCCCTGGCACATACCGACCGCGATGTGCGCGCCCTCCAGAGCCATCGAACTCGCCGGTGCGCCACCGTACTGCGGATGCGCGTGCAGCTCCCGCCCCGGAGTGCCCCCGGTCACCGAGATCTCCTCGAAATTGACCTCGATGCCGAAGTGGCCGGGAATGTGCCCGCCGCGCATCCGGATGCTGTGCGAACCGCTGCCCTTGAGACCCAGCTGCCCACCCCAGTCATCGAGCATCTCCCACTGATCGCGGGGCGCGATGAACAGCAGCCGGCGCGGCGGGTCCGCGTCATCCCCGGCGATCACGGTGTTGCCGATCAAGTGGGTCGCGTACGGCGCGCCGGAGCAGTACCTCCACACACCGTCCAGGATCCAGCCGCCGTCCTCGGCGCGCGTGGCCGTCCCGTACGGGGTGTTGACGAGCGGCGCGATGAAGTCGCCGCCGCGGAAGATCTCGGCCTGCGCCTTCTCCTGGAACATGCTGCCGGCGAACAGCGAGTGCGCGGCCCCCAGGCAGAACATCCAGCCCGTGGACGGGCAGGCACGGCACAGGACCATCGCGACCTGCAGGAACGTGTCGAAGCCCAACTCGTAGCCGCCGTACCGTCTGGGCACCGTTATGCGGTAGAAGCCCGCGTCGCGGAACGCCCGATGGGTGTCCTCGGCGTAGAAGGTCCGCTGCTCGGTCTCCTGCTGGCGCGCCACCAGGGCGGGCACCATGGCCTTGGCCCGCTCGATCAGCACGGCCGGGGTGACGTCGGCCTCGGACAGCACGGCCGCGCCCCGCGCGGCGTTCTCGGTGTCGGTCATGGCGCCGGCCCTCAGATCGCCGCGTCCGGGCCGGCGAGCAGATCGCCGATCACCTCGAGGAACCCGGCCGCCTGATCTTCGACCTCGGCCTGCTCGAAGAGGTGACGGCTGAAGCTGAGCCCGCCGACCACCTCGGAGTCGCTCAGGTGCATCGACCAGATCATGCCGTCCGGAGTGTCGGAGCCGAGCGGCTGGGGGATGACCCGCCGCCAGATCGCCGTGTACTCGAGGTCACCGATCCGCTCGCCCTGCGTCAGGTAGGGCGGCTGGACGGCCTGGAACAGGGTGGGCACCGCGTCGGGGCCGGCCGAGGACATCAGCTCGGGCGCCTCGGCGAGGACGTGCAGCAGCGGCAGCTCGTGCGAGAACGCGCCGACGCAGGCCTTCCTGGTGCGGGCGACGACATCACGGAAGGTCCGGCACCCCTCCAGATCGACCCGCAGCGGGGTGAAGTTGAAGAACGACCCGACCGTGGACTGGAAGCGGTGCTCACGCCCCGGCGTGAAGGTGGGCACCACGATGTCCGTCGCCCCGGTACGGCGGTTCACGAAGACGGTGAACGCGGCGAGCAGCACCATGAACGGCGAGCTGCGCGTCTCCTTGGCCAGCCGGGACACCTCCGCGCTCAGGCGCGCGTCGGTGGTGAACCGGTGATAACTCGTCGCGGGGGACTGCCCGGTGCGGTGCACCGGCGCGACCAGGATCTTCGCGCCGCGCAGCGTCTCGCGCCAGTACGCCCGTGAAGCGGCCACCGCCGGCCCGCCGGCCTCCTCCTGCTGCGCGGTGACGTAGTCCCGGTACTGGGCCACCTCGGGCAGCCGCGGCTCGCCGCCGGCCGCGCGCGCCGTGTAGCAGTGCGCCAGGTCCCGCAGGATCACCTGGATCGACCAGACGTCGGCGGCGCTGTGGTGGGCGCACAGCACCAGGACGGAGTCCTGCTCGTCGAAGCGGCCCAGAACGGCCCGCAGCAACGGAACCTGGTCGGCCGGGAACGACCGGGTCTCCGCCTGGATCATGAGCTGCTCGGCGCGCCGGTCCCGGTCCGCGCCCGGCGGCTCCTCCAGGTCGACCAGCTCCAGCTCCGGCTGCACGGCGGGCAGCACGCTCTGCGCGCCCCCGTCCTCCAGACGTACCAGGGTGCGCAGCGCCTCATGCCGCTCGACCACATCGGCCAACGCCCCACGCATGGCTCCCACGTCGACGCGGCCGTGGATCCGCCACGCGAAGACCTCCGTGTAGTGCGGCCCGAACGGGCCGGTTCTGAAGCCGCCCTGGGCGAACATGCAGAGAAACTGCTGCTGCAGGGAGAGCGCCGTGGTTGCCTGCGGGGACTGCGAAGTCGTGGTCATGGGGGATCTCTCCTCAGAAAAGACGGACGCTGCCGTTGCCGGGGGCGTCGATCAGCGCGTCGCGTATCGAATGCGGCGGCCACCGGAGCCATGCCGACCCCACCCCGGCCACCGCGGTCGGCCGGCACGCCGCGCATGCCGGCCGGGAGAAGCGTCGGGTTCGTCGCGACCGGCGTGAGGGCCGGATACCGCACACGTCCGTCACGGACGAAGCGGCCGGCCACGGCAGTTCGCGCCGTGGAAGACTCCGGCACGACCGGGCGCGACGGCTTGGTCCAGCCCTCCGCCACGGGGCCGCGTCTCGATTCTCATCACCGCGTGGAGCCCCGCGCATCTTCGTGATTGCGCCCCCGCCCACCGCCCCGGCCGGCAGATTCGACCCCAGGCCGCCGCCCCGGGTCGGTGTCGGTGGCCTGGGCGAGTCCGGCCCCGGCCCCGGGCGGCGGTCAGTGCGCCGAGCCGCTGCGGGGCATCGGCCTCGGTGGCGGCGTGGCCCGTCCGCACACCGTGGCGGACTGCCACCACCCCCGGCACCGGCGGCCTCGGCACGAGGAGTACACGTGAGACACCGGCAGCTCACAGGGGGCGTGCCGCAAGGGACCGGGGAACGGGCGCCAGGACGCGCCGCACGAGAACGTCGTCGCACCGAAGCCGCCCCCGTCCCGGCGAGCTGCCCGCGGCCGGGGCCGGCGACCCCCCGCACGCGGCCTCACGCTCCCGCCCGGTCCGGCACGTATCCCCGCCGGGCCGCGTCCGGCAGGTCAGTACCCGGGTTTGCGGACGGTGATCACCGCATAGCCGATCCGGTCGGCCCCCGGCGCGAAGAATTCCTCCAGCGTCTGCCGGAGTCCGTCGACGGCCACCTCGCCGAACCGGCCGGCCAGCTCCTCGCGCCGCGTATCCACGGCCTGCAGGTACTTGGGGCCCATCCCGAACACCCGCGGCCCGCACTGCAGGTACTCCGCCGGCTCGAACCCGGCCTCCCGCAACGTCTCCAGCCACTCGGCCACCGACAGCATCCGCTTCGCCCCGAAGCCCGCCGCGAACCGGCCGGCGGCCGCGACATCGAGGCCCTCCCGGGTGGGCTCGGTCAAGCACAACAGGCCGCCGGGGCGCATCGCCCGGTACAGGCCGGCGAGCGTATGCCCGAGGTCACCGACATAGACGAGGGACTCCATCGCCACCACCGCGTCGAAGCCGCCGTCCGGGAAGTCCAGCGCACCGTAGTCGCCGACCCGGAACGTGACCTGGTCGGCCAGCCCGGCCGCCCGGACCCGGGCCCGCGCCTCGGCCACCTGGCGGGTGCTGATATTGACGCCGGTGACCCGCACCCCGTACTCGGTGGCGAGCTGGATGGCCGGCGCCCCCAGACCGCAGCCGACGTCGAGGACCTGGTCACCCTCACGCAACCGCAGCGAGTCCGCCACCTTGCGGGTCAGCCGCCGCGCCGCCTCGATCAGCGGAGCCTCGTCCTCCTCGCCGTACCAGTAAGCCAGATGCACCTGGCCGTCGTTGAACACATTCGACATGTCGGACGACTCGTCGAACATCTCGGCGATCTCATCCGTCTCCGGCGTCCGGCCGGCGGTCGTCGCGCTGTCCATGGCTTCTCCTCTCGCGAGGGGACCAGATCCACCAAGCCCTGCCCCAGCGTCGCAGCGGCGGCAGGGCCGGGCATCTCCCTGCGTGCGCGGCCACCGCGACGCGAGACCCCGCCCCCCCGGCCCCGCTCGCGGCGTGCCACCAGCAGGCACCCGGGGCGGGCCCGGCGCCCGACCGGCCCGCCGGCCCACCGGGGCGCAGGGCCGCCGGGGGCCGTGGTCACAGCACGCCGCCCCCGGCTCCCGTCCGGGAGCCGGGGGCGGCAGTCACCCCGCTCAGGCGTCGCCGTCGGGCTTCGGCGCGAACCCGTCATGCAGGACCGGCCACATCTCGACCGGGCTCTCGCGCGCCCACGGCATCTGCGCCGCGATCTCGCGGGCCCGCTCGGCCGACTCCACCTCCAGGAGGTACAGGCTGCACACGAACTCCTTGGCCTCCAGATAGGGGCCGTCGGTGGAGAACGGAGCACCGTCCTTGTTCCGCACCAGCGAGGCCTCGCTCCGGTCACCGAGGCCGTAGGCCGCGAGCAACTCGCCGGAAGCCCGGTAACGGGAGTTCCAGGCGTCCTGCTCCGCGATCTCCTCGTCCAGCACCTCGGCCGGGATCGAAGCCCACTTCTCCTCGTTGCCGTAGATCATGAGCAGGTACTTCAAGTCAGCCTCAGCCTCCCCGGGCCACGCGCGACGACCCGAACGAATGTGTGAAATCCGGTGGAAGTGATCGGCTGGATCACGTTACTCACCTTACGGAAGGCCACTGTACGAGATCCGGCGCAGGACGCCCGGGCCCCGCACAGGGCGCGCCGGTACACCGTGCCGCAACCCCGCCACCTGCGGTCCGTGCCCCATTCCGCTCCACCCCAAGCCCCGTTGGGACAACGAGCGCACGCCATGTCCGGCCCACGGCCCGCACATCCGGACCACCACCCGCACCGGCCTCACGGCCATCGGCCCCCTCCGGCCGGGAGCCGGGTCCGCACCGTGGAAGACGCCCGCCGCGACGCCCCCGGACACCATAGGAACGACCACTCCTCACCCGCCCTCACAGGAGGCAGACGTGGACGACGACCCGCTCTTCGTCATCGACCCGGCCGGGACCGACATCCACGCAGAGGCGGCCCGGCTCCGGGCCCGCGGGCCGATCACCCGGGTGCTGCTGCCCGGCGGGGTCGAGGCCTGGTCGGTGACCGGCTACCACGCCGCCCGGCAGGTCCTGGCCGACGAGCGGTTCGCCAAGAACGCCCGCCGGCACTGGCCTGCCTACGCCCAGGGCACCCTCGGCCCGGACTTCCCGCTCATCGTCTGGGCCCGGATGGACAACATGTCCACCGCCGACGGTGAACCGCACGCCCGCCAACGCCGCCTCGTCGCCGGTGCGTTCAGCCCCCGGCGGATCGCCATGCTGCGACCGCGGATCCAGCGGATCGTGACACGCGCACTGGACGAGCTGGCCGACCACACGGCCCAGCGGCCGGGCGAACCCGTCGACCTCAAGGCGCGCTACGCACACCCCGTGGCCTCACGCGTCATCGGCGAGCTGCTCGGCGTACCCGACGGCGACCCGGACGGCATCCTGGACCGCGCCGGATACGTCGAACCCGACCCTCGGAAAGCGGCCGTGGAGTTCGCCTCGCTGCGGAGCAAGATCGAGGCCCTGGTCGCCCACAAACGCCTGGAACCGGGGGAGGACCTGATCAGCGATCTGGTCGCGGCCCAGCCGAGCGGGTGCCCGGTGACCGGGGCGGACAGCGGGTCCGACGCCGAACTGGTCGGCCTGGCCCAGCTGATGCTCAACACCGGTGCCGAACCCGCCAGAAACCTCATCACCAACGCCGCGCTCGCGCTCCTGACCCGGCCCGGCCAGCGCGCCCTGGCAGAGGGCGGCGCAGTGGACTGGGACGACGTGGTGGAGGAGACGCTGCGCACCGACGCACCGGTCGCGCACCTGCCGTTCCGGTTCGCGACGCAGGACGTCACGATCGCCGGCGTGACCATCTCCCGCGGCGACCCGGTGGTGGTCGGCTACGCCGCGACCGGCCGCGACCCGGAGCTGCACGGCGACGCCGCGGGGGAGTTCGACGCCCGGCACACGGACAAGCGGCACGTGGCGTTCGGCCACGGCGCCCACCGCTGCGTCGGCCCGGCCCTGACCCGGATGGAGGTGAGCATCGCCGTCGAGGAACTGTTCACGCGCTTCCCCCGCCTGCGGCTCGCGGTGGACCCGGCAGAACTGGCCGGCCAGGGCACCTTCATCATGAACGGCCGACTCGAGCTGCCGGTCCATCTGTGAGGCGCACCGCAGCACCCCGCACGCACTGACACGGCGGCCCTGACCGGCCGCCCCCGCACCCCCGCCCACCACCCCGACCTCGCCGGCACGAAACAACGGCCCGGCCCTCCCGGGACGGGTGAACAGGACAAGTGGCACCCCACGGGCGGCGGCGAACGGCCCGGCGTACGGGGCGACCCCTCGCCACCGCCGGGGGAGAGGCACCCCGCCCCCAGGACGCCGGAAGGCAGCCCCCGAGGGCACCCTCCCCGCACCGAGACCGCCCCCGGCGCCCCCCACGCCAACAACTGACACACCGTCAAAAACACGGCGAGCACCGGGCCGGGCCGAAAGCGCGACGGCACCCGTCCGCCCCCCCCGCCACACCCCCGTCCGGTGCGCAGGACCGGCGATCACACCCGCACTCCAGGAGATGCCGCAGGTGGACGCCGGTCGTCATTGTGTAGTTCAGGAAGCCGCTCGCCGCGAACCGGACCCCCGACGCGCCACGGCGTGCCGGTCGTCCCCTTCCCCTGCAGTGCCGAGCGACCGATGGAGGCTGTCCATGACCGACCCCGCGTACCGGCATGTGCCGGCGACCGACGCACAGCAAGGGCTGTGGCTGTTACGCGCGCTCGGTCACCAGCCGGCACCGCGACACCGGACGTACCGGGTGGTCGGCGACCTGGACGTGGCGGCGCTGGCCGTGGCGTGGCGGACCCTCGTGGACCGGCACGAACAACTGCGCTCGGCACTGGTGCTGCGGGACGGCACACCGGTGCGAAGAATCTGGGCGCGTGCGGGGACACAGGCGTTGTGGCTGCGCGAAGCGGACAGCGCACCGGCCTGCCAGCGGGAGTCGGAAACACCCGGCGGCGGGCCCGATCCCGACGGCGTACCCGAAGCACGGATGACGGTCACCCGTCACAAGCCCGACGAGCACCGGCTGCGCATCACGGTTCCCTGCGCGTTCGCCGACGAGGACTTCCTGGACACGCTGGTCGAGGAACTGACCGAACTCTGCGCCGGAAGAGCCCTCCTGACAGACACCCCCCACGGCGCAGCGACCGCCCCGCAGACCGCCTCCTCACCCGACGCACTGGCCTGGTGGCTCCGTACGCTGACCCCCCTGCCGGGCGAACTCCCCCTGCCCGCCGACCGCCCACGCCCGGACCGCGCCTCAGGACGCTGGGGAACGGTCAGCGCCCCGGCCGACCCGGAACTCGGCCGCGCCGTCACACACCGCGCCGAAGCCAGTCGCAGCAGCCCGTACGCCGTGATGCTCACCGCCTTCCAGATCCTCCTGCACCGCTACACCGGAGCCGACCGGGTCGCCGTCGCGGCACCGGTCCCGCAGGGCGGAGCGCACCCGGCCACCAACACCCTGATCCTGCCGGCCGACATCGAGGCCACGCACCGCTTCGACGACGTCCTCGCACGCGGCACGGCACTGGCCGCCGAGGCGATGGCCCGGCGTACCGTCCCGCTGGCGCGTGTGCTCGGGGCGCTGCCGCTCGTCCGCGACGCGCGACGGGTGCCGCTGGGCGATGTCGTGTTCGACTACCAGGACCGGCCCCGGCCGGCATTGACGATCCCCGGTACCGCCGTCGAACCCTGCCCCGAACACCACGGCCCGGCACCCGCCGATCTGCTCCTGCACATCGACGACAGCGGCCGCGGACCGGCCACCACCCTGCTCTACGACGCGGACCAGTACGAGCCCGAGACCGCGCGGATGATCCTGCGACAGTTCCGTACCCTGCTCCGGCACGCCGCCCGCGCTCCCCACACCACCGTCGGCGAACTGGCACTCGACAGCCCCGGCGAAACCGCACGCGCCGCCGACGAGAACGACCGGCGGGCCGACGACGGCGCGCCCGGGCACACGGTCGTGGACGCGATCAGCAGGCACGCCTCGCAGGACCCGGACGCGGTGGCCGTCGACGGCCCCGACGGCACACTGACCTACCGCGCGCTGCACACCACCGCGACACAGATCGCCCACGACCTGCGGGCCGCCGGGGTGCGGGCCGGTGATCCGGTCGCGGTACGGCTCCCGGTGGGCGTACGGCAGTACGCCGCCCTGCTCGGGGTGCTGTCGGCCGGCGCACACCTGTGCTGGTTCGGGACCGCCGACAACGGGGACCGCGGCCGGGCAGTCCTCGACGCGCTGAAGCCGGTGGCGATGCTGGTGGCCCCCGCACCGACCGCACCCCCGCACACCGCCGCCCCCGGCCCCGACCCACTCCTGGACCGGTACCGCACGACCACCGGCGCCCCCATCGTCACGGTGGGAGAACCCGGCCCGGCGCCGCAGGCATCCACCCCCTCCCCGCCCCCACCGCCGAGCCTCACCGACCGCGCCTACGTCGCCTTCACCTCCGGCACCACCGGCATCCCCAAAGGCATCGCGCACACACACGCCGCCCTCGCACAGTTCACCGCGTGGATGGCCGCCGAGTTCGGCCTCGGCCCCGGCGTACGCGTCGCCCAATGGGTGGCCGCCGAACACGACCCCGCCCTGGCCGAGACGTTCGCGGCACTCGGATCGGGCGCCACCCTGTGCCCCGTCCCCGAGAAGATCCGCGCCAACCCCGAACGCCTCCTGGACTGGCTGGCCACCGAACGCATCGGCGTACTCCAGACCGTACCGAGCTTCGCCCGCGAACTGCTCCGCGTCCTCACCGAGCGCCGCACCGCCGACCGACTGGGCACACTCACCACCCTGCTGCTGATGGGCGAAGCCCTGCCCGGCGAACTCGCCGACGGACTGCTCACCGCACTGCCACTGCTACGCCTGGCCAACCTCTACGGCCCCACCGAGACCGTCGCCGCGACCTGGCACCCCGTCCACCGGCGGCCCGCACACACCACCCGCGCACCCACCGGCCCGCCGGCGAAACCCTCCACCGCACCGGTCCCCATAGGCCGCCCCATCCCCGGCCGCGGCGTCCTCGTCGTCGACGCATCCGACCGCCTCTGCCCCGCCGGCGTCACCGGCGAACTGGTCATCACCGGCCCCTACGTCGCCGACGGCTACCTCGCCGACCCCCACCACACCGCCTTCACCCCCCTCCCGTCCCTCGACGCACCCTGCTACCGCACCGGCGACCTCGCCCGCCGCCGCCCCGACAACACCCTCGAATACCGCGGCCGCAAGGACAGCCAGATCAAGCTCTACGGCAGCCGGCTGGAACTCACCGACGTCGAAGCGGCCCTGGCCGGACACCCCACCGTCGCCGACTGCGCCGTCGTCGCCGGCGCCGACCGCGACGGCCTGGCCGCCCGCCTGGTCATCTGCGTCGTCCCCCGCACCTCACCCGACGGCACCCCCCAAGGCTCACCCGGCGAGTGGCGCACCCACCTGCGCCGGCGCTTCGGCCGCTCACTGCTCCCGGCCCTGTACCGCACCCTGGACCGTCTCCCGCGCACCGTCACCGGCAAGGTCGACCGCCCCCAACTGGCGCGTACCGTCGCCGCCGCCGAACGCGACGCGGCCGCCCGGCGCCCCGCGACCGGTACCGAGACAGACCTCGCCACGATCTGGACCGACCTGCTCGGCACGCCGCCGGCCCACGCCGACCAGAGCTTCTTCGCCGTCGGCGGCACCTCCCTGCTGGTCCCGCAGATGCTCCACCAGGTACACCGGCGCCTCGCGACCGACGTGACCGTCCCCCAGTTCTACGCACATCAGAGCCTGGCGGCTCTGGCAGCTCTGGTCGACCGAACCCGATGAAGGAGTACCCCGTGTCCACCACCCCCACCAGCGAGCCGGCCGTCCTGGACGGCGAAACGCTCGACATCCCCGCCGTCCGCCGCGTGGCCGAGCAACGGGCCGAGGTGACACTGACACCCCAGTCACTGGCCAAGGCCGGCAAGAGCCGCGCCGTCTTCGAGGACGTGGTCCGCGCCGGCACCCCTGTCTACGGCGTCACCACCGGCTACGGCGAGATGATCTACATGCTCGTCGACCCCTCGCGGGAGACCGAACTGCAGACCAACCTCGTCCGCAGCCACAGCGCCGGCGTCGGCCCCTTCTTCCCGCACGACCAGGCACGCGCGATCCTCACCGCACGCCTGAACGCCCTGGCGAAAGGCTACTCGGCGGTCCGGCCGGAAATCCTGGAGCGACTGGCCCTGTACCTGAACTCCGACCTGATACCCGCGATCCCGGAGATCGGCTCACTGGGCGCCAGCGGAGACCTCGCCCCACTGGCGCACGTGGCCTCCACCGTCATCGGTGAGGGCTACTTCCTCGGCCCCGACGGCCCACGCCCGGTCGCCCCGGTGCTGCGCTCGCTCGGGATCACCCCGCTGGAGCTGAAGTTCAAGGAGGGCCTGGCACTGATCAACGGCACCTCCGCGATGACCGGGCTGGGCGCGCTGATCGTCGACCGGTCGCTGGAGCAGGTGCGGCACGCCGAGATCGGCTCGGCGCTGCTGGTGGAGGCGATGCGCGGGTCGATGGGACCCTTCCAGCCCGAAGGCCACGACATCGCCCGGCCGCACCCCGGCCAGATCGACACCGCGGCGAACATGCGGTCCCTGCTGCGCGGCAGCGCGCTCACCGTCGAACACGCGGACCTGCGCCGCCAGGTCGCCGCGGCCAAGGACGACGGGGACGTCACCCGGACCGAGATCTACCTGCAGAAAGCCTATTCGCTGCGGGCCATGCCACAGGTGCTGGGCAGTGTCCGGGACACCCTGACGCACGCCACGGCCCGCGTGCGGACCGAACTCAACTCCGCGAACGACAACCCCCTGTTCTTCGAGGACCACGAGGTCTTCCACGGAGCGAACTTCCACGGCCAGCCGGTCGCCTTCGTCATGGACTTCACCACGATCGCCCTGACCCAGCTCGGCGTGCTCGCCGAAAGGCAGCTCAACCGGGTCCTGAACCGGCACCTGAGCTACGGCCTGCCGGAGTTCCTGGTAGCCGGCGACCCCGGTCTGAGCAGCGGGTACGCCGGGGCGCAGTATCCGGCCACGGCGCTGGTCGCCGAGAACCGGACGATCGGCCCGGCCAGCACCCAGAGCGTCCCGTCCAACGGCGACAACCAGGACATCGTCAGCATGGGCCTGATCGCCGCCCGAAACGCCCGGCGGGTGCTGGCCAACAACCAGTACATCCTGGCCGTGCAGTTCCTGGCCGCCGCCTCGGCGGTGGACGTCTCCGGGCGCTACGACGGCCTGGGACCGGCCGGCCGCGCCACCTACGACGCCGTGCGCTCGCTCGTGCCGCCGCTGAACCAGGACCGCTACATGGCCGACGACATCGAGACCGTCGCCGCCGCACTGACCCGCGGGGAGTTCGCCACCGCCGTCGAGGACTGCGGCGTGCAACTGCGTTGACACCGGCGTCCGCCGCCCCCGGGGCCCGGCGGACCGACAGGAAGGCAGGACAGCAATGCCCACTCGGCCGATGACCGGCGAGGAGTACGTGGAAAGCCTCCGCGACGCCCGCGAGGTCTACGTATACGGCGAACGGGTCAAGGACGTCACCACGCACCCGGCGTTCCACAACCCGGTGCGCATGACCGCCCGGCTCTACGACGCCCTGCACGACGAGCGCTACCGCGACGTCCTGACCTGCCCGGTCGACGGTGGCGGCGACGGGTACACCCACCGCTTCTTCACCACGCCGCACAGCGCCGAGGACCTCGTCGCCGCCCAGGGCGCGATCGCGGCCTGGGCCCGGCTGAGCTACGGCTGGATGGGCCGCAGCCCCGACTACAAGGCCTCCTTCCTCGGCACCCTCGGCGCCAACGCCGACTTCTACGGGGACTACGCCGACAACGCCCGGCGCTGGTACCGCGAGTCGCAGGAGAAGGTCCTGTTCTGGAACCACGCCATCGTGCATCCGCCGGTGGACCGCGACCGGCCGCCGGACGAGGTCGCCGACGTGTTCGTGCACGTCGAGGCCGAGACCGACGCGGGACTCGTGGTCAGCGGCGCCAAGGTGGTGGCCACCGGCTCCGCGCTGGCCCACTACAACTTCATCGCGCACTACGGCCTGCCGATCCGCAAACGGGAATTCGCCCTGGTGGCCACCGTGCCGATGGACGCCCCTGGCGTGAAGCTGATCTGCCGGCCGTCCTACACCGCGACCGCGGCCGTGGCCGGCAGCCCCTTCGACCACCCGCTGTCCTCACGGCTGGACGAGAACGACACCATCCTCGTGATGGACAAGGTCCTGATCCCCTGGGAGAACGTCTTCATCTACGGGGACCTGGGCAAGGTGCAGATGTTCACCGCCCGCTCCGGCTTCCCCGAGCGGTTCACCTTCCACGGCTGCATCCGGCTCGCGGTGAAGCTGGAGTTCCTGGCCGGCCTGCTGTCCAAGGCGCTGCAGGTCACCGGCGTGCGGGACTTCCGCGGCGTGCAGAGCCGGCTGGGGGAGGTGCTGGCCTGGCGGAACCTGTTCTGGGGGCTGTCCGACGCGGCCGCCCGCAACCCGGTCCCGTGGAAGGACGGAGCGGTGCTGCCCAACGGGGACTACGGGATGGCCTACCGGT
This sequence comes from Streptomyces sp. NPDC020780, assembly GCF_044334475.1. NCBI lineage: Bacteria > Bacillati > Actinomycetota > Actinomycetes > Kitasatosporales > Streptomycetaceae > Streptomyces > Streptomyces sp. NPDC020780. The sequence goes on along the minus strand of NZ_JBIRTB010000004.1, from coordinate 40,221 downwards.
GGTTCATGCAGGTCGGCTACCCGAGGATCCGCGAGATCATCCTGCAGGACGTGGCCAGCGGACTGATCTACGTCCCCTCCAGCGCCGAGGACTTCCGCAACCCGCAGACGCGGCCCTACCTGGACAAGTACGTCCGCGGCTCCGGCGGGGTCACCTCCATGGAGCGGGTCAAACTCATGAAACTGCTGTGGGACGCCATCGGCAGCGAGTTCGGCAGCCGGCACGAACTGTACGAACGCAACTACTCCGGCAACCACGAGAACACCCGGGTCGAGCTGTACGCCGGCCAACTGGCCTCCGGTCAGCTGGCCGGCTACGAGAAGTTCGCCGAGCAATGCATGTCCGAGTACGACCTGGACGGCTGGACGGTCCCTGACCTGGAGTCCTTCCCGGACCTCAACCACCTCGTCAACCGGCGCTGACACCACGGCACACCGGTACGACCGAAGACGCCACGGCCGACGACCGCGGCCGCATCCGCATCCGCGAAGAGGGGGAGGGGGACGTCCAGGGAGCTCATGGAGGGCACGAACGCGCCGACGCGGTCGAGAAGGTCGCCCAGCTCCACGGCAAGGTCCGGCGTCAGCGGCTCGACCACGCCCACAAGATCGCGCTGAGTCCGGTCCGCGCACACGACTTCATCGCACACGACTTCATCGCGCACGAAGACCTCACGATCCGCACCATGCAAAAGGCACCCGCACCCAGGCCCGACCCCGGCCGGGCAGGTGCGTTTCTGTCCAACGGGGCCGCCGCGAAGGCCGGGCTCAACCGCTCGATCTCCGATGCCGGATGGGGGGGGGGTGTTCCTGACGATCCTGCACGCCAAGGCTGAGAGCGCCGGACGGGAAGTGATCGCCGTGGACCCCCGCAACACCTCCCGGCGGTGTCCCGAATGCGGGCACACCGCGAAGGAGAACCGGCCTACACAGGAAAAGTTCCACTGCGTCTCGTGCGGCCACACCGCGCACGCAGACACAGTCGGAGCCGTCAACGTTCTACGGGCCGGGCTGGTCCCTCGCGACGCCAGCCAGGCATAGCGGGAAACCCCCTCGTTCACCAGGGGGAGGAGTCACGATCCCGGACGCGCAGTGGTCCGCCGTCGAGGTCCGGCCGTTCTTCGAGATGCCCGAGGAGGTCCGATGACAGAGCCGGCGACACGGACACCCGGCGCGACGTGACGCCCCCTCACCCTGCGCAGACGGTGCACCTCACCGTGGGACAAGCCCCCGCAGGACGTGCCCGGACGGTTGTGCCCGCCCGGGCCGCGGAAACCGGTGTGCCGACGCATGTCCTGATCCGCGCTCCGGCTCCGACCGACAGGTATAGGAAGAGGACAGCCCCGACGGGTGCTCCTCAACGGAAGAAGAGAGAACCATCATGAACAGCGACGTGGACCCCGCGGACATCGCCTGCCTGCGGGCCGAAGTCACCGGTGAGGTCTTCGTACCGGGCGACCCCGGATACGACGAACTCACCGATCTGATCGTCCACACCGGGCACCCGGCCGTGATCATCCTGGTCCGCAGCAACCAGGACGTGGCCCGCGGCATAGCGTTCGCGCGCGAGCACGACCTGGAGATCTCCACCCGCAGCGGCGGCCACAGCAACGCCGGCTTCAGCACCAACGTCGGCGGCCTCGTCCTGAACCTGGCACACCTGGACTCCATCGAGGTGGTGGACGAGTCCGAGCGCCTGGTCCGCCTCGGCGCCGGCGCGCAATGGGACCAGGTCGCGGCCGCACTGCAGCCGCACGGCCTGGCCTTCACCTCCGGCGACACCACCAGCGTGGGGGTCGGCGGCCTGCTGGTCGGCGGCGGCATCGGCTGGCTGGCCCGTAAGTACGGCCTGGCCCTGGACAGCCTCGTGGCCGCGGACGTCGTGACGGCCGACGGCCGCATCCTGACGGCCAGCGCCGAGGAGAACCCGGACCTCTTCTGGGCGATCCGCGGCGGCGGCGGCAACTTCGGCGTGGTGACCTCCTTCACCGTGATGGCACAACCCATTTCCCAGGTCTTCTTCGGCCAGATCTCCTTCGCCCCCCAGGAGACCGCCGCCGTCCTGAGCGGCTGGGCGGCACACATGGACTCCGCACCCGAGGAGCTCACCGCCACCGCCATGTGCTGGCCGACCTTCGGCGAGGCCGCCCCGCCCCTGGCCATCATGGTCTGCTACGCCGGCGAGGACGAAGAGGCCGCCAACGCGGCCATCGACCCGATCCGCAAACTCGGCACCGTCGTGGACGACCAGGTCCGCCCGATGCCCTACGGCGACGCCCTCCAGCCCGCGGGCGACCTTCCCCCGGGCTGGCGCCCGCGCGTCCGCAACCGCTTCACCCCGGCCCTGACCGCGGACCTGGTCACCACGATCCTCACCGCCCAGGCCACCCTCGAGAACCTGTACGTCGAGATCCGCAGCATCGGCGGCGCCCTGAACCGGGTGCCGCAGGGTGCGACCGCCTTCCCCCACCGCTCCACCCAGGCCATGGTCATGGGCGTACTGCTCGGCTCCCCCGAGGGGAACGAGCCGCTGCTGCCCGCCTACGAGGCGTTCTGGACCGCGCTGGCCCCCTCGATGTCCGGCGCCTACAGCGGCTTTTTGAGCGACATCCTCCCGGCGGACACCGAGGCGGTCTACCCGCAGCAGGTGTACGGACGGCTGGCCGCCCTGAAGCACGAGTACGACCCCTGCAACGTCTTTCACCTGAACGTCAACGTCCTGCCGGCCGGAGCCGACCAGGACTGACCCCCCGCGGCGCCGTGCATCACGCACGGCGCCGCGGCGCAGCCGTCCTCACACCGGCAGCACTCTCACCGGTACCCCGTTGAACACCGCGTTCCCCGACACCGGGTCCACCACCAGCTCATCGGTCAGCGCGTTGGCGTTGACACCGGCGTTTTCGCGCGCCACGGACTGCCCACTGTCCTGGTGACCCCACCCGTGCGGCAGACTCACCACCCCCGGCATGATCGTCTCGGTGGCCTCCACCGCCACCTCGACCTCGCCCGCCGCGGACCGCACCCGCGCCCGGTCCCCGAGACCGAAGCGGGCCACGTCCCGCGGATGGATCTGCAGCGTGCACCGGTTGCTCCCGCCCACCAGCGACGGCACATTATGCATCCAACTGTTGTTCGAACGCAGGTGCCGGCGTCCGATCAGCACCATCTGCGGGGCCGGGTCCCGCATCCGCTCCAGCAGCCGCGGCACATCGGCGGCCAGCACCGCCGGAGCCAGGTCGACCTTCCCCGACGCGGTACACAGGATCTCCTCCAGCCGCGGCTCCAGCGGACCGAGATCCAGACCGTGCGGGGCCTGCCGCATCGCCTCCAGCGACAGACCGTAGGACCCCATTTTCAGCAGCGCGTCCAATATGCGCTCGGTCCCGTCGGCACCCTCCAGGCCCTCACGCAGCTCCGGAACGGCCGCGAGCATCTGCCCGAGCAGCATCTCCTCGCACACCTCGGGGCCGACCTCGGGGCCCTGACCACTCAGGATCAGCAACAGCTTGGCCAGGATCGCGGCCTCGGAGCGCTGGTCCTCACCCAGCGGCAGCACCGGCGGGGAGAAGCGGGCGTAATTACGGACCATGATGATCTGCACCAGGAAGTCGAAGTGCGGACTCTGCAGGATCCGCGGCGGTGGCAGGATCACGTTCGCGTGCCGGGTCGTCTCGTTCAGGTAGGGGTCGACACAGACCATGAAATCCAGCCCGGACAGGGCCCGCGCCAGACGCGGGGCACCCGGCGCGGACAACGCCGGATTGCCCCCCACCGTCACCAGCGCCCGGACCTGCCCCTCCCCGGGCGTCTCCATCTCGTCGGCCATCGTGGCCACCGGGAACTCGCCGAGGACCTCCGGCAGACCGCGCACCCGGCTGTGCCACGCACCGGTGGCGAACGGCTGCCCGCTGCGGAAGATCTCCAGGCCCGCGGTCTTGGCGAACATGACGCCCCCCGCCCGGTCCAGATTCCCCGTCAGGGCATTGATGACGTCGACCAGCCACTGGGCCGTCGAGCCGAACTCGGCCGTGCAGGTACCGATCCGGGCGTACACGCACGCCGACGGCGCCGCCGCGACCTCCCGCGCCAGCCGCACCGTCGTCGCCGCCGGCACGCCGCAGGCCGCCTCCACCGCCTCCGGAGTGAAATCGCCAGCCAGCACACGGAGTTCGGGGAGACCGGTGACCTCCACGTCCAACGAGACCAGCCCCTCGGCCAGCAGCGTGTGCACCATGCCGAACAACAGGTACGCATCCGTCCCGGGACGGATGAACAGATGCTCGTCAGCGAGCTCGGCGGTGCGGGTACGCCGCGGATCGACGACCACGACCTTGCCGCCGCGCCCCTGCAGAGCCCGCAGCCGGCCCTTGAAGTCCGGCGCCACGCACAGCGACCCGTTGGACTCCACCGGGTTCGCCCCGAGGATCAGCATGTAGTCGGTGCGGTCGAGGTCCGGGACGGCCACGGCCATCGGATCGCCGAACATCAGGCCGCTGGCGACATGCTTGGGCATCTGGTCGACGGTGCTGGCCGAATACACGTTGCGGCTGCCCAGAGTCCGGGTCAGCGGCTGCCGGTAGAGGAACCCGGCCATCGTGTGGAACGTCGGGTTGCCGAAGTACAACGCCACCGCGTCCCGGCCGTGCGCCGCCATGATCCCGCCGAGCCCCCGGTGCACCTCGGCGAACGCCTCCTCCCAACTGGCAGTCCGCAACTGCCCGTCGACCCGGACCATCGGACGCGCCAGCCGGTCCGGATCCTCGTCGAGCCGGCCCAGCGCCGCCCCCTTCGGACACAGGAAACCCTTGCTGAACGGGTCGTCCTTGTCACCCTCGACCCGCAGCACGGAGCCGGCGTCGTCCAGGGTCAGACGCAACCCGCAGGACGTCTCACACAGGGGACACGTCCGCAGTGCAGTCTTCATGCTCGCTCCCGAGTTCGGGGTGGGCCGACGCCCCGGGCCCACCCCCCGGACCACCACCGGCCGGGCCTCCCGGCCATGGAAGCAGAGCAGCGGGACCACACCGGCGTCACACGGTCCGGATCACCCCCAGACGCTAGCAGCGACGCGGCACGCACCCTTCTTGCTGGATGCGCAGGGAGCACACCGGTTGGGCATTCCCGAAGATGTCGGCCACCGCCGGGCAAGCGATCGTGGGGCGGACCGCCGAAGAGAGGACTCGCCATGGCTCCGAACGCCGAGCCGGCCACCGCCGCCGCACCGCTGACCGCCTTCCGCGAAGCACAATCCCCAGCGCTGGCCGAGGCGTTCAGCCGCCTGGTCGGCACCTTCTGGACCGACGGAGCACTCCACGACCCCGCCCGCGCACGGGACGCCGTCCCCGATCTGCTGGACGCCTGGAACGACACCGACACCGCCCACCGCGGCTACCTGGCGATCACCCTCGGCCTGCTCGCCGAAGCCGAGTACCCCCTGCTCGACGGCCCCGTCGCCACCGCCGTACGCCAGGGCATGGACTCCTTCCTCGACGAGATCCGCACCACCACCACCGTCACACCGCTCACCCTGGCACTGCTGTACCTGCTCTCGCACTTCCCCGACGACCGCACCCGCATCCGGTCCGCATTCAACGACGTGCCGCTGGACCCCGACGACCGCACCCGACTGGACCGCGGACTGACCCGGCTGAACCACCTCGACCCCGACCTGGGCCGGGCCTGGCCCTCCCCCTTCGACTGGGACATCGACGAGCACGAACGGGACTTCGACCGGGCCTGGATAAAAACCCTGACACCGGAGCAGATCACCGCGACCTGGGACGACGACACCCGCACCCTCTGGGCCACGGCCGGCGCCAAAGCCCTGTGGTCGATGGCCCACCACATGCCCACCCCGGTCGTCGACCACAACCCGTACTGGTCGGCCCCCCACGAGCCCCCAGGAACCCCCGACAGCACCACATTCGCCCGGCACCGATCCGCACTGTGCTGCACCTCCTGCCACAGCACCCTCACCTTCCAGGACAAGGGAGCCCGCTGTCAGGGCTGCGCCACCTTCTACCCCCTCGCCCCCGGCGGCATCCTCGACCTGTCCCGCCGGGAGCGCCCAGGCGCCGGCGTGAGCGACGCCACCGAAGACGTCGAGGCCGACGTACTCCAGAACGCCGCCGTCATGAGCACCGTCGGCCGGCACTACGAGGCCGGACTGCGCCCCGCCTTCCTGCGCATCATGGGCCAGAACTGGGACGGCACCGTCACACCGGCGATCGAGGACGCCTACATCGCCGACCGGCTGCGCACCGCCGCCACCCGCACCGACGCCCCCGTCCTGGACCTCGCCGCCGGCGCCGGCCGCTGGACCTGGGTGGTCGCCGACACCGTCGGCGCCGACCGGGTCATCGCCCTCGACCTCAACGACGCCATGCTCCACTGGCTGCGCGGCCGACTGCCCCACGTGGCCGCCGTCCGGGCCAGCGCCCTGGAACTCCCCGTCGCCGACAGCAGCCTGGCCGCCGTCAACTGCTGGAACGCCCTGCAGGCGATGCCCGACGCGGCCCAGGCGATCGCAGAGATCGGCCGCTGCCTGAAGCCCGGCGGCACCTTGACCCTGATGACCTTCCGCTGGGCCGACGACCCGGTGTACCGCTACTTCCAGCGCTCCCACATCTTCCCCGCCCGGCCCGAGGGCTACCTGCTGTTCGAGCCGCAGGAGATCCGGTCCTGGCTGGCCGCCGCCGGACTGGACGTGGTCGAGGAGTCCGGACCGGGGACGTTCGTGTTCCTCACCGCGAAGCGGGAGGGCTGAGGCATGGGAGACGACGGCCGGATCGTCGTCGACATCCTGCTCGCCGACCACCCGTTCGAGGGCTTCCTGGACCCCGTGCGCCGACGGGCCGCGGAGTTCGGGGCGGCGCATCCCGACTACGAGATCCGCATCTCGACGTACCGGTACTGGACCGGGACCGGCCGCGAGGACTTCATCCACCTCCTGGACCAAGGCCGCGTCCCGGCGCTCGTCGACGTCTTCTTCACCGAGACCCAGCACGCCCGCGACGCGCTCGCCGCGACCGGCGGCCCACTGTTCACCCCGGTGCAGCGAGCGGTCGGCGCACGCCGGCAGATCCTCGGCGAGCCCGTGGTCATCGACGACCTCGTCGACAGCGCACGCCGCTACTACAGCTACGACGGCGAACTGGTATCGATGCCCTTCAGCGTCTCCACGGGCCTGCTCTACACGAACATGACGATGCTGCGAGCGGCCGGAATCACCGAGGTGCCGCAGGACTGGGACGGCCTGGAAGCCGCCTGCCGGGCCGTCGTGCAGACCGACGGCGGCCCTTCCCACGCCATCACGTGGGCCGTCGACGGATGGTTCTTCCAGGGCGCCGTGTGCCAGCAGGGCGGCCTGCTGGCCGACCACGCCAACGGCCGCTGCGGCCGGGCCCGCACAGTGAACCTGGCCTCCGAGGAAACCTTGGCCTGGGCCACGTGGTGGCAGCGGCTGCACAAGGACGGCCTGTACCTCCACACCGGCGCGGCCCAGGACTGGGCCGGCACGTTCGACGCCTTCATCGAGGGCCGGGTGGCATTCCTCTGCAACTCCTCCGTGATGGCCCAGCCCGTGGTGACGGCCGGAGCGCAGGCCGGCATCGAGGTCCTCACCGGCGGCCTGCCGCACAACAGCGCCGTGCCGTACTGCGGCGACGTCCTGGGCGGCGACTCCCTGTTCCTGGCCGCCGGCCTGCCGCCGGAAGTGCAGGACGGCGCGCTGGCATTCCTGCAGTACCTGCTCAATCCGCGAAGCGCCGCCGCCTGGCACAGGTCGAGCGGCTTCATCCCGGTGACCCACGGTGCGCACCGCCTGCTGGAAGCAGAAGGCTGGTTCGCCGAGAACCCGCACCACCTCCAGGCACCGAAACAGCTCGACGCCTCCGACGGAACGCCGGCCGCGACCGGCGCGCTGGTCGGCGAACTGGCGACCATGCACGCCGACCTGGTCCAGGCGATGAGGGACGTACTGGAGCGGGACGCCGACCCCGCCAGGCGCTTCGCGCAGGCGACCGTCACGGCGCAGCGACGGCTGGACGACTACAACCGACGGCACGCCCCGCACCGGCCCGAAGCCGCCGAACCGCCACCCCGCACGCCGGACCGCGATTCCGGCACCGCCTGAGACACCACCCCGGACGCGACCGGGCAGAACGACCCATCCGCTCCGCGGCCGATGCCGGCGCCGACCCGTCCACGGCCGCGCGGACCGCGGACCACACACCGCTCCCGCGGCCGGGCCGGCGGCGCCCCGCACCGGCGCCGCCGACCCGCCGACCACCCGCCCACGCACCCCCCGGGGGCACCCCCGTGAGCACTGCCTCGTACGGCGCCCCTCTCTCACCCCCGCACAGCCGCCTCGCTCTCCGTCTCTCCCGACGCCGGACCAGCGGCCGAGGCGTCATACCGGCGCAGCGCCGGGAACGTGCAGGCCAGGAGCACCGCACCCACGACGCAGGAGATACCGCCGCTCACCACACCGACGACGGGGGAAGTGAACTGGGCCACCGCGCCCGCCCGGAGATCACCGAGGCGGGGGCCGGCCGCGCTGACCACGAAGTCCAGGCCGCTGAGCCTGCCTCGCAGACGGTCCGGTGTGCTGACCTGGAGGACCGTTGTGCGGAAGACGTCACTGACGACGTCGCACGCGCCCGCAGCCATCAGCATCAGCAGCGCCACCCACAGGGCGGTGCTGAGCCCGAAGCCGATCAGGACCAGCCCCCAGAGCGCGCCCGCCACCATCATCGCCCTGCCCTGGCGGCGGGTGCGGCCCAGCCACCCGGAGAACACCGAGGCGAGGATGCCTCCCACGGCCGGGGCGGCGTAGAGCAGGCCCAGCGTCTGCGAGCCGCCGTCGAAGCGAGTCTCGGCGAGGGCGGGGAAGAGGGCTCGCGGTGCGCCGAGCACCATCGCGTTCAGGTCGACCAGGAAGACGGCGGCGATCAGCGGGTGCCTGCGGGCGAAGCGCAGCCCGTCCACCACCGCGGCGACGCCGGGGCCCTGGCCGCCGCCCTCGGGGGGCATCGCGCGGAGCCGGAGCACCGCGTACAGACCCAGGAGGAAGGTGGCGGCGTCGAGCACGTAGGCCGCTTCGAGGCCGGCGGTCGCGATGACGACACCGGCCACGAGTGGTCCGACGGTCATGCTGGCCTGGAAGGAGAGCTGGGACAGTGCAGCGGCGGCAGGGAGGTGTTCCGCAGGCAGCAGCCGCGGGATGAAGGCCCGGCGGGCCGGCTGGTCGAGGGCGAACAGGCAGGAGTGCAGAACCGAGAGCGTGTACAGCAACGCCAGGCTGTGCAGGCCGAGTACGGCCTGCACAGCCAGCAGGAGAGCGACGGCACCCAGGCCACTGCTGGTGATCAGCACGAGTTTGCGCCGGTCGATGGCGTCCGCCAGCGTGCTGCCCAGCACCCCCAGGACGACCAGAGGGACGAAGGTGGTCAGGCCGAGCACCCCGACCGCCAGGGTGGAGTGTGTCAGGGCGTACACCTGGAAGGGCAGGGCCACGGCCGTCATCTGACTGCCGATCGCCGAGAGCGACTGCCCGGCCCACAGACGGCGGTACTCGGGGGACACCCTCAGGGGACGGGTGTCGGCCAGTAAACGTCGGCGTGGTGCGCGCTTGGAGGGTCGGACTTCGTCCACTTCGGCTCCGTCTATCTGGGGTCATGCGGCTTCCGGGGCGGCTCAGGCACTCGGCGGTGCCCCGCTCGTGCCGCCCTCCGGTCCGACGAGCGGGGCGGCGCCCGCCATCGCACGCTGGATCAGCCGCTCACCCGAACCATGATCGAGTACGTAGTTGTGCAGCAGCCGCACATTGTCCCAGACGGCGATGTCGCCCTGCTCCCACTTCCAGCGGACGGTCCGTTCGGGGACCAGGGTGTGGGCGAGGAACAGCTCCAGCAGGGTGTCGCTCTCCAGCTGGGAGAACCCGTCGATGCCGGTGACGCAGTTCGGGTTGAGGACGAGGGTCCTGCGGCCGGTGCCCGGGGTGAGGGCCACCAGGGGGTGGGTGACGACGGGCAGGGCGAGCAGCCGGTCCCTGCTCTCCTCGTCGCTGCCGGGGAGCAGCCAGTCGGCGTACAGCAGTTTGGCGTCGTGCGAACAGCTGAGCCGGGAAGCGAGGTCCTGCAGGGGACGGGCCAGACAGCGGTAGGCGCCGGCAAGGTCCGCGAAGAGGGTGTCCCCGCCGAACGGCTGCACGGTCACGGCCTGAAGCAGCGAATAGACCGGCACGTCCCGGAGAAAGGTGCAGTCCACGTGCCAGTTGGTGGCGTGCCGGTTGTAGCGGTCGCGGCAGCGCATGTCGTCCGCGGTCACGCCGCCGGTCTGGTTGGCCAACACGTGCGGATGGCCGGCGAGTCCGGGTTTGAGGGGGTGCGCGGGTTGCAGAGGGCCGAGCAGGGAGGCGAGGCGAGTCAGGTCCGCCGGGTCCGTCGACTGGCCACGGAAGAACAGCACTCCGTGTTCTTCGACGAGCCGGGCGACCGCCCCGGCCGTCGCACCGTCCACTGCGCGGACGTCCACGCCGGCGACCTCGGCGCCGATGCTGCCCGTGAGGCGCCTGACCCGCAGGCCGGTCCCGTGTCCGATCACGCTTCGCGTCACCTCGGCACTCCTCTCATCACGGCGTTCTCCATGGCGCCTTGCCCGTAGACACTGACCACACCGCTCTCCCCGGAGGGGAAGTAGCGGGCGTAACAGCCGCCCGGCCGGTGGCCGAACACCATGGGGCTCAGGACGGGCGCGACGGCGACCCGTTCGGCGTGGGTGCCCGACGCTTCACACATGTCGAGTTCGTAGGGCACCGACTCGGTGTACTCCTGGACGATCGTGTCCCCGTCACCGAGGGCGCGTTCCACCTCGGCCGCCCACTGCGCGGGAGTGCTCAGCCGGCCGATGAGAACTTCGCGGCCCATCATGCCGATGGCCTTCTTCAGGACGAGCCGTTCCCGGGCGGACACGAGCAGGTCGGGCAGGTCGACCCGGCGTCCACGCCATTGCGCCTTGACGTCTCCCACGACTCTGCTCCAGGGGACGTACCGCCGTGTCAGCGCGTGGTCCGCCTCCGTCATCCAGGGCAGCCCCTCGGAGAGCCAGGCGAGCACCTTCTTGTTGGCCAGCAGATAGCTGCTCTGGGGCGGAAGCAGGAGGCATCCCGCGTCCAGCACCGAGCGCACCGGGTCCAGCGACTGTCCGCGGTTGATCCAGTCGGCGGTGGCGAAGTAGCGCAGGCCGACGGGGAAGTCCAGCCGCTCCGGCGGGCCCAGGCCGTGTGGCAGCCGGTCCGGTTCGAAGAACTCGGCGCGCAGACCGCGGCGACGCAGGACCTCGGCCTCGATGTCGTAGTAGCGCGAGGTTGCCGCCTGGTCCTGTTCGTACGGGCTGCCCACCAGGGCGACCGCCCGTTCCAGCCCCAGCTCCTCGCAGACGTTCTCGAAGAAGGCGGCACGCGCCTCCAGGGGGTCGTGGCCGGTGAACGGAGCTTCGTCCTGACCGCCGTACACCTCGGTCCAGAAGCGGGACAGCAGGTGGGTCTCGGTGGGGCCGCCGAACGCGCCGCTGACGTTGAACTCGATGAACTGCGGTCCGTGCGGGCCGAGGATCACGTCCGGGCGGGCCATCGCGGCGCAGAAGCGTTCCTCGAACAGGTCGTCGTCGGTGAAGAGCGGGTAGTCGTCGCCGTCAGGTGCGAGGCCGAGCGCCGCGAGTCTCCCTGCGCGGGTCGGCGCCGACTCCAGAACCGCGCGTCTCAGCAGGGCCAGGAGCCCCGCCGCGGCGACGAACAGCTCGTCGTACACGGGGCCGGGCAGGACGAACGGCTCCAGGGGAGCTCGCTCGGTGTCGATGCGGGTGCCACAGTCGCGCAGTTCGTACCGGAGCATCCGCAGTACCTCGGGCACCGGGTGGCGGCGGACGAGGGTGGGGCGGCCGATGCCGGGCCGTGCGAGTGGCCGTTCGGTCACTGGTACTACCTCCATCGGGTCGGCCGGGCATGGGGCGTGCCCGCGAGGAACTGGTCGAGGTCGACGAACCGAGGTTCGGCCAGGCCCGGGGTCCGCCAGCGCAGTTCGGTCCGGGGTGGCCGGTCGTGGTCGTGGAAGTAGACGGGCCTCAGCAGTCCCCGGCCGTCGACGGCGACCGGTGGATTGCTCACCAGGAAATCGCGCAGCGGCTCGCTGTCGCGGCGGGCTCGAAGCCAGACCCGTTGCCCGCCCCAATGGTTGGTGGGGAGCGAGACCTCGGGGTGGATCTTCCGCTTGAACTGGAAGGTGCCCTTGCTGAGGAACGGCTCGCAGCCCCCCAGGTCCACGACGTCCGCACCGTGGCGGGCCGCCCAGTCGAGCACTTCGATGTACAGAGCCATCGAGACGCCGGAGCGGTAGTGGGCGGTGTCGCCGTTGAGCACTCCGGCCAGCCGAATCACCAGCTTGCGCCGGGCCGGCTCCCATCTGCAGAGCATGCCCGCCACGCGAGTGCCGGAGTCACGCAGGAACAGGAGGGCACCCTGGCGGAAGATGCAGGAGTAGGCGCTGCGGCGAGGCTCGGAGCGGGCGGCCGCACCGTGTCTGTGGGCCATCGTCGGCCGGTGCATACGGTCGTAGAAGAAGGTGAAGTCGGCCGCACTGGTGGAGCGTTCCAAGACCCATGCACGGCGGGTGCGCTGGCGGCGGTAGTGGCCACGGTCCTTCGCCGACACACGTGCCAGCGGCGCCGTGCCCCCGCCGACCGGGACCTGGAGCGAGAGGCGCAGCGGCAGCAGCAGCGCCCGGTGGTCCGGGAGGCGCCGCGCGCCGGCGGCGGTGCACGCGATCACCAGCAGATCAGGGGTGCCGGCGTGGCCCGCGGCACCGGTGGTCCGCCGGGCGGCGGGCCCCGCGTGCGGCTCGCGTCGTTCCTCCAGGAACGGCAGGGTCAGCCCGACGCTCGCCGCAGGGCCCCGGCAGCCAATGGCCAGTTCCCCCTCGGCCGTGTGGGAGACGAGGCTCGCCGGGCGTATGCCGCGCAGAGCGTCGACGGCGCGGTGGGCACCGAGGACGACGCGGCCGTCGCCGTTTCGCCAGCGGTAGCCGAGCCCGTCCCACAGCGCGCTCACGGTCATCGTTCCTCCAGCCGAGGCGGTGGGGTCTGGCGGTCGGGTCGCGCGGCGCGCCGACGCAGTCGGTCACGTACGGCCTTCAGTTCGGCCTGTGCCTCGTCGAGCACGGTGGCCGCGAAGCCCTCCGCGAGGGCGGGGGCGTGCGCGGTGACGGCGGCCGGGGCCGGTCCGGTGAAGCGGACACGGCCGTCCTCGACGATCACTCCGTCGCCGGCCCCGACGCGGACGTTCCACGCGATGGCCTCCTGCTCGGTGAGGCCCGGCGGAAGGACGAGCGTCACCGCGCTGTCCCGGACGGCCACGGGGTAGCCGCCGGGTAGTCCGTGCGGACCGGGAAGCGAGGTGTGCAGGGGTAAGCCGTGCGCCAGCGAGGTGATCAGGAGGGCCGCGGTGTGCCCGGTGACGAGGTTCAACCGCTCCCGGTCGGTGGCGCGCTGGCGCGTCAGCAGCGCGGTCACGTCGGTGAGGGGCGCGTCGTCGAGCCAGGCTCGCGCCTCGTCGGCGGGGTGGAGGGGTGCGTGCAGGTGAACGTGGTGGGCGAGGACCTTGAGCCGGGGGGTGGGGCCGAGGCTGAGGGCGTGTCCCAGGGACGCCGCCACCAGGCCGGTGTTGCCGATGCCGCAGAGCACCGGTAGATCCAGCGCCTTCAACAGGGGGTTCACCGCGTCGGGGAAGCAGGCGTTGACCAGCAGGGTGTCGGGGGCGGCGTCGGCTACGGCGCGGGCAGCCCGTACCGGTATCTCCGCCTGCAGCGGCAGGGTGAGGCCGAACCCGGCCTCGGCGATCAGGTCGGTCCAGCCACTGGGCTGCCGGGTACGTTCCCAGGGCGACTGGACGGAGGCGCACACGAGGAGCATCCGGGGGCTCGTGCGAGCCAGCAGTGCCTCGACATCGTGGCTGCCCGGATCGATGCCCGCCGCGTCGAAGCGGACGGGTGCGCCTGACGTGAGGGCTCTGCTTCCGGCGAGGTAGGCGATCTCGTCCGCCGCCCGGGCGTCGCGGCCGGCGACGGTCACGCGCAGCGGCCCCGACCGGGTGCAGGCCAGTGAGCAGCACACGGAGCGAGCCAGGCCCCCGGTACCCAGCACGACCAGGTGGGGCGCGCCGCTCAACGCTTCCACACCGCGGCGGCTACGTCCTCGACCGAGCGCACCACGTGACAGTCGGCGGCGTCGACGGCGTCGTAGTCACCGCGCGCGTACGTGCCGCTGCCGTGGACGACGACGGGGCCGTCACGGACGAGGTCACGGTCGATGGCGTTGAGGACGCCGGTCAGTGCCATGACGAGCGACCACTCGGTGAGTGTGCGCGGGTCGTCGGGGAGCCGGGCCGCAGAGCCCCCGAGCAGCCCGGAGATCAGGGGGTAACGCTCCAGGCATTCCTGGAGGGAGACGACGATGCCTGCCCCGCCGTGTCGGTCGATCAGCTCGTTCATGGCCGGGGAGGTCGCGGGCCGGTGGGTGTAGAAGGTCGGGTCGAGTACTTCGTCGAGGTGGTGCACGGTGCGCGGGAAGGCGGGGTCCTCGTGCTGGAAGTGGAGCCCGGTGGCCGGGTCGAGGGTGTAGTGCGGCAGGTGGGAGCGGTCGAAGCTGCCGTACTTCCATCGGAGCACCATGTCGGGGGTGCTGAGCTGCTGCACGAGGAGGGAGGCGGGCCGGCTCTCGGGCGAGGACTCGCCCGCCTCCTCCAGGACCGAACGGCCCTGGTGGTAGCCGAGCAGCCCGAAGGCGCTGGAGACCGCGTGCGCGTGCAGCCTCTTGGGGCCGTGGTCGCAGGGGGCGACGCGGTTCTCGAAGAAGGCCCGGGCGGCGTCGGCGACCAGGTAGTTCTCGAGTTCCAGGGAGAACCACAGCCGTCCGCCGGTCTCCCGCGCCCAGGCCTGCGCATGGGCGTCGGCGAAGGCGCGGGCCAAGGGCTTGACGTCCTCGGCCCGCTCCGAGTCGAGGAGCAGCAGGGGGTTGAGTGCCTGGAGTTCGCTGTCCGTGGACAGCCGGGAGCGGCGCAGCTTGTCGTGGCTGGACAAAGGGGCCAGCGTGGTGATCCGCAGTTCGTGTGGTTCGGCCAGGCCGGCGTCCAGGGCACGCAGGACGGCGTCGCGCAGTGCGGTGCCCTTGTTCCCGGAGGTCGGGGTGCAGAGCATGACGGGTGTGCCGGTGCGCCGGATGTGTTCGACGGCCCGCGCGACGATGAGGAGAGAGGCGAACGTCTTCGTCGTCCCGGTTTCCGGGTTGCCGGTGAGGTCCAGGAGGGTGAGCGGGTGGCCCCGGTAGTGCCCGAGGGGCTGCCAGCGCGCCGTGGCCGCGGAGTAGTACGCGCGGGTGGCCGGGTCGAGCGCGGGGAAGGCGAAGGCCGGGCGGAACCCCTCGGCGCCGGGGCGGGCGACCGGGTCGGTCACGCAAGCGGCCACCACTGCCGGCAGGCGCTCGTAGTGGTCGGTGATCAGGTTGCCGGCCGCGGTCCCGGTGCCGGCCGCCGGAAGTGGGGGCGACGTCATCGGCTGGGTCCTCCCCTGCTTGGTGGTCATCCTTTGACGCCGACGACGAGCGCGTGCTCGTACGGCAGCCCGGTGTACGAACGGACGCTGCTGCAGCCGACCTCCGTGAGCCACTGCGCGTAGTCCTTGGGCGGATAGGCCATGCCCTCGCCGCTCGCCAGGACGTTGAGGAAGAGCGAGAGCCGGGCGGAGAGCAGTCCGCTGTTCTCGTCGTCGGGGGCACACATGTTGTAGAGGAAGATCTTCCCGCCCGGAGGGAGCGCCTCGTAGGCCTTCGTCAGCAGCTTGACGCCGTGCTCGGGGGAGAAGACCTCCATGGAGTGGCTGAACAGGATGCCGTCGAAGCCGCGGGGGAAGTCGTCCTCGAAGAGGTCGCCGGGGTGCGTCAGCACACGGCCCTTCACATCGTCCGGGAGTCCGCTCTCCGCGTGTCGGCACACGCTGGGCATGTCGAAGATGGTCACCGTGGAGTGCGCGTACTGCCGGACGAACTTGATCGCGGTCGTACCGTCACCGCCGCCGACGTCCAGCAGCCGGCCGACCTGGGCGATCTCGGCGTTGTCCAGGAGGGCGTGGGCGAAGAGATGTGTGAAAGGCCCGATGGAGTCGTGATAGCTCTCCACCAATTCCGGGTCGTTCGCCAGCCGGTCGTAGAGCGTGTTTCCCGGCCCGGGATAGGAAGCGAGTGCCGCCTCGTTCGTTCCAGCCCGCAGGGCAGTGGTCAGGTGCGGAAAGGCAGGATACTGAAACCTTCGCCAGCCGAGAAGTGTGTCCCGCCACCCCTCGGGGCGGTCCGTGACCAAATGCTCCTCGGCGACCTGAGAGTTCACATATCCGCCGTCGCGCCGTTCCACCAGTTCGGTGGCGCATAACGCCAGCATCAGCACGCGCAGTTTGTGCGGCTCGATTCCGACGTGTCGGAGCAGTTCCTCGAAGGTGGCACCCGGGTGGCGCGAAACGAAGGGGAGGACGTCGAGCTCAAGCGCCGTGACGACGGCATTGAAGAGTGCCGGCCCATTGACGATGAGCTGAAATCTCTCGTATACGCGGTCGAATTCTTGCGAATCGCTCATCAGCTATGCAGCCCCTTTCAAGGGTGTGACTGATGTGAAATCGAGCAAGACCTCAGGGAG
Organism: Streptomyces sp. NPDC020780; assembly: GCF_044334475.1. NCBI lineage: Bacteria > Bacillati > Actinomycetota > Actinomycetes > Kitasatosporales > Streptomycetaceae > Streptomyces > Streptomyces sp. NPDC020780. The sequence goes on along the minus strand of NZ_JBIRTB010000004.1, from coordinate 23,487 downwards.
GCTACACGCCGTCTCGGACAAGGTCAACGGCGCTTCCGGCGGCAAAGAATGACCGGATTTCGGCTTTCGCGGCCGAAAGTAATCCGGTGCGGGGTCCGGTGGTGGTTGAATCAAGCCATTCCCGAGGGAACTCCAGCCAGGGGAGTGGGCGGGGTTGACATCGAGATCAAGCCCCCTTGAGCATGTGGAAATAACGCGAAGCCTGCGACTCACCTTCATTTGAACGCTTTCCGACGCTTGATGCGAGGAGCGCGCGTGACAGGTTCCGAAGAAGATCGCAAGACCATCATTTTCCTTGTGCAGCAGGGCGTTTGGGAAATGCCCCTGGAGTCGATGCCGCTAGCTTCCGGGTATCTGAAATCGACCCTCATGGCCGACGAGGACATCAGCCCCCACGTCGATGTCTCCATCAAGAACTTCCGGGGCGGCACCACGAACGCGGCCATGGCCGAGAAAATCTTCAGCGCCGGCTCGCCGGACATTCTCGCCTTCTCCGTGCTGGGGTGGAACTACCAGTCCTTCGGCGCTCTGGCCGCCACCTTCAAGCAGCTCAACCCGGCCGGCCTCGTCGTATTCGGCGGCACACATGTGGCCAACCAGGCGGCCCGCGTCTTCCGGATGTTTCCCGAGGTGGACGTGGTGGTCAACGGCGAGGGAGAGCTGACGTTCAGGGAGCTGGTCCGGGCCCGCCTGACGGACGTGGACCGGCACGCCCTCGGCTCGGTCGCCGGGATCTCCTACCGCGGACCGGACGGCGAGACCGTCACCACCGAAGAGCGCCCGCGCCTCGACGACCTCGAACAGATCCCCTCGCCCTTCCTCACCGGGGCACTGGAGCTGACCGACGAGAAGGGCGAGTTCCGGTACGACGTAGCCCTGATGGAGACCAACCGGGGCTGCCCCTACAAGTGTGCCTTCTGCTACTGGGGCGGCGCCGTCGGCCAGAAGGTCCGCGCCTTCTCCCTGGAGCGGCTCCGTCGCGAGCTGGAGCTGTTCGCCAAGCTGAAGGTACACACCATCGTGGCCTGCGACGCCAACTTCGGGCTGCTGCCCAACGACCTGGAGTTCGTCGAAGCGCTGATCGAGACCCGGAATGCCTACGGCTTCCCGCGAGCCCTGGAGACCTCCTGGGCCAAGAACAAGTCCAAGACGTTCTTCAAGATCGTCCAGCGGATGAAGGAGGCCGGCATGCACAGCTCCTTCACGCTGGCCCTCCAGACCCTCAGCGACAGCGCCCTGGAGACCATGAACCGGCGCAACATGAAGGTCAACGAGTGGGAGGACCTGGCGGCCTGGCTCGACCGGGAAGGGCTGGACTGCTACGCCGAGCTGATCTGGGGTGCTCCTGGGGAGACCGTGGAGTCCTTCATGGAGGGCTACGACCGCCTCGCCCGGCGTGTGTCCAGGATCGCCGTCTACCCCATCCTCCTGCTCCCCAACACCGACTACATGGAGAAGAAGGAGCTCTTCGGGATCAAGGCGATCCGCGGAGACCACGACGACTTCGAGTACGTGCTCGCCCACGACACCATGACCTTCGCCGACAACCAGTACATGCAGCGGTTCCTCTTCTGGGCCCGGGTCGTCGCCGAGAACGCGGTGTTCCGCTACATATGGGGCTCGCTCCGCCACTTCGCCGGCCTGACCCAGTCGCAGGTGCTGACCAAGCTGAGCGACTGGATGGCGAGCGTCGACGATCCGGCGGCCGTGCCGCTGCGGGAGTACTGCGCGACCGCCGCCGGAGGCACCGAATCCTTCGGCGCGGCGATCAGCTACTTCTACACCGAGCGAGAGGCCGTGCGCCTGCTGCACCGGTGGTGGGACGAGTCGATCCGCCCTCTCGTCCCCGAGCGGTTCCGGCCGGTCCTCGACGAGGTGTTCCGCTACGACCTGCTCACCCAGCCGGTCTTCCGCCCGGAGCGGTCCGCCACCGCGGACGAGGAGCTGGCGGTCGAGGAGATCCGCGACGAGCAGTACTACGTACGCAGGGACGTCCGGCTGGCCTACGACGTCCCCGCGATCGTCGCCGCTCTTCGCGCGGACAGGGAACCGGACCTCTCCCCGTCACCGCGCGTCCTCGACCTCTACTACCGGACCGGGTCGGAATCCGCGGTCACGTCGACCAACCACGAGATCGTCATCCACTTCATGGGGATGACGAAGGAGCACATCCTCGCCAACGCCAACGCCAACGCCAACGCCAACGCCAACGCCACCAACGCCACCAACGCCAACGCCGACGCCGACGCCGACGCGGGCGGCGCGACCGCCGACGCGGCCGGCGAGGAGGACAGCCTCCGGAGCGGCTGACCCCCCAGGACACACCGAAGCGTCTCTACGGAGGGAACGCCTTTGACACGGCTACTCATCGGCAACGACTTCAACGAAGACCTCTTCACCCGTATCGCGGCCTCCTGGTCGGTGCAGCGGCTGGCATGGTTCGCGCAGGACGGCGATCTCCTCGTCCTGCCCGTCCACCCCGAGGAGGACTTCCTCGCCTACGTCACCTCGCACACCGGCACCCGGCGCTCAGCCATCGAGGTGGTCGTCCCGGCGGCCGGGCGCGCGGGGGAGGACCTGCTGACCGCCGACCGGCTGGCGGCCCCGGCCTTCCTCACCGCACTGCGCCGGGCGCTGGCCGGCCGTCCCGTCACCGACATCCTCGCCCTGTGGCCGGACACCTCGGTGGCCACGCTGGCCCGCGCCCTCGGTGCCGAGCACGCGCTCCCGGGCTTCGGCTTCGCCGCCCAGAGCGGTGGTGCCCTGGTCAACAGCAAGGCGGTGTTCCGGGCAGTGGCTGCGGGCGCCGGCGTGCCGATTCCCGAGGGCGCGGTCTGCGCCACCCCGCAACGCGCCGAGTCCGCGATCACGGGACTGCTCGACGCGAACGCCACGGTCATCATCAAGCAGGACTACTCGCTCGGAGGCAAGGGCAACGAGATCCTCAGCCGCACTCCCGGCATCCAGCCTGTTGGCGCCCGCCGGACACTGACGCTCACGAGGACGTCCGAGGTGCGAGGCTACCTTGACGAGCGGTGGGCGGAACTGAGCCGGAACGGCCGCGATCCGGTCATCGTCGAACGCTACTACCCGGACAGCACGTCTCTGTTCGCCGAATACCTGGTCATCGACAACGCCATCGAGTTCGGCGGCACCGGAGAAATGATCATGGCGCCGCTGGCCACGGCGCAAGTGGTACCCGCGCAGGGACTCAAACCCGACGCCGCCGCCGAACTCATCGAGCAGGGGCGGCGATTGTGCGCCCCACTGCACGCCATGGGGTACCGCGGACGTCTCAGTGCCGACGCCGTCCTCACACGTGACGGCGAACTGTTCTTCACCGAGTACAACGGCCGCGTCACCATGTCGACCCACACCTACGCCGTCGTCGGCGCCCGGCTGGCCGGCCTGGACCGCACGGACGACCGGGTCGTCGTCGAGCGCATCTGGCCCGGCGGCTGGTCGGCCCGCTCCTTCGCCTCCGCCGTCTCGGCACTCACCGAGGCCGGCCTCGCCTACGACCCCTCGACCCGCACCGGGGTGGTCTTCAGCAGTGCCCTCGACCTGAGGGACCACTCGATCATGCAGTGCGTGATCGCCCAGGACCTGACCCGCGCCGCCGCCTACGAGCACCGGCTCAAGGAACTGTTCGGCCCCGGCGGCACCGCCTCGTACACCGACCCCACCGGCAAGGAGAACACAGCATGCGGTTGAACAGCTTCGACGAATGGTCTCCACTCAAGGAGATCATCGTCGGATCGGCCGTGAACTACACCTCTCATGAACGGGAGTTGTCGTTCGATCTGTTCTTCCACGACAACCTCGGCCGCTCCGAGTGGTACTACCCGCGCCTCAGCGCCGGCGGCTCCGCCGGGACCGGCCAGGCAGCCGCCGACCGCTCACCCATCAAACAACGGTACGTGGACGAACTCATCGAGGACGTCGAAGGCATCGTCTCCACCCTGGAGTCCCTGTCGGTGAAGGTGCACCGCCCGATGGACATCGACACGTCCACCGGGCAGATACGCACCCCAGCCTGGTCGGCGGCCGTCGTCCCCCCGTTGAACGTCCGGGACAACACCCTGGTCCTCGGGAACGAGATCATCGAGACCCCGCCCATGATCCGATCCCGCTACTTCGAGACCCAGTTCCTCACCCCGGTCTTCGCCGACTACTTCCGCCAGGGCGCCCGATGGACCGTCATGCCCCGGCCGCTGATGACGGATGCCTCCTTCGACCTGTCCTACGCCCGGAGCAGCAACGTGGGCGGTCCCACAGAGCCGATCGAGGACCCCAAGTCCTCCGTCTACGACGTGGGCTTCGAGATGATGTTCGACGCCGCGCAGTGCCTGCGCCTGGGCCGAGACGTCATCGTGAACATCTCCACGGCCAACCACGCCATGGCCTGTGACTGGCTGGAACGGCACCTGGAGGGCCGGTTCCGCATCCACCGCGTGCACCGGCTCAGCGACAGCCACATCGACAGCATGGTGCTGGCGTTGCGGCCCGGCACGCTGCTGGTGCGCAACAAGGAAGTGCTGGACTTCCTCCCCGACGCACTGCGCAACTGGGAGCTGATCGTGCCGCCGCCGCCCGGCAAGAACAACTTCCCGCAGTACGAGGACGACGACCTGGTGCTCACCAGCCCGTTCATCGACCTCAACGTCCTGTCGGTCGACCCCTCCACGGTGCTGGTCAACAGTGCCTGCCCAGAACTCATGCGCACCCTGGAACAGCACCGGTTCACCGTCGTCCCCGTACGTCACCGCCATCGACGGCTCTTCGGCGGCGGCTTCCACTGCTTCACGCTCGACACGGTCCGCGACGGCGGCCCCGAAGACTACCTCGGTCTCGGCTGACACCGGCAGGAGCAGACCATGACACAGACCAGCGGTCCCCTCGCACGGATCATGTCCGTGGGGACCGCCGTGCCGTCGACCTCGTACACGCAGGAGGAACTGCTCTCGGTCTTCGACGTGACCGATCCCAGGATCCGGTCCGTCTTCCTGAACAGCGCGATCGAGCGCCGCCACCTCACTCTGCCGCCCCGCGACCCGGACGGCACCCCGCACGCGGAGACGCAGGGCGACCTGCTCCGTAAGCACACCTCCAGCGGGCTCGCCATCGGCCGCGAGGCGATCGAGGCGTGCCTGAGGCGAATGGACGCGGACCCGGACGAGGTGGCCTTCCTGTGCTGCGTCTCCTCGACCGGGTTCCTCACCCCAGGCTTCAGCGCGCTGTTGATCAGGGACCTGGGGCTGCGGCCCTCGTGCGGGCGGCTCGACGTGGTCGGCATGGGCTGCAACGCGGGGCTCAACGCACTTGCCGCGGTGACCGGCTGGGCGAGCGCGCACCCGGGACGGCTCGCCCTCGTGGTGAGCGTCGAGGTATGTTCGGCCGCGTACGTCTTCGACGGCACCATCGGAACCTCCGTCGTCAACAGCCTCTTCGGGGACGGCGCCGCCGCCGTCGCCGTAGTCGCGGACCCCGGGCCGCCGGCGCCCAGAGCGCACGCCGACACGGAGCCGTCATCCGGTGAAGGCCCCGCCGTGCTCGGCTACGCGAGCCGCATCATCACCGACGCGATCGACGCGATGCGCTACGACTGGGACGAGGACCACGGACGGTTCTCCTTCTCCCTCGACCCGGAGGTACCGTACGTGGTCGGCGCCCACGCGGAGGAAACCGTCGGCCGGCTGCTCGACGACGCCGGCCTGCACCGCTCGGACATCTCGCACTGGGTGATCCATTCGGGCGGCAAGAAAGTCATCGACGCGGTCCGCGTGAACCTCGGCCTCACCCGCCACGACGTGCGCCACACCCTGTCGGTGCTCAGCGACTACGGAAACCTCTCCAGCGGCGCCTTCCTGTTCTCCTTCCGGCAGCTGTGGGAGGAGGGAACCGTGCGGCCCGGTGACCACGGCGTGATGATGACCATGGGCCCCGGCTCGACGATCGAGACCGCACTGCTGCGCTGGTGAGACGCGCCCACCGCCACGACCCCGTGACTGCCACGGGAGCGCACGAGATTGGGGAAGCATGAACGAGCATGTCGCCCGGGACGCAGCCGATTCCATCGACGGGCTCGGCCTCCTTCTGACGGTCGACGGAACCCGCCCCCTGGACGAGCTGACCGCGTCGGTGAACTCCGTGTGCGCCCGGGCGGAAGAAGACGGCGCCCAGAACGTGGTCGTCCTGCGCCTGCGGTCCGCCCCGCCCGACCGGTCCTGGCCGGGCTGGGTGCGCATCGGGGAGGTGAACCGGTGGGAGCGCGCGGTCCGCAGAATCGAGCGGCTGGCGGCGGTGACCGTCGCGGCGGCGGAGGGAGTGTGCGGCGGTCCTGCACTGGACCTGCTCCTCACCAGCGACTTCCGGATCGCCTCCCCCGACTTCCGGCTGCTGCTGCCGGTCAACGACGAACACTTCTGGCCAGGCATGGCGATCCACCGGCTCGTCGGCCAGCTGGGAACCGCCCAGGCCCGCCGACTGGTGCTGTGGGGGCACGAGATCACCGCCGACCAGGCCGTGTCCCTCGGCCTGGTGAACGAGATCGGGCACACCATGGAAGAGGCGCTGCGCGCCACCGTCGTCATGCTCGGCCGTCTCAGCGGTGCCGAGGTCGCGATACGCCGCAGTCTGATCCTGGAAGCCTCGGCCACCCCCTACGAGGAAGCCATCGGCACGCATCTGGCCGCCTGCGACCGCGAGTTGCGCCGACTGGCCCGCAACGAGGAGACCGCCACATGGTCATGACCCCCGACCGAACGACCGCCGGAACCACCTCCTCGCCCGCAGCCCCCCCGCTGGGCGGCACCCTCGAGGAGGACGCCTCGGTCCTGGCGGAGCAGACGGAGCGCGCAGAACGGATCCTGGCGCGCCTGCCCGCCCCGGCGGACCGTGACGCCGGGCAACGCAACCGGACGGCGGCCGTGTTCGACTCCTGCCGGCACATCCGCGAGCAGTTCATGCGCCGCCACACGGACGCGGTCTACGACGCCTTGACGGACGGGCGCACACGCCGGCACCGGCTGACAGAGCTGGTGTTCGCCGCCGCCGAGCGCTTCCCCGGTCTGGTCCCCGACCGTGGGCAGATGGACGAGGAGAACGCCCGCCCCCAGGCACACAAGGAAGGCAGGGAGATCGATCAGGGGATCTTCCTCCGCGGCATCCTCCGCTCTCCCACGGCCGGCGCGCATCTGACGGACACCATGCTGATGGCCTCGCCCCGCGCCCTCGCCCTCATCGACCGCTACCGCCGTGACGGACGCGCCGATCTGGGACCGGTACTGCTGGAACGCCGCGCCGCGGCCGGACACCTCACCGTACGCAACCCGCACTGTCTCAACGCCGAGGACAACGCGCTGGTCGACGCGATGGAGACGGCCGTCGACCTGGTCCTGCTGGACGAACGGACCCATGTGGGCGTCCTCAGAGGCGATGTGATGACCCACCCCCGCTACGCCGGTCGGCGCGTCTTCAGCGCCGGGATCAATCTGTCCGACCTGCGCGACGGCCGGATCTCGTTCCTCGAGTTCCTGCTGCGCAGGGAGCTGACCTACCTGAGCAAAATCTTGCGTGGTCTGCTGCTTCCGCCTGCCGAGGCCACCTACGCAGTGCCCTCCGTGCAGAAACCATGGGTGGCCGCGGTCGACTCGTTCGCCATCGGCGGAGGCATGCAACTGCTGCTGGTCTTCGACCGTGTCATCGCCGCCGACAACGCCTACTTCAGCCTTCCGGCCGCTCAGGAGGGCATCGTGCCCGGGGCGGGCAACCTGCGCCTCGGCCGGTTGACCGGTTCCCGGCTGGCACGCCGGGTCATCCTCTCCGGCAGGAGAATCCGGGCGATCGACCCGGAGGCGGCTCTCGTCTGCGACGAAGTGGTGGCCGAGGACGCCATGGACGCCGCGGTCGAGGCCGCCGTGCAGGACCTGGACAACTCCGCCGTGGTCGCCAACCGTACGATGCTCGCCCTCGCCGAGGAGCCGGCGGACCAGTTCCGCCTCTACATGGCCGAGTTCGCCTTCACCCAAGCACGCAGGCTCTACAGCGAGGACGTCATCGGCAAGGTGGAGCGGTCCCGGCCCCGCCCGGTCGCCCGGAGGCAACCTCCTTCCTGAGGAACCCCGCCAGCCGGGCCGTCCCTTCCTCGATCCGGTCCGGCTCCAGGTAACTGCACGACAACCGCAACTCGTTGTCACCCTTGCCACTCGCGTAGAAGTGCGACATCGGCGTCCACAGCACACCGTGCTCCGAGGCGGAGGTCTCCAGCAGGGCGGTGTCGGCCGGCACCGGAAGCCGCATCCGTACGAAGAAGCCCCCGGCCGGACGCGACCAGCTCACCCCCGGTGCCGGCCCGGACTCGGGTGGCAGGTGCCGGTCGAGCGCGTCCAGCAGCAGCGCAAGGTTACGGCGGTACAGCTCGGACTTGCGCTGTGCGAGGGCCTTCAGCGACCCACCGTGTTCCAGGAGCATGCCGCCCACCACAGCCTGGCAGATCGGCGAGGTGTTGACGGTCACCATGCTCTTGCTCACCGCCAGTTCGTCCGCGAGCAGCCGCCGGCTGCCGTCACCGGTCCGGATCACCTGGTCCGCGACCACGTAGCCGACCCTGGTACCCGGCAGACACACCTTGGCGAAGGTGCCCAGATAGACCACCCGGCCCTCGGCGTCCAACGCCTTCAGCGGGGGAATCTCCTGCCCCGGCGGTGCGGTGAAGCCGTAGGCCCCGTCCTCCAGCAGCAGCAGGTCTTCCTGTCCGGCCAGGTCCAGCAGGCGCCGACGAGCGGCGAGACTCGTCAGGCTCCCCGACGGATTGGAGTAGTCCGGGGAGATGTAGAGGGCCCGGATCCGCCCGCCTCGGGACCGCGCGGCACGGCACTGCGCCCGCAGCGCGTCGACGTCGACGCCGTCCTCGGCCTCGTCCACGCAGACCACCGGGACGTCCAGCAGACGGGCCGCGCCACGCATGCCGACGAAACAGGGGTCGACGACGGCCAGCAGGTCCCCTGGCCGGGAACACAGGGCATGCAGCGTGAGCACCATCGCCTCCTGCGCACCCACCGTGACCACCACAGCGTCCGCCCCGGCCTCGATCCCGTGATCACGGCGGAGCGCGTCCGCCACGAGTTCGTTGATCAGCCCCCGGCTGGGTCCGTACTCGTACAGCAGACTCCGAGCCTGCTCCCGGCTCAGAGAGCGCTCTGCGACCTGGTGGGCGACCCAGGTGTCGACGTGGCGGGCTACGTCGAGGTCGTCGAGGAAGGCGAGATGTGGGGCGCCGGGAGCGAACGAGATCGCGTCGGGATACCGGCTCATGATCTCGTTGAGAAAACTGATCGAGCCGAGCACCGGATCGCCGAACGCACCGTGCAGATCGCTCTGTCGGAGCTCGAGCACGATCCCTCCTCACGCCGCTCCTGAGACCCTCCCTACCCTCGGACAGCCGTGGACAAGCGAGCAGGGCGACGCTCCCTGACATGAGCATCGCACCCTTGCCCCCCCAGAGGAACGAGTGCTGAGAACCGCCCCCGTCCGGTGCTTCGGTGCACGGCTCCCTGCCCAGCGGGCAGAGCCGAGGCCGGGGCGGGCTTCTCCTCACCGTCGAACAGGAACGCCGAAAAGAAACCAACGACATCGCGTGGAAACCGGCCCCTGCCCGGACCGGCAGTCCGGCACCTGGCGAAAAGGATCCGCCGAAACCTGATCCGGCCGAGAACCGCTGCCCGGGGACCGGCTGCACTCCGGCCGGGCGAAGACAGCCGGCACGCCCCCGGGAAATCCGGACGACGTCACCCGGTCATCCGGCCGCACCGGCTCAGTACCCGTCCACTTTCAGCTCCGTGATGCCGGCGTAGAGCCAGCTCCACACCGTGCCCGTGGCAGTGTCCCGGTCGGACAGGTCCGGGGACAGCTCCGCCAACTCCGCCAGGAAAAGCTCCGTCACGTCTTCCTGGTCACCCTCCACCGGGTACGGGTGCCAGCAGGCGTTGCGGTAGCGGTCCACGGCCTCCAGGGCACGGGTGAAGACGTCGAGGTCCGGGGCGAGCGGCACCAGTACCTCGCCGCAACGGCGGGTCAGATTGCTCTGGATGTGCACCGTGCCGTCGTGACGGTGCAGGTACAGCTCGCCGTACTCGGTGGCACCGAAGCCGATCAGGTCGGCGGCCACCACCCCGCCGGGCAGGCTCCGGTCCGGCAGGGCCTCCTCCTCCGGTGGGCGCATGGCGTCGACCGGGTAGGTCTCGTACTGAGCGCTGTGGCACACCCACCAGGCGGGCAGACCGACCTCCCGCAGATACCGCCTGCTGCCCGCGTGGACGAGCCCCTCGGGCAGATCACTCTCGGCAACGCGCACCACCTGCCGCGCGCCGCCGAAAGCGTCGTCGACCCGGGCCGCGGTGAGCGGACCCGTCGGCCGCCGCACGGCGGGGGCCGGTCCCGGCGGTGCCTCCTGTGCCGACGTGGGGTCCAGGCCCGCCCCGGACGGCCAGTCCCGCAGCGCGTCGGCGTCCGTCTCCACGACCGCTATCCCGTGCACACTCTCGACGAGATACCGGGTCCCGCCCCCGTCCGTCGCGAAGGCCACGGCGTCCTCCCACTCCTGCGGGAGAAACAGGTCCAGGTCGTACATCGCGGGGGCCCCGGCGGCCCCGATCCCGGCCGGTGCGTCGGTCAGTATCGCCCCGTCCACGCCGGTCACCCGGTGACCGGTCGCCGCGTCGAGCCAGACAGGGCCACGCTGGTCGGTCACCTCGACGAGTTCCCGGCCCCCGCCCACACACCGGCGCACCCGGAAGTAGTCGCCGTTCAGGCTCGGACGGACCGGGAACCAGCAGGCCGGCCGCCACCACGCCCACACCGTCCGCCACGGCATGCCGGTACCGGCCGCCGCGATCCGGTCGGCGTACGCGTCGTGACCGGTGGCCTTCGCCGCGAAGTGCAGCCAGGAGGCGAACTCCGCGGGCGTCACCTCCTCGCCCCCGAAAATCGCCTCGGCCTGCAGGAAGACCTCACCCCCCACGCCACGGGCCCGGTCCTCATGGCGCAGGTGGTCACGCAGCGCCGCACGGTCGGCGGTGAGCAGCCGTACGGGATCCGCAAGTACGCCGTCAAGATCGTCAGTCATGCGCCCATGCTGCCAGCCGGCGCCGACAACCGGACACACCCCCGACCTCCGACCCCTCCCCGCGCGCGAACTCGCGCCACGATCTCGCCGACAGCAGCGCTCCGTACAGGAGTTGACCACTCCCGGGAAGGGACCACCGCCAGGACCGACTGCCGAAACACGCGTGTCGCGAGGCAACGCATTGTGCGATCATCACGTGCGCCCTTCACAGGTCCCACACGCACGACAGGTACGCGCCCAGCACGCCGAGCCCGCCCGTCGTCCGCGGACGCTCCAGCGCACTCTCCACTTCACCGCTCCGGGGGGAACGGAATGTCTCATCGCTCGTGTACGGCCGCGAGATCCGCGACGTACACCGCTCTGCTGATCGCACTGGCGGTCATGCTCGCATCGGTACTGCCCACGGGGTCGGCACAGGCATACGCCACCGGCACCACGACCACCACCACCACGGACTGTTCCGCCCTTCCGCTCTCCTCCTTCGGCGAAGCCGCACCCGACGAGGGCACGGTGGACATCCCCGCAGACGGGACCGTCTGCTTCACCTTCACCGTGCAGCGGCCCGGACTGCACCGGCTGCTCCTGAACGGAAGCGGCAGTCACCACACCTACCCCTCGGTGTTCGACGGAGAGAACCCGGTCGACTGCTACGACCCCGAGTGGGGCGCCGGCTGGTGCGACCTGACCCGTCAGGGCACCTACACGCTCCGGCTGCTCAACAACTGGGCGGATCCGAGCAGACTCACGCTCGCCGTCGTCCCCCTCGCCACCGACGAGGGCTGCGCCCCCGAGACAGGCACCCGCTGGGACACGCCGCCGCTCACCGGATCGGCGGCCGGGCCCACGGCCGTCCAGTGCCAGCCGTTCACGGCGAAGCCCGGAGAGCGGATCACGAACGACCTCAGGACCGTCGTGTACGGCCAGGGCACCTCCTGGATCACCGACGAGACCGGTGCCCGGATCTGCCCGCACTTCAACGAGGACGACAGCGACGGCTGCGTCCTTCCCGGTGACGGTCCCTACCGTGTCCTGTCCCAGGTCAGCGAGTCGGAGAACACCTTCCCCGCCGCGTACACCCTGAAGATCCGCAGACTCTCCGACCCGGCCGGGTGCGCCCACGTCCCGCTGAACGCGTACAACTCCGCGCCCACCGCGGCAGGCGCCTCCACCGGATGCAAGATCTTCACCGCCCCGGCCGCCGGACGTCACGACGTGTACGGCGTCGCCTCCGGCGCCCGCACCGTGCTCGGTGTGTACGACCAGGCGGGAAAGACCGTCTGCACCACGTGGTCGGGATGCGACCTGCCCTCGGCCGGGGACTACACCGTCCTCACCGACGCCCCGACCCTGATCATCGACCGGGCCTCCACGACCGGCTGCGTGCCCGCCGAACTCGGTCTGTACACCGGCGCGTTCACGGCGGGCGGCGAAATCGACTGCCTCTCCCTGCCGCTCCCCGCAGGCGCCCGCATGGCTGCGCTGAAGGCTCTCAACGGTCCCGAGCCCCGGCCTGACGTGACGGTCGTCGACGCCGACGGAGTCCAGCGGTGCGAGGCTTCCGCCCTGTCGGGCGGTACCTGCGAACTCACCGGGAAGGCGCCCTTCAGGGCCCTGGTCTCGACCGATGACACGGATCCGCCCACCGGTGCGTACACCCTCGCCCTGCACCGGACGGACGTGGCGAGCCGCTGCCCGGCCATCCCGGCCGGCGACTTCTCCGCCACCAGCCCCACCGCCCGTCTCTCCACAGGTGACGGTGTCTTCTCACACTGCCTGAGCATCCCGGCCGACGACCACAGCGCGCAGGAGAACCTGCAGCTCCAGGCCGCCCCGGGCACGGCGTCCACCGCCCAGTTCTCCGTGCTGGACGCCACCGGCGAGGAGGTCTGCTCGATCTACTCGTCGCTCTCCACCTGGACCACCTGCGAGCTGGCCCCGGGCATCGCTCACACCGTGCTCTTCACCGGCCGCGACACCGACGCCGACTACACCCTGACCCGACGGGACGTCACCGCCACCGCGAAGGGCTGCGTCCCGAACCCGGCGAGCCGGGTCGGCGGCCCGTCCACCGGCGGCGCGCTGGGCGCCCCGGGCACCCTGCTCTGCCGTCAGGTCACCACAACCGACGCGAAGGACACCCTGCACCTGAACGTCCGTGACGCCCTGGGCACCGCGAACGTGGTCGCCTACGGGGCGGACGGGGAGGCCCTCTGCAACAAGAACGCGGCGTGTGCGGTCTCCGGCTCCACCAGCTACCAGGTCATGGTCACCGTGCGGGCGGGCCTGAAAGCGGCCCCCGCGTACCGCTTCGACGCCCTGCGGGTCGCCACCGCGGCCGGCCCGGCCGACGAGTGCACGAAGGTGCCCAACGTCAGTTACGGGTACGGCCCGTTCACCGGGACGCTGGAGGAGTCGCACAGCGCGGCGTGCGCGGTGCTGCCCACCGCGTCCAACGACCGCTTCGACATGAAGATCAGCGATACCGAGGGCGCGGCGGCGACCGCGGTCCCGGCGCTGTACGACGCGAGCCTCGACAACGGCTGCATGCGCTTCCTGCCGGACGGCTACGAGTGCTACGTCAACGAGCCGCGCAGCACGGAAGTGACTCCGAGCATCCTCGTGCTGTCCCTTCCCGAGACCGCCTCGCGGACCTCCTACGAGGTCGAAGGGGTCTGCACGTCCATCCGCTGCGGTCCGGAGAAGGTCACCGTCGGTCAGGTGTCCCCGCTCACCGGCGTCACGGGCACCAAGGTCACCGTGCAGGTCTCCGGCACGGCCCTGCACAAGGACGACAAGGTACGGATCTACAGGTCCGGCAGGACCGTCGAGGCGGCCACCACCTCGGTGTCGGCCGACCGCAGGACCCTGACGGCCGTCCTCGACCTGACCGGGCTCGCCGCCGACACCTGGGGCATCAGCGTCGTCACCCACAACGCGTGGGAGTACGGCCAGGGCTCGTTCACCGTCACCGAGGCACCGCTCCTGAACCGCACGCCTCCGGTGGTCTCGGGCACCGCGAAGGTCGGCAGCACGCTGACGGCGAGCACGGGCACATGGTCGGGGCACCCGACGTCGTACGCCTATCAGTGGAGCGCCGACGGCAAGGCGGTGGCCGGGGCGACCGCGTCGGCGTACACCGTCCCGGCGGCGCTGCTCGGCAAGAAGGTCGGCGTCAGCGTCTGCGCCCGCAGGGCCGGGACCCCGGACGTGGTGGGCGTCTCGGCGCCGGTCATGGTCGCGCAGGGCGTGGCGCCGAAGGCCACGACCGCTGCGAAGATCAGCGGCAGCGCGAGGGTCGGCTCCACGCTCACGGCCGTGCCCGGTGTCTGGTCGCCGGCCGCCACCTCCTACGCCTACCGGTGGAAGGCGGACGGCAAGGCGGTCGCGGGGGCGACCGCGCCGGCGTACACCGTCCCGGCGGCACTGCTCGGCAAGAAGATCTCGGTGAGTGTCACGGCCCGGCGCACCGGACACGCCAGTGGCAGCTCGACGACGGCGGCGGCGAAGGTGGCTGCCGGTGTCGCACCCAAGGCCACCAAGGCACCCACGATCTCGGGCACCGCGAAGGTGGGCAAGGTGCTCACGCTCGCCCGTGGAACATGGACGCCTGCCCCGACCTCGTACACCTACCGGTGGTACGCGAACGGCAAGGCGATCGCGGGGGCGGCCAAGACCTCGCTGACACTGAAGACCGCCCAGCGGGGCACGAAGATCACGGTGAAGGTGACCGCACGCCGCACCGGCCACAGCAGCGGTTTTGCCGTCAGCAAGGCCACCAGGGCGGTCGCCCGCTGACTCTGTGGTGCCTTCCGCCGAGCGCAGCGGCCGGGCCCTCCATCCCTGTCCCCGTGGGCCTCTTCGATGACGAGGACCCCGCGGCCGATCACCCGCGGATGGGGGGCCGGCCGCGTCTCTCCGGTGGCGCCCCGCTGGCGCCGGGACGGTGACATGCGGCATGAAGAGTCCTCTTGTCGTCGCGCGGGGTACCGTCACCGCGTTTGGCCACGCTGGCCGGTGCGGCGCTGGCCGGCGACGAGGAGAGGGAGGGCAGTCACCGGCACCGGCCCTGCGGCCGTCCTGGCCGACCTGGTGGCGGACCTGCGCTCGGTGTGAGGCCGTCACGGCGGCCGGCCTCACGTGACGTGCCGAGGCGTACCCGCGCTTGCTCTCCCGCGGGCGCGGTCGCACGTGCCCCGGCCCCGCCGGGCAGTGAGACCCGGGTGCGGTGCAGGGGCACGTGGCGGTCCGACGCCGGCGACCGGGCCCTGCCCGATGCGCCCGCCGATACGTGATCCACGAGTTCTCGGCGCGCTCCGGCGCAGAAGCCGGCCAACTACCGCAGGAAGGCCCGGTCCGCCACTCCCTTCGCGGACACCCCCAGACCGCCCAGATACTCCACCCTCTCCAGCCCCCGGCCGGGTACCGGCCCGATATTCTCCCCGGATGCCGCAGCAACCGATGTCCGACGGGAGAAGCTCAAGCCCTGGTACCGCTACGCCTGCAAGCGCCCGACCTTCTCCGACGCCTACCTTCAGGCGTTCAACCCGGGACAACGTCACTCTCGTCGACACCGCCGGGACCCACGGCATCGAGCGGATCACCGGGCACGGCGTCGTGGTCGGCGACACCGAGTACGAACTCGACTGCCTGATCTTCGCCACCGGATTCTCCGTCGGTGTTTCCGGCGTCCACTCCGGCCGGCTGCCCGTCCGCGGCAGCGACGGCGTCCACCTCCAGGACGCGTGGCGGCAGCGGGGACCGCGCACGCTGCACGGGTTCACCTGCAACGGCTTCCCCAACCTCATCCAGCTGGGCGGAACGCAGAGCGCCAGCAGCGTCAACTACACCCACGTCCTGGACGAACACGCCGTCCACGCCGCGGCACTCGTCGCCGCCGCGGAAGCCGATGGTGCGGTCATCGAACCGCCCCGCGAGGTGGGGGACGCCTGGACCGCCGTGTGCCCCCAGGACGCCCCCGACCACGAGTGGTTCCACGCCGAGTGCACCCCCGGCTACAACGCGGAAGGCCGTGGCCGGCTCAACGGCCCGACCTCCTACCCGCACAGCGCGGTCGCCTTCCACGAACTGCTGAAGCGCTGGCGGGACGAGTCCCTGGACGAGGTGCTCCGCACCAGGACCGCCGCACGCCACTGAGGAGGCGGCCCGCTGCCCCTCACCGGGAAACGGGCTCTCCGCCCGGCGCCTGCTGCGATGCCGCGCGGTGTGCCGCCGGCCCGTGGACCGTGAGGCTGCCGAACCGGCCCGCTCCCGGCTGCGGCGCTGCGGCGTTCGCGACCGCCCTCATGCAGCAGATCACCGCCTCCGACAACGTCGCCGAAGCCGTCGCCGCACGCTTCGCCCGCTTCCTCCAGGAGGGCGGCCACCGCTACGCGTCCTCGTGGAACAGTCCGTCCCGCGCTTCAGGACCCCACCGAGGCACCAGTGGCGCGAACCCGCGGGTGTGCCCCGTGACTCCGGGCGATGAGCCCGCAGGTTCGTACTCAACTCACCGAGGGATGAGGCTGATCGCACCACCCCGCTCGGCGAGGAGTCAGCCCTCCTCCTCGAGTTCCCGAGCCGGAGTACGGGCGGCGGGTGTTCCGGCTCGCGGGGCAACGGCGTCGTGCCGGTGCGATGGAGCCGAGGTCTTCGCGCCTTCCCTCCGGTCGATCAGGGCGGCGAAGGCGTCGAGGACGCGTTGCAGACCGAAGGCGTAGACGTGCTCGGGGTTGTGGGCGCTGCTGTGTGCGGCGCCTGCTGCTGCGCCGACGCGGACGGCTGTGGGGTAGGCGTTCTCGTCGAGGACCCGGGCCAGGAGTGGGGCGTTCAGCTCCCACCATTGCTGGTCGTTCAGGGCGCTGTCGTGCTGTGCGGCGCGGGCGTCGGCGTCGGCGCGGGCGCATGCCTGTACGAAGGTGAGCAGGTGGGTCAGGCAGTCATCCATCTCGACGTCGCTGAGGCCGAGGCCGTCGAGCCCAGCCAGTTCGTGCTCGTACTTGGCCATCTGCCCCGGCCCCAGTGGAGGCCTGACGGTGGAGACCGCCGCGGCCCATGGGTGGCGTTCGAAGAGGGCCTTGTTCTCCTCGGCGACAGCGGTGACGCGTTGGCGCCATGGCTGTCCGGTGGTGTCGGCGCGGGGCATGCGGGCGTAGGCGGCGTCGAGCATGAGATCGAGGAGCTCGGCCTTGCCGGGGACGTAGGTGTACAGCGTCATCGGCACCACGCCGAGGCCCTTGGCTACCCGGCGCATGGTCACCGCGTCCAGGCCTTCGGCGTCGGCGATGGCGGTGGCAGCCTCGACCACCGCATCGATACTCAGCCCCCGCCGCGGTCCTCGGCGACCTCCGGAGGGGGAGTCGCGCCACAGCAGTTGCAGGGTGCGGGCCGGGTCGCCCGAGCTGGTTCGTTCCTTCGACACGGAGGCATCCTCTCGCAACCGAACTCCGTACGATGTACATTGTACGTCGTACGGAGAATGTGCTCCGTGTGACTGAGAGGAGCTTGCATGAAGATCACCTCTAGTTCCGTGTCGCTCAACGTCGACGATGTCCCCGCCTCCAGCGCCTTCCTCGTCGAGCACTTCGGGTTCCACGAGGAGATGGCCGCCGACGGCTTCGCCTCCCTGACGCGCGATGACGTCGGCATGAATGTCATCTTCTTGCGGCGAGGGCTACACACCCTCCCGGCAGACCAGCGCAACGAGCACACCGCAGGCCTGATCCTCGCCTTCGTCGTCGAGGACCTCGAAGGCGAGCTGGCGCGCCTGCGCTCCGAGAACGTCGCGATCACCATGCCGCTGACCGACGAGGAGTGGGGCGAGCGCGCCTTCCAGGTCCGCGACCCCAATGGCGTCATCGTCCAACTGGTCGACTGGAACGCGCCGACCAGCCGCTGAGACGACCGGCGGCGCCGCCCGAAGCGATGACGCCCAGCCAGGACCACAGGAGCGCCGCGAAGGTGCCGACGCGGTGCCGTCGGGCCCCAGGATCCGCCGGCGGCCCGGTTGCCGGACGCACCTCGGCCGCGCCGGCCCGCCCGGCTCCACGGTGCCGGGCCCCGCCGGGACGTGCTCCGGTCCCTGATGACGGCGCGGCCGGCCCGGACCAGCCGGGGAGCGGGCGTGTAGCCGCCCGTATCGCGTACAGGGTCTGCGGATCTTTCGGGGTGATTGGCCCCTGGCCTGGTGGCGTACTGGTGGGGCGTGCTGATTCCGCACTCTGCCGTGCTGTCGTCGTAAGCTCTT
The DNA here is from genome assembly GCF_044334475.1 of Streptomyces sp. NPDC020780. Lineage (NCBI taxonomy): Bacteria > Bacillati > Actinomycetota > Actinomycetes > Kitasatosporales > Streptomycetaceae > Streptomyces > Streptomyces sp. NPDC020780. The sequence goes on along the minus strand of NZ_JBIRTB010000004.1, from coordinate 5,119 downwards.
GAGGACTGCGCAAGTCGAGGGAAGTGTCTGGCGTGTGGGCCTGGCACGATGGGTGGATGACTCTGCAACGTCCTGGCGGATCGTTCCTTTCCTTTTGGTCGAAGGATTCGGTCCTGTCCGTCGGCTCTGTGGGATCTGTTCTCTCGGTCGGGTCTGTCGGCAGTGTCCTGTCACTCGGCTCGGTGGGCAGTGTGCTGTCCGCCGGGTCGATCGGTTCAGCGCTTTCCCTGTTGTCCACCGCTTCCTGGCTCAGTACCGGTTCGCTGCTCTCCGCGCGTTCTCGCTGGTCTGTTTTGTCCTGGGGTGCTCGCCATGGCTTTCGGACCACGATGGCGCACGCTGGCTCCGCCGCGCACTCCTCGCCCTCTGTGTCGTGCGCGTTTCGCGCCTATCTGTCAATGGAACCGGGACCCTTCGGGCGTCCGGACACACCGTGGTGAGCGCACCACCTCGTCGTGGTGTCCTTGTCGGTGGGGGTGGGGCTGGTGCGGGCGTCGGCCGGTTTCGCGGGGCTGCGAAGCCGGCAACCTGCGCGTGAGCGGTTACGGCCGGGGTGGTCAGGACGCGCTGGGGGCTGCTGGGTCAAGGCCGCGGGAGGTGACGAACTGGGCGCTGCCGTCGGCCAGGCGGTAGGACAGCCCCACCACGGCGGTCCGGCCGGCGGCTACTGCGTCGGCCAGGACGCGGGAGCGTTCCAGGAGGAGGTCCACGGTGTGTTCGATGTGTTCGGCGAGGATTTCCTCGGCGCTGTCGCGTCCGGCGGCGCGGGCGGCCAGCACGCTCGGGGTGACCCGCTCGACGATGTCGCGGACGAAGCCGCCGGGTGTCTGCCCGTTCTCCAGGGCGGAACAGGCTGCGGCGACGGCGCCGCACGAGTCGTGGCCGAGAACGACGGCCAGTGGCGCGTTCAGGACATTGACGCCGAACTCGAGGGAACCGAGGACTTCGGTGCCGGCGACGTGTCCGGCGGTGCGTACGACGAACAGGTCGCCCAGACCGCGGTCGAAGATGATCTCGGCGGCCAGCCGGGAGTCGGAGCATCCGAACAGCACGGCAAAGGGCTGCTGGGACGGCGCGGTCTTTGTGCGGCGGGCGGCGTCCTGGTTCGGGTGCTCAGGAACGTCTGCGACGAAGCGCTGGTTACCGGCCATGAGCAGATCGAAGGCGTCGTGGGGCGTCAGGGTCTGGGTCATGGACGCAGCCTACGAGGCGGTGTCTACCGAGGCAGCGACTGGTCCCGCCGTGGCTCCGGGGCCGACGACATCGCCGGCCCCGGCGTCAGGTCCGGGCGCTGGGTTCGGGCTGTTTCGATGTGGGGTCTCGGTGCGTGGCGAGGCTGCCGGTTTTAGGGGTCAACGGCTCGCGTTGTGGGTCCGCTCCCGTGGCGGAGGTCGCCCGGTATGGTGCGGGCGGCGCCGTGTTCACCGGCCTATGAATCCCGAATCGCCGATGCTGCTTCCGGGCTGCGCTCGACCGTGCGGCTGCTCACAGCACCTCGTGCAGTGCCCGCCATTGCGGAGGCCGGCACGCACCGGTGTTGGGCGAAGGGGCCCGGCATCCAATATCGGGCGCTTTCCCCTACGCCCATTCGATGCCCAACTTCCGGAGTGCGTCCAGTTGTTCTTCGGTGAGCTTGTCTCGCCTGGCCTTGGTGTTGCTGTACCAGATGCCAAGCTTGGTTTCGGTCCCGTCGGGCAAGTTCTCCACCGCCTTCCGGGGTACGGGCCGGTGGGCGCCTTCCCGTTCCACCCACTGTGTGAGGGCTGTCAGGCCCCGCTGGAATGCCTGCTGCGCCTTGCCTGGGTCCTTCGCTGCCCGATCGGCCGCCGGGGCGGGAGACGTCTCCTCAAGCGGCTTGATGCCCAGTTGGGACAGCCGCTGCTGCTGCTCGGTGGACAGCTGCGCCCAGGTGCCCGGGTTCTTCTGCCGTTTCAGCCATGTGCCCAGGTCGTCGCTCTCGAACAGCACCCCCGGTTCGATGGCCGGCAGAAAGCCGTCAGCGTCGACCAGGTCCGCCAGCACGCGGTAGTGGCGTTGCCAGTTCAGGGGCCATGGGCAGTTCCAGTCCTCATCGACTGCGGCCAGCTGCTTCGCGCGTACGGTGGCCCGCTCCGCGTTCTTGCCCAGGCCGCCCTTCCGCCGGAGGTTGGCCATGTGCTGCCCGATGGGCATCATCGCCTCGTGTTCGCCCCATACCGCGTCCTGCCGGGGTGCGAGGTGCCCGGTGGCCCGCCGGTAGGACCGTAGTGCGGCGAGTTTGTTTTCCCATGCCTCTTCGACCGGTTCCCAGACCATTCCGGCTTCCGGGGCGTCCAGCAGGGTCTTGCGCCGCTCCTCCAGCTCACCCGCCCGCAGCGCCTTCCGCTGCTGATGGACCCATCGGCCAAGCGGAAAACCCTTCGTGACCCCCACTTCGACCTCGACGTCGTAGGCAACGGCATGGACGCCGGTGATCTCGTTCTCTGCCCGCCACCGGATGAGGGCCTGGTAGCCCTCCAGCCATACCAGCGACTCGGGCCGGTAGACCCGGGTGCGCAGGAAAGCCGCGATGGTCGCGGCGTCGCGCGGGCTGGAGAAGTGCAGCAGGGCGGCTTCGGCGGCGGCCTGCGTGTCGTCCTCCTGGTCCTCGCCGTCGCCCTCGCCGCCAACCCCGATGATCTGGCCGTCGTCGTCTCGCCGGACGTGGATCTTGCGCTTGCCGCTGGTGAGCGCGCGGGAGGCGAGCTGCTCGACCAGGCGTTCGTCATGCGAGCGCAGGCCCTGGAGTACGGCTACGAGGGGGCGGAAGGAGGCGCTGGCGATCATGTCGGTGGGGTTCTCGCCGGGCTCCAGGAAGACCGGGACGATGATGCGGGCGACTTTGGTGGAGCCGTCGCGGTTGAGCCGGAGCGCGCGGCCGATGTTCTGGACGATCTCGACCTGGGAGCCGCGGGTGTCGGCGAAGCAGATGGCTTCCACGCCTCGCTCGCCGGTGATGTCGACGCCTTCCCCGAGCACGCGGCAGCTGGCGAGGAACGCGCGGTGGACCCGGCGCCCGGCTGTGTTGATGCCGCCTGCGAACTGGCGCAGGACCTCACGCCGCTCACTGACGAGGTGGTCGCCGCACAGCCACGCCGACCACACCCGGTCCGGCGGAACATGGCGGCCGGCCTCCAGCTCGTAGAACGCCGCGTCGATCGACGACTTCGGCAGCCGGTCCGCAGCCGCCAGGTCCTCGTTCGAGGCATCGTTCACGTACAGCTCGGCTGCGGTCTCGGGCAGCTTGTCCGCGAACGCTGCGGCTTCTTCGACCTTCTGGTGGAAGGTCATGACCGTACGCAGGTTGTACGCGGCGGCGTGCTCCAGGAGGGCGGTCTGCAACAGGGCCAGGCGCCGGCCCCGCCGCGCCTCCTCCGACTCCCGGAGAACGGGGGAGGGGTCGCGGATCTCCAGGACGTCGATCTCGAACCCGGCGAGGATCTCCCGCTCGATGGCCTCGCTCAGCCCGAGCTCTGCGAGCCACGCGCCGTACGTGCCCTCCGGGTCGTCGGCCATGGTCGCGATCTCCGCCTCCTGGCCGCCGGTGCCCTTGTGCGGGCGGGGTGCGGTGAGGATGCGCGGCGTCGCGGTCAGGTAGAGCCGGAAGTCGGCGGGGATGCGGGCGTTGTCGTGGATCGCCGCCCATGGCCGACCAAGATCACCAGCGGTTCCGTGGGCCTCATCGACGATCGCGAGGTCGAACGGGGCCATCTGCTGTCCGTAGAGCCGCTCCCCGCCCGCCAGAGCGGCCTCCAGCGGCCCGCGCACCTTCCGCCGGCCCTTGGGTGCATCGATGTTCTCGCGGTTCACGAGAGAGGCGTACGTGGCGAACACGACGACCGGCCCGTGCCCGGCCCACAGGGCGAGCTGGATCGGGTTGGTGGTGGTGCGCACCCCCAGCGAGTTGAGGACCGCGTCGTTCTCCAGCGAGCACACCGCGACCATCGGCGCCCGGTGGCCCACCGCCCGCCACGCCTGGGCGGTCTGCGCGAGCAGGTCCAGGGTCGGCACGGTCACGAGGATCCGGCCGTCCGCGAACGACTCCAGCGCGCACGCGGCGGCTGTGATCGTCTTACCCGAGCCGGTCGCTGACACGATCGTGCCCCGGGCACCCTGAGGGGGCACAGATGACCTTGCAGGAAATCCCACCCAATTCCTAAACGCCGACTTCTGATCTACTTGGTGTTCTTTGAGATGAATCACAAGATCCCCTTACTTATCCATGCTCGACGATCAGGAATCCTCAGTGGAGCTTCAGATGTGATGGCGATGCACGATGGCGCGAACAGCAGCTTCGAACTCGCGCACAGCTAAGCCGTGTTCATCGCGAGCAGCATCCCAGGTCGACTCTTTCCCGTATGAATCCTGAAGTCGGTTGTATGCGTCGATCAAACGGGAAGCGTGGGAGCGAAGTTGTTCGCTACCAGGAGTCATGAAGAACTGGGTTGTTATTTCGTAGCGGAGCGGATCTGCAAAGGCCAGATTTGACGCCGCTACACCAGCTATAGCAGCGTCAAGGAGCTGCCCACACAGCCGGTTGTACATGGAAGAGAGCCGTGAACTCACTTCTACGAGCCGATTCACTTCCTCCTTTCGCTTTTCGACTCTGCGCCGAATGAAGTCACCTAAGAGAACTAGAGTTCCACCGAGAATTGCTCCTAGAAGTGCCAGTAGACCTTGCACTTCCATCACTCCAGGGTAGGGATGTCCCGCGTTTCCACCAATGCTACATACTGCATCTACCAGATGCGCGGGCTACACTGGAATCCGCACGAACGAGCCCCCCGCCCTTCGTAGCTGGCCAGGCCCGCGCCAGCGGGCCCCAAGGTCCTGAAAGCGCAGCCGGAAGGACCGTTGAGGCGGGGGAGCGCAGCGGACCCGCCGGCCCCGGGCTGGAGCGAAGCGGAAACCCGGGGATCGGGGCGAAGCCCCCAACTCCGGGAGCGCAGCGGACGGAGCGTCACCCCCGTTGCGCAGCAACGGGGGTGCGCGGGACGCGCAGCGTCCCGCCAGCGCTCCCGCGGAGCGGGAGCGCAACCACCGTGCGCAGCACGGTGGTTCGCTTGCACATCGCGCAGCGATGTGGTACCCGCTCCGCGGG